>JAJZRQ010000045.1 GCA_021802585.1 Chloroflexota bacterium
TCGCCGGGTCGTACGCCCCGGACGCGATCCTCCACACGACGTTCCACGGCGAGCCGGTCACGCTGCCGGCGGTCGTCCTCTTCGCCCAGGCGCTCGACCACGGCGGCGAGCACCGGACGCAGGTCCGTCACGCTCTCACGATCCTCGGCTACGACCCGCCGGACATCGACGCCTGGAGCTGGGACGACGCAGTCCGCGGCGAGCCGGAGGCGGGTGCCCCGGCCTGACCTCTCAGGCGCGGCGGTGACGGGCGCTCCTGGCACGCGCCCTGGCGCGGCAGTGGCGCACACCGGCGGCGCCGCCGAGGGCCGCCTGCGCCGCGGTCGACGCCGGGCGCGCCGGGCCCGGCGACCCGCCGGCGTCCATGCGGAGGGCTGACAGCCCTGTTGGCAGGATCGACCGGTATCGAGCGTGAGGCGTGGCCTGAACCGGCACTTCGCGGGACAACCCGAGCACGGACCGGGGCGATCCCGCCAACCTGGCTGGCAGGGCCCGGCGACGCACTGATCCCCGGACGGTCCCGGGCGTCGTGACAGGTCGCGAGCCTGCGCCTCCGCCCCGGGCCCGCCACGACCACCGCCGCCGGGCCGCCCGCGCATCGCGCCGGCCGGCGTCGGCCGCGTCACCAGTCAATCCCTTCATGCATCGTTATCCTGCAATACTGCAATACTGCAAGAACTACAGGTCCTCCGATATCATCCCCGGGACGCGACTCGTGGGTGGCGCGGACGTTGAACGCCCGCAGCAGGTCCAGCAGGGCGCACGAGCCGAACCGCGCAGGTCCTTCAGGACTTCAGAGGAGTAGCCCATCGCATGCCGACCGCGTCGGCCGTGATCAGCGGCCTGCCTGCGGCGCTCGTCGTCACGACGACCGTCCTGCTCGCCGTCGCCGCGCTGGCGGGCCTCGTCCCGGGACGTACCGGCCGGCGCATGGCCCACGGGCTGGCTGGGCTGGCCTGCATCGGTCTCGTCGGCCTCGGGATCTCCGTCCTCGCAACCGGGGAGACGGCGACTCTGCGAGCCGGATCGGTCCTCGGCTTCGCCCTCGTCGACATCCGCGTCGATCCGCTGGCTGCGCTGTTCCTTGCCACGCTCGGTGTCGCCGGTGCGGCGAGCTCCGCCTACGGAATCGGCTACGGCTCGACGGGGGCCCACATGCCGGCCGGCCGCGATCGGACCACCGTCGCCTATCCCCTGTTCCTCGCCAGCCTCGCCCTCGTCTTCGCCGCGGGCGACGCGTTCGCCTTCCTCTTCGCGTGGGAGGCCATGGCCCTCAGCTCGGCCGTCCTCGTCGTCGGCGCCCGCCCGAGCGGATCCGTCGCCCGCGCGGGCTACTTCTACCTCGCGTTCACCCACCTCGCGACGGCCGCGCTCGTCACCGCCTTCGCGATCCTCACGGCTGCCGCCGGGACGTCGTCCTTCGCGGCATTCGGCGCGGCGGCGGCCGGCCTGCCACGCCTCGTCCGGGACGTCGTCTTCCTGCTCGTCCTGATCGGCTTCGGGACGAAGGCCGGGGCGATGCCCCTCCACGTCTGGCTGCCGCGGGCCCATCCCGTGGCGCCCTCCCACGTCTCGGCGCTCATGTCGGGGGTGATGATCAAGACCGGCGTCTACGGCCTCGTCAGGGTCGCCCTCGAGGTGCTGGGGCCCGGCCCGGAGTGGTGGGGGCTGCTCATCCTCGGCGTGGGCGTCGTCTCGGCGATCCTCGGCGTGCTGTACGCCCTCATGGAGCACGACCTCAAGCGGCTCCTCGCGTTCCACAGCATCGAGAACGTGGGGATCATCCTCATCGGGCTCGGCATCGCCCTCATCGCCGCAGGCGCCGGCGCGGCGCCGCTCGCCGGCCTCGCCCTGACGGCGGCGCTCTTCCACACCCTCAACCACGCGCTGTTCAAGTCGGTCCTGTTCCTGGCCGCCGGGTCTGTCCAGGACGCGGTCGGGAGCCGCGACCTCAACGTCCTCGGCGGCCTCGCCCGCCTCATGCCGATCACCACGCTCGCCTTCGCCGTCGGCGCGGCCGCGATCAGCGGGCTGCCGCCGCTCAACGGCTTCGCCAGCGAGTGGCTCACGTTCCAGGGGCTCCTGTCGGCCGGGGCGGAGGAGTCGCTCACCCCGCTCGCCCGGTCGGCCGCGCTCGTCGCGGTCGGGGGGCTCGGGCTGACGGCCGCGCTGGCCGTCGCCTGCTTCGTGAAGGCCACCGGCGTCGGCTTCCTCGCACTCCCACGCAGCGCCGGGGCGGCGGCCGCGCGCGAGACGAGCCGCTGGATGGGCGCCGCGATGCTCGCCCTCGCGGGCGCCTGCGTCGCGGTCGGCCTCGCGGCGGGGCCGCTTGCCGCCGGCATCGGGGAGATCGCCGCGGGCGTCGTGACCGGCGAGCCGGTGCCGGTGACGCTCGCCCCGGTCCCGGTCGGGCCGGGCCTCGGCGGGGCGGTATACGCCGCCGGCGCGATCGGGCTCCTCCTCGCCGGCATCGCGCTCGCCACCTGGCTCGTGGGGATTCGGCCTCGGGCGGTCCGCCGCGCCCCCACGTGGACCTGCGGCATCGAGCCCGCGCCGGCCTTCGAGTACACGGCCACGAGCTACGCGAAGCTCATCCGCCTCTACTTCGGGCGCATCCTGCGGCCCGCGCGCGAGATCGCCGTCGAGCTGCACCCGGGGACGCCGTTCCCGCGGACTGTCCGCTACCGCGGGGAGGCGACGCACGTGATCGACGAGCGCCTCTACGGGCCACTCCATCGCGCGGCCGTCGGCGCCGCGCAGCTGGCCCGCCGGCTCCAGAATGGCAGCCTCCAACTCTACCTCGTCTACACGGTCGTGGCCGTCGTCATCCTCCTCGTGCTGGCCCGCTGATGGACGTGCCGTCGCCCGTCGAGGAGCTGGTCGTCGGGACCCTGCAGGTCGTCCTCGTCCTCCTCGTCGCCCCTGCCCTCCTCGGCATCACGAAGGCAGTGAAGGCGCGCCTCCAGTACCGCCGCGGCCCGGCCGTGGTGCAGCCGTACCGGGACCTCGCGAAGTGGTGGCGCAAGGAGTCGGTCGAGAGCGAGGCGGCGAGCCTCCTGACGGCGATCGCGCCGGCCCTCGTCCTTGCCGCCATCGTCGTGGCGACCCTCCTCGTCCCGATCGTCGGCGACCGCCCGCCGCTCACGGGCTGGGGCGACCTGCTCGTCGTCGTCGGCCTGATGGCACTCGCACGTTTCGTCCTCGCCCTCGCGGCGCTCGACGCCGGCAGCGCCTTCGGCGGGATGGGGAGCAGCCGCGAGGTGGCGATCGCCGCCCTCGTCGAGCCGGCGCTCCTGCTGGCCCTTGCCGGGGCCGCCCTCGCGGCCGGCTCGACCGACCTCGGGGTGATCGCCCGGGCCGGGGCGGCAGCCGGCACAGCCTGGCTCACCCCGGCTCTCCTGCTCGGCGCCGGCGCCTTCGCGGTCGTCGCCCTCGCCGAGACGGGTCACGAGCCGGTCGACAACCCCGACACGCACCTGGAGCTGACGATGGTCCACGAGGGGATGCTCCTCGAGGCCTCCGGGCCGCGCCTCGCGATCCTCGCGTACGCCGCGGAGCTCAGGCTCGTCCTCGTCGCCGGGCTCTTCGCCGCGGCGTTCCTGCCGTTCGGCATCGCCAGCGACGTTGCCCCGCTGCCGCTGCTCGGCGCGGTGGCGGCTGCGCTCGCGAAGCTCACCGGGGCCGCGGTCGCACTCGCCGTCGTCGACGCGACCGTGGCCAAGCTACGGATCCTCGCCCTGCCGGAGCTCCTCGCCACGGCGTCGATCCTCGCCCTCACGGGCCTCGCCGCTCGCCTGTGGCTGCCAGCATGACACTCGACCCGCGGATCGCCTCCGAGGTCGTCGACGCCTGCGCGGCGGCGATCGTCCTCGTCGGCGTACTCATCGTCGCCACGCGCTCGATCGGGCGCTCGATCTGGCTCGTCGCCCTGCAGTCGGTCTTCGTCGGCCTCGCGGCCGTCGCGACGGGGCTGGCGAACGGCGTCGGGCACCTCGCCGTCGGCGGCGTGCTGGCGATCGGGATGAAGGGCGTCGTCGTGCCCCTCGTCCTCGGCTCGATCCTCCGGCGGTCGGCGGTCCGCCGGGAGCGCCGGCCGCTCCTTGCACCCCGCTACGCGCTCGTCCTCGCGGTCGCGATCGTGTTCGTCGCGACGGCCGCGGCTGACGGGGTTGCGCCGGGTGCCGGCGTCGCGTCCAGCCGCGCGCTGCCGGCCGCGATCGCCGAGGTGCTCACCGGCCTGCTCGTCGTGATGACGCGCCGCAAGGCGCTGTCGCTCGTCGTGGGATTGCTCGTGTTTGAGAACGGGATCGCTCTGACGGCGTTCTCCCTGACGTACGGGATGCCGCTCGTCGTGGAGCTCGGTGTCTTGTTCGACGTCCTCATCGCGGTCGTCGTCGCCTGGATCTACGCGCGACGGATGCTGGACGTGTTCGGGACGACCTCGACGGACTCGCTGCGGAGCCTGCGCGGATGACCGAGCTGCTCGTCGTCCTCGTCGTCGGGACCCCCGTCGCGGCCGGGATCGCGGCGTGGTTCACCGATGCGCGCCTGTGTCCCCGGCTCGCGCTCGCGGGGCTCGGGCCGGCCGTCGTCGCGGGGATCGCCCTCGCGGTCCTCGTGTTCGTCTCCGGGCCGCAGCGCGCCTTCGAGGGGCTCGTGGCGGTCGATGCCTTCGGCGCGTACGCGCTCCTGCTCGTCCTGGTGGTCGCCACGATCGCCGCGGCCGGCTCGCCGGCGTACCTTGCCCACGAGGCCGCGGCCGGCGCCCTGCGCCAGCGGGATTCGGGACACTACTACGCGCTGCTGGCCTGGTTTGTGGCCGGCCTCGCGGCCGTCCCGCTCGTCGACAACCTCGGGCTCGTGTGGGTCGGGATCGAGGCAACGACGATCGTCTCGGCGCTGCTCGTCGGGTTCAGGCGGACCGCGCAGGCGATCGAGGCGGCGTGGAAGTACCTCATCCTCGGCTCGATCGGGGTCGGCTTCGCGCTCCTCGGCACGCTCCTCGTGTATGCCTCATCAGTCGGCGTGCTCGGCGAGACGAGCGACGCACTCGCCTGGACGCGGCTCATCGAGGTGGCGCCGCGGCTCGACCCGTCCTTCGTGCGTCTCGCCTTCGTCTTCGCCCTCGCCGGGTACGGGACGAAGGCCGGGCTCGCCCCATTCCACACGTGGCTCCCCGACGCGCACAGCCAGGCGCCAAGCCCGATCTCGGCGCTGCTCTCGGGGGCCGCGCTCGCGGTCTCGCTGTACGCCCTCGCCCGGTTCCACCTCGTCACCGCGGGGACGCTGGGCGCCGGCTTCTCGGCGACCCTGCTCGTCGTGTTCGGCCTGCTCAGCCTCGCCGTCGCGCTCCCGTTCCTCGTGGCCCAGGGCGACCTCAAGCGGCTCCTCGCCTACTCCTCGATCGAGCACGTCGGCCTCGCGACGCTCGCCCTCGGCTTCGGCGGCCACCTCGCCCTCCTCGGGTTCACCCTCCATCTCGCCAGCCACGGGCTCGCCAAGTCCACCGTCTTCCTCGCCGCCGGCCGACTGGTCGCCGAGCGGGGCAGCCACCGGATCGGGCGACTGACCGGGAGCCTCGCCCGCTCGCCCGCCAACGGGCGCGCGCTCCTCGTCGCCGCCTTGGTCCTGGCCGGCCTGCCGCCGTCGGGCATCTTCGCGGCCGAGCTGGCGATCCTCTTCGGCGGTGTCGAGACAGGGTGGACCCTCGCCGCGGGCCTCGCCGCCCTCCTTCTCGCGCTCGCGGTCGCCGGCCTCCTCTTCCACGTCGTCCGGGTGACAGCCGGCCCGGCCGGGTCGGTCGGCGAGCCCGGCGTCGCCGGTCTCGGGCGCGGGCCCGCGCCCGCGGCGATCGCGCACGCCCTCCTCCTCGCCGTCCCCCTCGCCGTCGTCGTGGTCGCCGGGCTGTGGACGCCCTCACCGGTGAAGGCCGCTCTCGAACAGGTCGTGGGGATCCTGGGAGGCGGCGGTGGGTGAGGCTGATGATGTGATCGACCACGTCGCCGCAGAGGCGCTCGGGCCGCGGCTGGCCGACGAGGTCGGCGGCGGTGGCCGGTTCGTCATGCTCGTGGGCCTCGACGAGCGCGGACTCGGCGGCGACGGCCTGGCGCTGGAGGCCGTGGCGATGCGCCCGGGCGTCGGGCTGGCCCGCCTGCGGGCCGATGTCCCGCTCACGGCGGCCGCGTACCCGTCCGTCACCCCCCTCGTGCCGGCCGCCCACTGGGACGAGCGCGAGACCCGCGACCTCTTCGGGATCGTGCCGGTCGGCCACCCCGACCCCCGGCGCCTCGTGCTCCACGAACGCTGGCCGCGCGGCCACCACCCGCTCCGCAAGGACGTTCCGGCCGGCGAGAGGCCACCGGCCGCGGAGCGCCAGTTCGTCCCGTTCGAGGTTCACGGCGAGGGCGTCTACCAGCTCCCGGTCGGGCCGATCCATGCGGGGATCATCGAGCCCGGCCACTTCCGGTTCTCGGCGATCGGCGAGCGAGTCCTCCACCTTGACGCGAGGCTCTTCTTCGCCCACCGCGGCCTCGAGAAGCTCGCCGAGGGCCGGACGTTCGCGGCCGCGGCGCCGCTCGTCGAGCGGGCCTGCGGCATCTGCACGGTGACGCACGCGCTGGCATACGCGCAGGCCGTCGAGGCGCTCACGCGAACCGAGGTACCGCCCCGCGCGCGCTGGGCGCGGGTGCTCCTCGCCGAGCTGGAGCGCCTCTACAACCACGTCGGCGACCTCGGCAACATCTGCGCCGGCATCGGCTTCCACCCCGGGATCTCCCGGCTCGGCTGGCTGAGGGAGCGGCTGCTGCGGGTCAACGACGGGCTCACCGGGCACCGGTACCTGACCGGCGTCGTCGCGCCGGGCGGGCTCGTGTTCGATCTCGACGCCAACGCGCTCGCGGCCCTGCCAGCGATCCTCGACGACGTGACGGTCGAGCTCGCCTCCGCCGTGCGGGCGATCGTGCGGTCGGAGGGGGTGATGGCCCGCCTCCATGGGACCGGTGTAGTGTCACGGGAGACCGCGGAGGCGCTCGGCGCGCTCGGCGTGGCGGCCCGGGCCAGCGGCCTCGACCTCGATCTGCGCCGCGACCGGCCGTACGCGGCGTACGGCGAGCTGGCGGTCGACGTGGTGACAGCCGGGTCGGGCGATGTCGCGGCGCGCTTCCACGTGCGGGCCCAGGAGGCCCAGGCGTCGCTCCACGTGCTCCGCGAGGTCCTCGCGCGGCTGCCGGGGGGACGGGTGGTCGTGCCGCTGGCCTCGACACCGCCCCCGGGCGACTCTGCGCTCGGGGCCGCCGAGGGTCCGCGGGGCGCCTCGTGGACCTGGCTCCGGGCGGGCGCCGGCGGCACGATCGACCGCCTCCGCCTCCGCTCGGCGTCGTTCGCTAACTGGCCAGTCGTCGCGGCGGCCGTCCCCGGCAACCTCGTCCCCGACTTCCCGCTCATCAACAAGAGCTTCGAGCTCTGCTACGCCTGCACGGACCGCTGACGATGCCGCTCGACGTCTTCGACCGCCTCCTCCGCCCGCTCCGGTCGCGACCGGTGACGAGCCGCTACCCCGACGCGCCGCCGGACCTGCCGCCCGCGGCCCGCGGGCTCCCTGAGCTCGACGTCGCGCGGTGCGATGCGAACGCCGCATGCGTGACGGCGTGCCCCACAGGGGCGATCCGGGTGGCTGGCGCCGCGTGGGTGCTCGACGCAGGCGCGTGCATCGTCTGCGGTGCGTGCGCCCGGGCCTGCCCGACCGGCGCGATCCGCCTGGGCAGCCGGGTCGAGCTCGCGGCGCGCGCGCGGGACGCGCTCGTGGTGAGGCACGTCCTCGAGGACCGCCGATGACGGCCCCCGACCGGCCGGAGAGCGCTGCCGAGGCCGCGACGACACGGCCCGCCCGGCTCGATGCGGTCCCCGGCAACGAGCTGACCGCCGCCCGCGAGCTCCGGCGGGCCGTCGAGCGCACGCTCGGCCGCAGCCTGCACGTGCGCCATCTCGACGCCGGGTCGTGCAACGGCTGCGACTGGGAGATCAGCGCGCTCCTCAACCCGTACCACGACGTCCAGCGCCTGGGGATCGACTTCGTCGCCTCGCCCCGCCATGCTGACCTGCTCCTCGTCACGGGGACGATGACCCGGAACCTCGAAGCGGCCGCCCGGCGCACGTACGAGGCGATGCCCGGGCCGCGCATCGTTGTCGCGGTCGGCGCCTGCGCGATCGGCGGCGGCGTCTTCGCCGGCAGCTACGCCGGCCGGGACGGGATCTCGGAGGTGCTGCCGGTCGACGTCTACGTCCCCGGCTGCCCGCCGCGGCCGGAGGCGCTCATCCACGGGCTCCTGGTCGCCGTCGGACGGCTCGCGCCGTTCGACGGGCGCAACCCTCGCCAGGGGCCCGAGGCGCGAGAGGGGTCATCGGCGCTCGGGCGCGGGCTCGCGCCGCCGCCGGAGGCGTCGCGTATACTCCGCCCGTCCCACGCGCGCCGGCCACGGCCGCGCAGGCGCGTGCCGCGACCGCGGTGGCCTTAGCTCAATCGGCAGAGCATCGGATTGTGGCTCCGAAGGTTACGGGTTCAAGCCCCGTAGGCCACCCCAAATCCCGCACGAATGACCGGCACGGCGCGGCATGGAGCGGCACCGAGATTGCTGCAGGGATTTGCTGCAGTGCGGGCCGCCGGTGGCGATCACGGGACGCGCGGGCGCGCCGCCGATCAGGGGCGCCATGGCCAGCGCGACTCCGGCGATGCCACCGTGGTGCGCGTCCCGTCCGCCGAAGACGGAGCGGAGCGTCCGGTGCGGAGCCGGGGCGGCCGGGGTAGAAGCCCCGCTCCTATTCAACGACCTCCGAGAGAACGTAGTCGCGGGTCTCCCCATCGACGACATGAGAGAGGTTCGCTTTGAGGGCCGCCTCAAACTCCGGGTCCTTCCTGACGGCAGCGAACCGGGCCTCGATGTCGGCGCTGCTCTCGTACTCGGCCTCCCAGAACGCCTCGTTCAAGGTGCCCCAGTTCGATTCGTACAGCCGGTAGGCGGGGTGCCCCAGCCGGGTCAGTACCTCATTCAGCGCCCTCGATGTGGCGACGTACTCGTCCCAGTGACCGAACTTGACGACGTCGCGACCCATGTGCCGGACCATGGCGCACTCCCGCAAGGACGCGGATCGGTCTCGCCAGTGGCTCGGCGCGGTCCCGGCGGCCGGGGTATGGACCGCGTGTCAGAGCCTCCCGCTGCCACCGGGACGATGGACGGACGTTCGATGGTGCGCCAGAGTCGAACGGCCCCGGGAGGGGCGGGATGGGCCACGGCAGGGCAGCGCTCCATGACACGGTTGCGATAGGTCCCGGACCAGCCTGGGCTTCGGTGGATCCGGGATAAGCGGCGCGGAGGATGATCGCCGCGGCACGCGGGGGCCGGGCTCGCCCGTCGTCACGGCCGTTCGCAGGGCTCTAGAGGTGCCCGCGTGCGCGCCGAACCGCCTACGACAGACAGCGAGGGGATGGTCGGCGCGAGAGGAATTGCGCCGTCATGTCTGACGCAGGCGCGGTGGTGCGGATCGACCCGTGCAGACACGCACGGAGGTGCAGCGCCTGGGACCCGATCGGGTGCGGATCGGGTGCAGCGCCGGTGGTGGCCGACCTCACCCCGCGGCAGCTGGACGTGCTCCGGGCCTGCGTCGCGGTCGAGACCGTCAACGGGGCGGCCGCCGCGGTCCGGAGCGCCGAGCGGGCGGCGCGCGGTCACCATCCCGGATGCGCGAAGCCGCCTGGGCGTCCTCACGACGACCTGGGAGTCCTCGGGACGACTTCGGCGCTCCCACGACGACCGGGGCGCTGCATGCCCTGGGCTCGATCGGCGGGTCCCGCAAGGAGACGCCGCGCGCCACGAAGCCCGGAGGCGACCGCCCTCACGGACGCGCAGATCCTTCGGACTCGAGCGCCTGCCGGACGGCCGCGATCCGCTCGTCGTCCCAGGTCACCATCGGATCGGGCTCGAAGAAGGCGATCGCGATGGCCGCGATCGCAAGGGCCGGCGGGGACCAGTCGGCCGCCTGGGCGGCGCCGAAGGGCCGGCCCCGGATCCGTCGCGTACCGATGTCGGCGTTCGCGAGCGCCATGAGCACGTGACCGCGCAGGTCGGCGGACGCGAGGCTCGCGACCGTCTCGAACGTGGCGTCGAGCTCGGGGCGGAGGCGGTAGCCGATCAGCCCGCTCAGCCGCTCCCACGAGGCGGCGATCCGGCGGATGAAGTCGCGCTCGGACTGCGCAAGTGCAGCCTGCAGATCGGCGCGGAGCTCGTCGTCGGCCACGCTGAGGAACGTCGCATGGAGGGCGAGGTAGGTCCGCCATTCGGTCGAGCCGAGCATGGTCTCGAAGTCGTGGAGCGACCCCCGCCGCATGAGCTCGAGGAGGAGGTTGTAGCGGAGCTCCGCCGTCGAAAGCCAGTCGGCATGGTCGAGCAGGACGCGCCGGACCAGGGCGCCCGCGGCCTCCTCGCCCGCGATCGCGGCGGGGGTGGTCGCCCGGGCGAGCTCCTTCAACAGGTCACTGAAGAACAGGTCCTTGTAGGGCCAGCGGCGATAGACAGTGCTCCGCGAGACGCGCGCGTCGCGGATGACGTCCTCGTAGCTGATGTGCTCCAGGCCCACGGTCAGCCCCGCGTGGTTGACCATCGCCGCCGCCGCCTCGAGCATCCGCCGCTCCGTCTCCTCGTCGGAGAGCCGGCGTTGCCGTCGAGTGAGCCCCGTGGGCGCCTGCGACTTCGCGGTCACCCTGTCGACCTCCGATAAGACATCGAATACCAAATCCAGTATCTGCTATTCTACGCATGGCCTGGGCGCAGGCTAGCACCTGGAGGTATGGCGCGTGGCTCTTCTCGAACGATGGATGCAGCGAAGCGAGCGGTGGATGTACCGGGAGGGGCGTCCGAACCGGCTGGCGGCGGCGCTGAACCGGGCTTGGGCCATCGTGGGCGCGGCCGGCCTGGGGCCCGGCCGGCTGGTCACCCTGGAGGTCCGCGGTCGCCAGAGCGGCCGGGTCATCTCGTTCCCGCTCGTCGCGGTCTCCCTTCACGGGGAGCGGTTCCTGGTGGCGATGCTCGGCGAGGGCACGAGCTGGGTCGCCAACGTCCGGGCAGCCGGCGGGCAGGCAGTACTGCGGCAGGGTCGGCGGGAACGGGTCCAGCTGGTGGAGATCGCGCCGGGCGACCGGGCGCCGATCCTCCAGCGGTACCTCCAGCTCGCGCCCGCGGCCCGCTCCTTCGTCCCGGTCGATCGGCACGCGCCGCTCTCCGAGTTCGAGGGGATCGCCGCGCAGTTCCCCGTCTTCCGCATCCGTTCAACGAACGAATCCGGGCGTGGGCGGTAGGGTGAGCCCGGGGACCGTGACCACGATGGCCGCCGGCAGCCCCTCCCGGGCGCGCCGCTGGCGGCGATGGATCCTGGCGATCGCGACCGCGCTGGTCGTCCTCGTCGTCGGCGTCGGGACGGCCGTCGGCGCCTACGTCGGCCTCGCGGCCGAACCTCCGCTGGCGCTGCCCGCCGGGCGCCGCGACGGATCGGCCCTGGACATCGTCGGGTCGATCCCGGTCGTCTTCTCCGACTGGGGCATCGAGGAGCCGCGCGGGTATGGCGTCCTCGCCGACCGCGGCGTCGCGGAGTTCCGCCTGGTCCTGCGCCGGGGGTGACGGCGCGGGACAGCGGCCGACGCTGCCTCGCGAGGGAACGCGACGCCTGATCCGAGCGCTCGGAGGGTGCGTCGCGACGGCGGATGGGACCATCGGACCATTGTCGAGCCTCAGGCGACTGCGCGAGGCTTGGCCTGCGATCCTCAGAGGGCTGCCATCGATGACGGACACAGGTGGACAGGGGCCGGCGGCGGGCGTCACCGGCCGCCCGGAGCGGATCCTTCTCGCCGACGACGATGCCGCGGTGCGGGCACTCCTGCGGACGCTCATGATCGGCGAAGGCTACGCCGTGACCGAGGCGCCCAACGGCCGGGCGGCGCTCGCCGCGCTAGCGGAGCACGGGCCGTTCGACCTGCTCGTCCTCGACGTTCGAATGCCGGGCCGCGACGGACTCGAGGTCACCCGCCGGGTTCGGGCCGACCCGACGACCGCCCTCACGCCGGTCATCCTCGTGACCGGCGGCGGGGCGCTGGAAGACAAGATCGCGGGCCTCGACGCCGGAGCGACCGACTTCCTGACCAAGCCGTTCGAAGCACCGGAACTCCTCGCCCGGGTGCGGGCGGCGCTGCGGATGAAGGCCGCCATCGACCGGCTCGAATCCACCCAGGGCGTGCTCGTCGCGCTCGCCAACGCCGTCGAGGCGAAGGACCCCTCGACCGAGCACCACTGCGACCGCCTGGGTGGCCTTGCGATGACGCTCGGGCGGCTTGCCCGGCTCGACGCTGAGGCAGTCGAGGCGATCGGCTACGGCGCCGCGCTCCACGACATCGGCAAGATCGGCGTTGCCGAGACGATCCTGCGCAAGCCAGCGCGGCTGACCGACGCGGAATGGGCCGAGATCCGCCGCCACCCCGAGATCGGCGCCCGGATCGTCCGGCCGCTCCGCCTGGGTGCGATCGTTGCGCCGGTCGTGCGGGGCCACCACGAACGCTGGGACGGGCACGGCTACCCAGATGGGCTCCGGCACGAGCAGATCCCGATCGGTGCGCGGATCGTCGCGCTCGTCGACGCCTTCGACGCCATGACCCACGAACGCCCGTACCGCGAGGGCATGCCCATCGATGCCGCCCTCGCCGAGCTCGCACGCGAGGCGGGCCGCCAGTTCGACCCGGCGCTCGCGGCGTTGTTCATCGAGCACTGCGCCGCCTTCGGAGCGCCCGACGAAGCCGCCGCCGCTGGAGCGTTCGCCCGGGGCCTTGTCGGGGCGGCGGTCCGGTAGGAGCCAAGCGGTCGCGGTCTCTGGCTGCGCCTGGAGTATCCTCCCCGCGGGACTGCCGAGGGGAAGGGAGGCAGCAGGGTGGACTCCGCGCTGACGCTGGCGATCGGCGTTCTCTTCGGGCTCGTCTTCATCGCGGTCCTCGTCGGGTACGTCCGACGACGCGACCCGGTCAGCCGGGATCTCGTGCTGGTCTTCGGGTCCGTCGCGGCCCTCTTCGGGCTCGCCCTCGTGCCGATCGTCGTGGGGCCGGCGCCGGCCTGGCTGTCGGCGCTGGGCGCTGCGCTCCTGCTCGCCCAGCCGCTGTTCACGCTCCGGCTCGCGGCCCGCCTGCGACCCGTGCCGCGCGTCGTCGGCGGCGCGGCCCTCGTGGCCTACCTGGCGGCCGCCCTGCCACGGGCGGTACTCCCGAACCCGCTTCCACTCGCGTACATCCTCGTCGCGGTCGGGGTGTTCGGGGCGACCGAGCTCGTGGCCGCCGCCTATCTGGGGCTCGAGGCACGCCGCCGGAGCGGCGCCGCTCGGCTGCGCCTCGCCCTCGCCACGAGCGCGACCGCGCTCTTCGCCGGCGCGATCCTCGCGGCCGGGGCAGGCGCGGCCGGGCTCGGTTCGCTCGGCTCCGCCCTGGCCCGCGTCGGAGCGCTTGTCGCGGCGGCCGCGTACGCCGTGGCGTTCCTGCCGCCCGGGCCGCTCCGGCAGATGTGGCAGGGCGGAGCCGCGTTCCGCTTCGGCGAGCGCCTCCTGCAGGGCGCCGGCGACGGTCCCAGAACCGTCTGGCGGACCTTCGGCGAGACCGCACGGGAGGTCGCCGGTGTCGATGCCGTCGCCGTCGTCGCTCGGGCCGACGGGATCGTCCGGATCGTCGCCACGGCCGGCTTGGGACCGGTCGACGCCATCCCGTTGTCCGGGGACGGATACGAGGCCCTCCTTGCGGAGGCCGACGCTGCCAGCGAGCATCCGATCGAGGGCGCGAGCCCGATCGCCGTCGCCCTGGCCGAGCCGCTCGGTGCCCGGTTCGCCTCGGTCATCGCCTGCCCTGAGGACCATGGTGCCCTCGTCCTGCTCTCCCGGTACCGCTCGCTCTTCGGTGGTGAGGACCGCGCGCTCATCGGGTTGCTCGCAGCACAGGCGGCGATCCTCGCCTCGCGCGAGCGTCTCCACGCCGAGCAGGTCGAGCTCACCGAGCAGCTCGGGGCCGCCAACCGGGCCAAGAGCGACTTCGTGGCAAGCATGAGCCATGAGCTTCGAACACCGCTCTCGGCGATCCTCGGCTTCTCCTCCCTCATGCGTACCGAGGCGCCCGAGGGCAACCGTCGCGTCGTACCGGCCGAGTGGATCGAGCACATCCATCGGTCGGGCGAGCATCTGCTCGTCCTCATCAACGACGTCCTCGATCTCGCCCGCGTCGAGGCGGGAAGGCTTGAACTCGTGCCCGAGGCGTTCGATCTGCGGACAGCCGTCGGCGAGAGCATTGCCGGCCTCCGTCCGCTCGCCGAGCGCAAGCGTCTCTCGCTCTCGAGCGCCCTCGAGCTCGAACGGCTCGTCGCCGACCGCAGCCGCTTCCGCCAGATCCTCTACAACCTGCTGTCCAACGCCATCAAGTTCACTCCCGACGGCGGGACGGTGCGCGTCGAGGCGGGCGCCGATCCGGGCGGCGAGGCCAGGATCGCCGTCGTCGACACGGGCGTCGGCATCGACCCGGCCGATCACGAGGCCGTGTTCGAGGAGTTCCGGCAGCTCGGTGATGCAACCGCCCGCGAGGCGGGCACCGGGCTCGGGCTCGCCCTGACCCGCCGGCTCGTCGAGGCCCACGGCGGGCGGATCGAGCTCGACTCGGAACCGGGTCTGGGCAGTCGCTTCACGGTCGTGCTCCCGCAGCCGGCGCTCGTCCCCAACCCCGCGCCGGCGGCGGCCCAGACCTCAGCCACGGCGATGACAGCAGCACGGGACGAGCGCGACGTGCTCGTCATCGAGGACGACCCGAGCGCGGTCCGCCTGCTTCGTGCCTACCTGGAGCCCGGCGGCTACGCGGTCCGGGTCGCGGCGGATGGGCCGTCCGGGCTCGATGCGGCCCGCGCCCGCCCGCCGGACGCGATCCTGCTCGACATCCTCCTGCCGCGGATGGATGGCTGGGAGGTCCTCCGCGAGCTGAAGGCCGATCCGGCCCTCCGCGACATCCCGGTCATCGTCGTGACCGTCGTCGACGAGCGCGGCCTCGGCCTCGCCCTGGGCGCGGTCGACTACTTCCTGAAGCCGGTCGACCGCGAGGCCCTCCTCGCCCGCCTCAGCCGCCACTCGTTCACGACGAAGGTCCGCCAGCGGCCTGTGCGCGTCCTCGCCGTTGACGACGATCCGGGGGCGCTCGAGCTCGTCGAGGCGGCTCTGCGACCCGAAGGCTTCGAGGTCGTCCGGGCGACGGGCGGACGCGCGGCGCTCGGACGGGCCGGCACGGAGCGCTTCGATCTGATCATCTGCGACCTGCTCATGCCCGACCTCGACGGCTTCGACGTCATCGCGGCCCTGAAGGCCGATCAGGCGACCCGTGACGTCCCGATCCTCGTGCTCACGGCGCACCCACTGAGCGAGGCTGAGAAGGCGTGCCTCAACGGCAAGATCCTGGGCGTCGTCGACAAGGGCGAGGACGCGGCCGAAGGGCTTCGCCGGTGGCTGGGTCGACTGCCGAGGCCCGACCGCCCGTCCGAACACCCACGCTGGACCGGCCCATGAGCGATCGGCCGCTGCGTGTCCTCGCGGTCGACGACGATCCGCTCAATCGGGCCCTCGTCCGGGCCATCCTCGCCCGGGCGGGGGGACCGCTCCGCGGCGCAGAGCTCGACGAGGCCCGGACGATCGCCGAGGGCCGCGCCGCGCTCAACCGCGAGCACTTCGACCTCGTCCTCCTCGATGTCCACCTGCCCGACGGGCTCGGCCTCGAGCTCGCGACCGAGCTGCGGTCGGGATCACCCGCCACCCGCCCCGCGATCCTTGCCCTGACCGCCAGCGTCCTGCCGGCCGAGCAGCAGGCCACGATCGACGCCGGCTGCGACGCGTTCCTCGCCAAGCCGTATCAGCCCGAGACGCTCGTCGAGGCCATTCGGTCGCTCATCGGCGGCGACGCCGGAACCGGACGCGAGGCGGCGGCCGCGTCTGCGCCATCGCCCGGTCCGGGTGCTTCGATCCCATGACCGGCACGGTCGATCCGGAGCGTACTCCGCAGCGGCGGCCGGCGACCAGCCCGGACGAGGCGACCAGCGGAGGACTGCTGCACCGTCCCCACCCTACGATGCCCGTGTCTCATCCGGTCGCGTCCCGAACCCCTCAGTACCCTCGTTCCGTGGCCAGGAGCCGGGCAAGCTTCAGGTCCGCCACGAGCTCCGGTACTCCGGTCGCTCGAGGGACCACCCCCCACCGTCGAATTGACGTGGATCGTCCCTGCGCGCTAGCATCGATGTGCCGCCTCGGGGGTTACGAGAGGGTGGGGGGGCCGGAGGCGCCATGGGCGAGCCTCATCGACCGAGTCGCGAGACGTTCGCGAAATCGGAACGCAACCGGGCGATGTACGAGGAACACCGCGCGGGCGTCACGCTGGCCGAGCTCGCTCGGCGCCACGGCATCTCGCCGACGACCGCCGCCGAGATCGTCGACACCGTGGCCCGGCGCGAGGCGCTCGCGGAGCGGTTCCCGGGCGTCTCGGCGCGGACGATCACGATCCTGACCCGCGCGGGCCGGGCGTTCCTCGGGCGTGAGATCGAGGCGCTCACCGACCTCCAGGGGACGAGCCGCGGTCAGCTGCGCCACTGGGCCCGCCTGCGGTGGCGGGGCTTCGGCCCTGCCTCGGCCGAGGAGGTCTGGTCGGCCCTCGTCGCCGCGGGGATCGCCGGCGCCGACGACGTCGCGCGCGTCGAGGCCCACCGGACGCCCGCCGTCGACGCGGCATGGGCCGATGCCGAGGCCGTCCTGCCCGAGGGATGGAAGCTCACGGACCTGCACCTCCTCGCCGGCGGCTGGCGGGCGATCGCCGCCCGATGGCCGACGGACGCGCGCCGCCCGGGTGACTGGGAGGCGGCCCAGGGCATGACCCCCGATGCCGCCCTCCGCGCGCTCGCCGCGCGGCTCCGCGGTCGGCGGCCATGAACCAGGGTGAGCTGCCGACCCATCGGAACCCGGTCGCCGAGCGCCGTGACCTTCGTCCGGGACCGTGGCTCGATCGGCCCTTGGACGCGGCCTCTGGATCGCGCGACGCTGCCGACGGAGGGCTTGACCAGCAGACCCCATGAACTCGCCGAGCCCGGCCGAGAGTCGGCCCTCCGCGTCCTGGGTCCCACGAGAGCTCGTCCTGCCGACAGCGCTCCTGCCGCGGCTTGCCTCGCCCATCGCCGGCGGGGCGGCGGTCGCGGTCCTCATCGCCCTGACCCTCGTCCTCGTCCGCCTCGTCGGGGGGTCGCCGACCCCGGTCAACCACCTGGGCTACCTTCCGGTCCTCCTCGCCGCCTACCTCTTCGGAGCCCGGGGCGGCCTCGCCGCGGGGCTCGCGGCCGGGTTCGTCCTCGGACCGCTCGAGGCGGTGATCGGCGGCCGCTCGGCCATCCCGGACGCCCAAGGTGCGTTCCGCGGCCTCATGCTCATCGTCGTCGGCACGAGCGCCGGGATCCTCCTCGACCGCGTCCGCGGGGCCGTCGCGCAGTGGGAGGAGGCGACCCTCGCCACCGTCGACCGCCAGCGCGAGGGGATGGTGGCCCTCGCCCGGGGAGCCGAGGGCCGCGATCCCACGACCGGGGCCCACATCTACCGCTGCCGGAACCTGGCGGCGGCGCTCGCCCTGGAGACCGGCGTCGATCGCGAGGAGGCCGACGACATCGGCTGGGCGGCGATGCTCCACGACATCGGCAAGCTCCACGTCCCCGACAGCGTCCTCCTCAAGCCCGGCCTGCTCACCGCCGAGGAGTGGGAGGTCATGCGCCGCCACTCGGCCTCGGGCGAGGACATCCTCGAGGGTGGCGTCGGTTTCGAGCGGGCGCGGCGCGTCGCCCGCTGGCACCACGAGGACTTCGACGGCCGCGGCTACCCCGACGGCTTGCGGGGCGAGCAGATCCCGCTCGAGGCACGGATCGTCCGGGTCTCGGACGCGTACGACGCGATGACGCACGTGCGCCCGTACAAGGCCGCGGCGAGCCCCGAGTGGGCGATCGACGAGCTCCGGCGGCACGCGGGATCACAGTTCGACCCTGAGCTCGTCCGGGCCTTCGTCGCCATCCTGGAGCGCGACGCGCGCCTGCGGGCCGGCGACGCCACGCGACCGCCGGCCCGGGCCAGGCTGTCGCGGCGGGTCAGCGGAGGGCTTCGCGGGCGAGCTCGTAGGCCGCCTTCGTGTCTCCCTGCTCGGCCAGGAGCTCGCTGAGCTCGACGAGGCAGTCGCGGAGCTGCGCCGATTGCCCGCGCTCGCGCGCGGGCTCCACGGCCGC
>JAJZRQ010000134.1 GCA_021802585.1 Chloroflexota bacterium
CGGTCGGCGACGAGCCCGCTCGCCGCCTCGAGCCGCGGGGCGTAGCGGCTCCGCGTGTCGCCGACGGGGAGCGTCGTCTCGAAGATCACCGTCGTCCCCGGACGGACGCCGGGGGCGATCGCATCGACCGCCGCGTCCATGTGCCGCCGGTCGGGCCGCTGGTCCGCGTCGAGCACCACCGGCACGATGAGGACGACGACGTCCGATCCGCGGGCGGCGGTGGCGCCGTCGGTCGTCGCCCGGAGGCGGCCGGCGGCGTGGGCGGCCGCGACGCGCTCGGCGAGCCCGGGCTCCTCCGCGACGTGGGCACGCCCCTCGTTGATCGAGGCCACGACGGCCTCGCTCACATCGACCGCGACCACCGACCACCCGTGGGACGCGAACTGGGCGGCGAGCGGGAGGCCCATCTTCCCGGCCCCCACGACCGCGACCGTGCCGGCGGTGGCCGGCTCAGCGGTCCATGGCGCGACCCGGCGCGCCTCGGCGTGGAGGCACGGGTTCTCGGGCAGCGCGATCGTCCCGCCGATCACGCTCGCCGCGCTCGACGGGCGGCGGACGATCGTCATCGCGGCACCCGCTGCGAGAACCCGGTGAGATCGACCGGCCGGGCGTCGGCCGCAGCGCGCAGGAGGCCGTCGGCGATGGCGAGCGCCCACAGGCCGTCCTCCCCGTCGACGACCGGGCGACCGCCGTCGCGGGCGACCGCCAGGAACGCGTCGAGCTCGGCCGCCAGCGGCTCCCGGCTCGCGACCTCGACCCCGACCACGTTGCCCTCGAACGTCGTGGCGTAGCCGTCGATGATCGTCGGGCTGCCGACGTCGGCGCTCGTGAACGTCAGGCGCTGGGTCAGGTAGTCGAGCTCGAACATCCCGGCCTCGCCGACGACGGCGAGCTGGCGGCGCTTGGCCGGGGTGAGCCAGTTGACGTCGAGCATGCCGGCCGCCCCGGACGGGAAGTGGAGGAGGCCGAACAGGAGGTCCTCGTTCGTCGCGTGGAGCCGCTGGGCGGTCTCGGCGTAGACCCGCGTCGGGCGCTCGCCGGCGACCCACGAGAGGATGTCGGCGTCGTGGGTGGCGAGGTCGATCGTCACCCCGACGTCGCGGATCCGCGCCGGGAACGGCCCGGCGCGTCGGCTCGTCACCGAGTACAGCGCGCCCACCCACCCCTTCTCGATCCGCCGGCCGAGCTCGAGGACCGCGGGGTTGAAGCGCTCGACGTGGCCCACCTGGAGCGGCACGCCGCGCGCGCGGGCGGCCGCGACGAGCGCGATCCCCTCCTCCACGGTCGCCGCGAGCGGCTTCTCGACGAGGACCGGCAGGTCGCGGTCGATCGCGGCATGGGCCAGCACGGCGTGCGTCGTCGTCGGGGCCGCGACGACGACCGCGTCGAGGTCGCCCTCGGCGATCATCGCGACGGCGTCGTCGAAGCCGGCGGCCCCCGTCCGCGCGACGGCGTCGGCGACGAGGTCCGGTGCCGGGTCGGCGACCGCGGCGAGGACGCAGCCCTCGCGGGCGGCGAGGTGGCGGAGGTGGTTCCGTCCCATCGCGCCGAGGCCGGCGAGCCCGACTCGCAGCGGCGCCCCGGCTGTCACGCCGTCCCTCCGGCGGCCGGCCCGCGATCGGCCGGCGCGGCGGCCGGGGTCGCGACCTCGCGGATCGCCGCGATCACGGCCTCCAACTCCTCCGGCGCGAGGTTCGGCCGCACCGGGACCGAGAGGACCTCGTCGGCGAGCCGGTTCGTCACCGGGAGGTCGAGGTCGGCCGCTCCCGGCACGAGCGCCTGGAGGTACGCCTGGCGGTGGATCGGCACGGGGTAGTAGATGAGCGTCCCGATCCCGCGCTCGGCGAGGCCGGCGACGACCCGCTCGCGCTCGCCGGGGAAGCGCATCGTGTACTGGTGCCAGACGTGCTCGCGGCCCGCGGGGACGCGGGGCGTGAGGTAGCCGCGGAGGCCCGCGGTGAGCCGGGCCGCGTTCCGCCGCCGCTGCTCCGTCCGCTCGTCGAGGCGGGCCAGCTGGGCGAGCCCGAGGGCCGCGGCGAGATCGGTGGGCTTGACGTTCGTCCCGAGCGCCTCGTGGTGGTAGCGGACGCGCATCCCGTGGTTCCGGAGGAGCCGGAGCCGGTCGGCGAGGCCGTCGTCGTCGGTCGTCGCGAACCCCCCCTCGCCGGTCATGAGGTTCTTCGTCGCGTAGAGGCTGAACATCGCGGGGCCGAACCCGCCGGCGCGGCGGCCCTCCCACGTCGCCCCGTGGGCCTGGGCTGCGTCCTCGACGATCGGGATGCCGTGGCGCCCGGCGATCGCGGCGAGGGGACCCATGTCGGCCATGAGGCCGTAGAGGTGGACCGGCACGATCGCCCGGGTCCGCGGCGTGATCGCCGCCTCGACGAGAGACGGGTCGATGCAGAAGTCGTCCTCCCGGACGTCGACGAAGACAGGGCGGGCGCCGACCTGGAGGATCGCGCTCACCGTCGCGTTGAAGCTGAAGCTGACGGTCACGACCTCGTCGCCGGGGCCGATCCCGAGCCCCCGGAGGAGCGCCTCGAGGGCGACCGTGCCGTTGGCCATGAGGATGGCGTGCCGGACCCCGCAGTACGCGGCCCAGGCCTCCTCGAACTCGGCGGTGCGGCGGCCCATCGCCAGCATCCCGGAGCGGAGGACGTCGAGGACCGCGGCCTCCTCGGCCGGCCCGATGTCCGGCTTCGAGATCGGGATCATGCGGACACCGCGCCGCCGAGCGCGACGCAGCCCTCGGCCGTCACCCGGTAGCGATCGCCACAGGCGGGGCACGTCGCCACGCCCGACGCGCTCCCGGGCACCGGCCGTCCGGCAGCGTCGACGAGGCGCCGACCGCAGGCGCAGACCCAGCCGATCCGCCGGGCGGGGTTTCCCGCGACGAGGGCGTGGTCGGGCACGTCCCGCGTGACGACCGCCCCGGCACCGACCGTCGCGTACCGCCCGACGTCGCGGCCGGCGACGACGATCGCGCCGGCACCGATGGAGGCGCCGGTCCGCAGGCGGATCGGGCTCACGACCCAGTCCTCGGCCCGGGCGAGGGCGCCGCTCCGGGTGATCGCGCGCGGGAACCGGTCGTTCGTGAGGATCGCGTTCGGCCCGATGAAGACGCCGTCCTCCACCGTCACGCCGTGGTAGACGAGGGCCGCGTTCTGGATCTTCACCCGGTCGCCGATCGCCACGCCCTCGTCGATGAAGACGTCCCGACCGACGACGCACTCGGCGCCGATCCG
>JAJZRQ010000004.1 GCA_021802585.1 Chloroflexota bacterium
TCGAGCGCTCACCAACCGCTATCTCGAGGCGGCGATCGATGCTGAGCGGCAGCTCGTCTATGCGGCGTGATCCCCGGGTCCACCTGCTCGACGCGCTCGACGCCCGCGCAAGCGATCCAGACGTTCGCGGCGGGACGGACCGAGGAGGACTACGACCGCGACCGCCTGCTCCGCTCGGCCATCGATCGCGAGTTCGAGGTTGTCGGCGAAGCGCTCAATCGTCTCCGACGTGACGACGCGGCCGTCGCGGCGCGCATTCCTCATCTCGCCGAGATCGTCGGGTTCCGCAACGTCCTGATCCACGGCTACGACATCGTGGACCGCAGCGCGGTCTGGAAGGCGATCATGGTCGAGATCCCGGCCCTTGTCGCATCCATCAGCGGTCTGCTCGTCGAGCTTGACGCCGCGATGGGGCCACCGCCCGGCCCAGGTGACCAGCGCCCCGTGTAGTCAGGCTCGCCCCCTCATCGGCTCAGGATTTCGCGGCCGTGCCCGCGCAGCCGGACTTGACACCCAGGCAGTCCTGCACACGCTCATGGGTTGGGCATGGAATGGCGCCCCCGGACGGACTCGAACCGCCGACGCAGGCCTTAGGACGGCCTCGCTCTATCCACTGAGCTACGGGGGCGCGGAGATCGATCGTACTCCACCCGCGACGCCGCCCGGCCGGGCGCGCCCGGGCGCGGCCAAGGCGGGTGCCCCGGGGCGGGCGGGCCGGCGCGCTGCGGGTGCGGGGCGGGCGCGACGCCGAGCGGGTGCGCTGCGGCGCCGGCCCCGACGGGTCGCGCGCCCGGCCGCCGTACAATCCGCGCCGATGGACCCTGCCCCCGCTCCCCTCCCCGACCTCGTCCTCTGGAGGTCGGATCGCTGCCATCTCTGCGCGGACACGGAGGCCCTCGTCGCCCTGCTCCTCGACGAGCGGTCGGCCGCGGGCCGGGCGGTGCCCCGTCTCGCCGTGCGCCGGATCGCCGAGGATCCCGCCGTCGAGCGGGAGCTCCTCGAGCAGGTGCCCGTCCTCGAGGCCGGGGGGCGACGCCTGCTGCTCGCGATCCGCCTCGGAGCGATCCGGGCGTTCGTCGACGAGGCGTGCGGCGAGGCCGACGTCGCCCTGACCGGCACGGCCGCCGGCACTGCGCCGTCCGACGCGGCCGCGGCCCGGTGAACGCCGCCGACCTCACCCTCCTCGTCGCCTTCGGGGCCGGGCTCATCAGCTTCCTCTCGCCGTGCGTCCTGCCCCTCGTCCCGGCCTACCTCGGGCAGATGACCGTCGTCGCGGTCGTCGGGCGCTCGGGCGCGGCGCCGTCGCGCTGGCTGGCGGTGCGCCACGCGGTCGCGTACGTACTCGGGTTCGGTGCCGTCTTCACGCTCCTCGGCGTCACGGCGACGTTCGTCGGTGGGCCGCTCGCGGACTGGCTGCCGGCCCTCCGGACCGTCGGCGGCGTCGTCCTCGTCGTCATGGGCCTGAACCTCGCCGGCATCCTGCGGATCCCGGCCCTCGAGCGGACGTGGCGCCCGCTCGAGTCCGGGGCAGCGGCGGAGATGGCCGAGCAGGGCGGCACGCTTGCCTTCGCGCCCGCGAGAGCCGACGGCGGGGCGCGCCTCGGCGACCGGCTCGGCGGGCGCCTCGTCGGGAGCCGCGGAGGGTTCCTCGCCTCGTTCGGCCTCGGCGTCGTCTTCGCGATCGGCTGGACACCGTGCATCGGGATCATCCTCGGGAGCATCCTCACGGTCGCCGCCTCATCCGGCACCACGCTCCAGGGCGGGCTCCTCCTCGCCACGTACACCCTCGGCCTCGGTGTCCCGTTCGTCCTCCTCGGCGCCGTCTACGACCGCGCGCCGGCGCTCGTCCGCCCGCTCGTCCGCCACGGACGCGCGGTCTCGTTCGTCGGAGGAATCCTCGTCGCGATCATCGGCGTCCTCATGATCCTGGACTGGCTCAGCTGGTTCGCGCGCCTCGCGCCCGGGGTGTAGGCAGGCATGGGCCTCCCCCCGGACGAGCTGCCCGAGGCGCCCGAGCCGCCGGAGCCCGTTGAGACCCGGCGCGGCGTCATTGGCCCGTTCACTGCGCGCCAGCTCGCGGCGGCGCTCGCCACCGTGCTCGGGGCGGCCGTCCTCCTCGTGCTGGCGACGCGGCCGCTCGTCGGGCCCGGCCCGTCGCCGGCTCCCGCCGACCCCCGGGCGACCCAGTACCTCGTCGGCCCGGCCGCCGAGGGACTCCGCGTCGGCGACCGCGCGCCCGAGCTCGAGATCAGGGGGCCAGACGGCGCGCCCGCGCCGCTCCGCGACCTCGCGGGGAACCCCGTCCGCCTCGCCGACCTCCGGGGCCGCCCCGTGTGGATCAACTTCTGGGCGAGCTGGTGCCCGCCATGCCAGGCCGAGACGCCGATCCTCCGCGACCTCGCCGCGGCCTACGCGCCGCAGGGGCTCGCGCTCATCGGGATCAGCGTCCAGGAAGCCACCGAGGACGATGTGCGCGCGTACGCCGAGCGCTACGGCCTCGCGTACACGGTCGCCGCCGACCTCGGCGGCGACGTCTTCCGCCGGTACCGGATCTACGGCCTCCCGACCCAGCTCTTCCTCGACGGCGACGGGATCATCCGCGCGATCGTCCAGGGGCCGGTGACGCCCGAGAGCGCGGCGGCGAACCTCGCCCTCCTCGGGCTCGCGGCGCCCACACCGGCGCCGTAGCTACGCGAGCGGCTCCCAGGCGAACCGGTCGCGATCGGGGACGAGGCGGCCGACCGGGTGCCGGAGCTCGTGGGAGAGGACGATCGTCCAGCGCTCCTCCGCGGCCCGGGTGAAGAGCGTCGCCTTCCGGGCGACGGAATCGAGCGGGAAGTCGTCGAACGCCGGGACCCAGCGCGGGTTCGCCGACCAGGGGCGCATCGCGATGTCGCCGAGGAACGCGAGCGTCCGGCCCGGGGCCCGGACGAGGATCGCCTGGTGGCCGGCCGTGTGTCCGCCGGTCGGCGCGACCGCCACGCCCGGCATGAGCTCCTCCTCGCCGTCCGCCGCGCCCTCATCGCCCCACGCCCGCACGAGGCGCAGCTCCGGCTGATCGTATGACGCGACGATCCGCGGGTTGTCCGAGAGGGCGATCTCCCACTCCGCGCGCTGGGCGACGATCCGCGCCCGCGGGAACGCCCGCGTCCCGTCGGCGCGGAGGAGCCCGCCGGCGTGGTCGTAGTGGAGGTGGCTCAGCGCGACGACGTCGACCGTCGCGGGGTCGAAGCCGGCCCGCAGGAGCGTCGGGACGACGGGCTCGCCACCGAGGCCCCGCCAGGCCCGGCCCCGCTCGTCGAGGCGCTCGCCGATCCCCGTCTCGACGAGGACCCGCCCCGCCGGCGTCTCGACGACGAGGCAATTGAGCGCCTGGAGGAGGCGGTGCTGGTCGTCGAGCTCGGCGGCGACGAGGCGATCCCAGAGGACGCGCGGCGCCGGCCCGAAGATCGCCCCGGCGTCCGAGCGGAACGTGCCGGCCTGGACGAGAGCGACCCGCGTCCCGCCCCCGAGGTCGGCCGACCAGTGGAGGGCGTCGCCGAGGGCCACGGTCAGCGCGCCCCGGGGAGCTTCCGGCGGGCCGCGAAGTCGCGGTGGAATGCCGACGCCGTCGGCTGGCTCTGGCCCTGGTACTTCGAGCCGAGCTCGGCGCTCCCGTACGGGCGGTCCACCGGGCTCGACATCCGGAAGAAGCTGATCTGCCCGATCCGCATCCCGGCGTAGAGGGCGATCGGCAGGTTCGCGACGTTGCTCAGCTCGAGGGTGAGCGTGCCTTTCCAGCCCGGGTCCACGTACCCGGCCGTCGAGTGGATGAGGAGCCCGAGCCGGCCGAGACTCGACTTCCCCTCGAGGCGGGCGACGAGGTCGGTCGGCAGCTCGACCCACTCGAGGGTCTGGCCGAGGACGAACTCCCCGGGGTGGAGGATGAACGGCTCGTCGTCGCGGACTTCGAGGAGCTCGGTGAGGTCCGGCTGGGCCTCGCGCGGATCGATGAACGGGTAGCGGTTGTTCCGGAAGACGCGGAACGAGCGGTCGAGGTGGAGGTCGACCGACGACGGCTGGAGGTCGGCCGGATCGTAGGGGTCGATCCGGACCCGGCCGGCCTCGATCTCGGCCCGGATGTCGCGGTCGGCGAGGACGCTCACGGCCGCCGGCCCCCGTCGCCCGGCCCGCGCTCGTCGTAGAGGCTGTCGACCTCGCGCTTCAGCGTCGCGAGGTCCTCGAACGACTGGTAGACGCTGGCGAAGCGGATGTACGCGATCTGGTCGAGCGCGCGGAGGCGCTCCATCGCGAGCTCGCCGATCCGGGACGACTCGACCTCGGTCGTCCCCGCCGCGCGGAGGCGCGCCTCGATCTCGTCCGCCGCCTGCTCGGCCGCGTCCTCGGGGACCGGGCGCCGGGTGAGGGCCTTCCGCAGACCGGCCGCGAGCTTGTCGCGATCGAACTCCTGGCGCGCCCCATCCCGCTTGACGACGACGAGGCGCGCCGCCTCGATCCGCTCGTACGTCGTGAAGCGGGCGCCGCAGGCCGGGCACTCGCGCCGGCGGCGGATCGTCGCGGCGTCGTCGAGGTCCCGGGAGTCGATCACCCGGGTGTCACGCGCCGCGCAGCTCGGACAGCGCATCGGGTCCTCCAGCGCCCTGCACCACAACATCTTGTGGCACGCCCGGACGATACCACGACATACGGGGCCGCTCGCGCCTCCTCAGCCGGCGCGGAGCCGGTCCGTGAACCAGCGGCTCGCCCCGACGCGCCCCGAGCGGAGGTCGACGGCGAGCGCGACGAGCGCCTCGCGGGCATGGAGGAGGTTGAGGTAGCCCCGCTTCACGGACGTCTCGCCCTCCATCTCCCGCGGCCGACCCGCCGTCATCCCGAGAAGGAGGCAGCCGTGCTCGACCGCCTCGACGGCCCGGCCGGCGCGCTCGATCTCCGCCATGAGCCGCTCGCGGAGGAGGGCGAGGGACGCCGGCGCGTCGAGGACCGCCGCCTCGTCGCGGAGCCCGGCGAGGCGCTCGGCGAGCGCGGGAATGACCTCGTCGAGCTCCGTCGGCGCGTCCTGGCGGCGGCGGACCCGGTCGATCCGGGCCGCCCCCTCGACGATCGCCGCGGCGGCCCGGTCCGCGACGCCGGCCCCACCCTGCCGGAACGCCTCCTCCTCGCGGGTCGCGGCGACGACGCCGGCCGCCCGGCGGAGGACGTAGAGGAACGCGACGAGCAGGGCGAGGAAGAGCCCGAGCGACGCGACGAGGAGGATCTCCGTCATCGTCGGGCGGTCAGGTCCGGCGCGCGCGCAGGGCGGCGACGAGGGCAGGGACGACATCGAACAGGTCGCCGACGACGTACAGGTCGGCGTGCTCGACGAGGGGGGCGTCGGGGTCGCGGTTCACGGCGACGATCGTCTCGGCGTCCTGCATCCCCACGCGGTGCTGGATCGCGCCCGAGACGCCGATCGCGACGTAGACGGCCGGTCGCACCGTCCGGCCGGTCTGGCCGACCTGGACGTCGAACGGCATCCACCCGGCGTCCACCGCCGCGCGGGTCGCGGCCACGGCGCCGCCGAGGGCGTCCGCGAGCTCGCGGAGGAGGGCCACGCCGTCCGGGCCTCCCAGGCCGCGGCCGCCGGCGACGACGATCGCCGCCTCCTCGACGCTCGCGCTCCGCCCGGCGGCCGCGGCGCGCGCGACGACCCGCGCGACCGGGGCGGCGACCGCCAGCGCAACCGCCTCGACCGCCCCGGGCGCGCCACTGGGCGACGCGGCGGCGGCGCCCGGCCGGAGCGTCACGATCCCGCGCCCGGCGGTGAAGGCCGAGGTCGTCACGGCGCGCCCGCCGAGGACGCTCTTCTCGACGCGCGGGCCCGGAGGCGCCCCGTCGTCCCCGCTCCCCCACCGGAGGGCGGTGGCGTTGCCGAGGACGCCCAGGTGGAGGCGCGCCGCGAGGACCCCGGCCGCCTCGCGGCCCTCCGGCGTCGCGCCGAGGAGGATGACGTCGGGCGTGTCAGCCGGGGCGGGGGCGTCGGCCGCGTCCCGGCCATCGCGCGACCCGTCCGCTCCCGCGAGCGTCGCGATCGCGCGGGCGACGTCCGGTCCCGCCCCCGCGGCCGCGCGGACGGCGAGGACCCGCGGCACGTAGTCCGCGAGGACGGCGGCCGCGGCGGCGGGGTCCGGGCCCGCGACGACGGCCGCCGCGGCGCCGCCGCTCGCCCCCGCGATGAGCCGCGCGGCCGTCGCGAGCTCGAGGGCGAGCCGGGTCGGCAGGCCGTCGACTCCGACCTCCGCGATCGCCCAGGCGGCGCCTGCCATCAGATGGCCCCCCGGGCGATGAGGAGATCGACGATCTCGCGGGCCGCCGCGTCGGGCGCCTCGCGGACGACGCGCGCCGCGGCGCGCGCGGCCGGCGGTCGCTGGGCGAGGACGACCGTCGTCGCCGCCGCGCCACCCACGTCCCCCGGGGCGAGGCCGAGGTCGGCGAGCGAGCGGACCGCCATCTCCTTCGCGCGGGCGCCCATGATCCCCTTGAGCGTCGGGTACCGCGGCTCGCCGAGGAGCTGCGTCCCGACGACGACGGCCGGCAGGGGCACCTCGACGGTCTCCTCGCCCCCGCCGGCGATGCGCCGCACGCGGACGGCGGCCTCGCCGGCCGCGTCGATCGCGGCCGCGCCGGAGACGAGGGGCAGGTCGAGGAGGGTGGCGATCCCGGCGCCGACGACCCCGCCGCCCCCGTCGGCGCTGTCGGCGCCGGCGAGGACGAGGTCGAAGGGGATCGCGCGGAGCGCCGCCGCGAGGACCTCCATCGTCGAGAGCGCGCACGACCCGGCGAGCGCGAGGTCGGTCACGAGGACGGCGCGCGCGGCGCCCATGGCGAGGCCCTTGCGGAGCGCGTCCTGGGAGCCGGCCGGTCCCATCGCCAGGAGCGTCACCTCGGCCCCCTGGGAGTCGGCGAGGCGGAGCGCCGCCTCGAGCGTGTACTCGTCATTGCCGTTGAGCACGGGCGGCGCGGCGGACCGGTCGAGGCGGCCGTCCGGGCCGAGCCGCTCCTGGCCGGTGGCGTCCGGGACGGGTTTCACGAGCACGACGATCCGCACGGGCGATGCTCCTCGTGGCGCCGGCGGATCCGTCACCCACCCGGCGGTGCCGAGTGTACACACCGGATGCCGCCGCCACGGGCCGGGACCGCGTTCCGGGGGACCTCCCGGGTGTACGCTCGGGACGGCGAGCCGCGGGGGTCTCGCCCGAACGGCCGGCGCGCCGGCCTGTCACGGGGCGCGCCATGGATGAGCAGCTCCTCCTCGTCGCCCTCCTCGGCGCCTGCGGGGTCGCCTGCGTCGCCCTCCTCGTCCGGATCCGCCGGGAGCGCGGCGAGCACGAGGACGAGACCCGCGAGAGCCCGATCGCGATGTCGTCCGAGGGCGTGAAGCTCTGCCCCCACTGCGCGACGGAGAACCTCTGGACCGACACGCGCTGCGTCCGCTGCGGCCGGCACCTGCCCGACGCCCCGCCGCGCGCCTGGTAGCGGCCGGCCCGCCGCGCGATCCGCAGCGACGCGCCGCCGTCGCTACTGGAGGACGGGCAGCTCCCGACCGGATCGCCCGCCCGACGCCGCGGGCCCCGCGACGGCGACCGGGGCGAGGATCTCCGCGAGGTCGAGGGTCGTGATCCCGGCCACGTTCGCCGGCTCGGAGGCGAGGCCGTCGCCGAGCATCGTCATGCAGAACGGGCAGCCGACGGCGACCGCCTCCGCGCCCGTCGCGAGCGCCTGGCGAGCCCGCTCGGCGTTGATCCGCGTCCCGCGGCTCTCCTCCATCCACATCCGCCCGCCGCCCGCGCCGCAGCAGAACGACGCGCGCCCGTGGCGGTCCATCTCGCTCAGCTCGAGGCCCGGAACCGCCCGGAGGACCTCCCGTGGCGCGGCGACCACCCCGTTGTGCCGGGCGAGGTAGCACGCGTCGTGGAACGTCACGCGCCGGGCCGCCGGGCCGTCGGCGCCGACGAGCGTCGCGAGGCGCCCGTCCGCGAGGAGGCGGGCAAGGAACGCCGAGTGGTGGACGACCTCGAAGCTCCCGCCGAGCTGGGAGTACTCGTTGGCGATCGTGTTGAAGCAGTGCGGGCAGGCCGTGACGATCGTCGGGGGACCGTAGCGGCGGAGCGTCTCGACGTTCTGCGTGGCGAGGAGCTGGAAGACGTACTCGTTGCCCATCCGGCGGGCAGGATCGCCCGTGCAGGCCTCCTCCTGGCCGAGCACGGCGAAGCGGACGCCGGCCGCGTCGAGGCACGTCGCGAACGCCCGCGCGACCCGCCGGTTCCGCTCGTCGAACGCCGCCGCGCAGCCGACCCAGTAGAGGACCTCGAGCCGGTCGAGGCTCCCGGCAGCCGCCACCGCCGCGGCGACCGGCACCTCGAACGGGAGGCCCTTCGTCCAGTCGAGGCGGGCGTTTCGCGGCTGCCCCCACGGGTTCTGGGCCGATTCCATCGCCCGGAACGCCGCCGTCAGCTCGGCCGGGAAGCGGCTCTCCTCGAGAACGAGGTGGCGGCGGATCCCGACGATCTTGTCGATGTGCTCGATGAGGACGGGGCAGGCCTCCACGCACGCCCCGCACGTGACGCAGTCCCAGACGGCGTCCTCGCTGATCGCCCCCGGGACGAGGGGCAGCGCGAGGCGCTCCGGGTGGAGCGCGTCGTCGAGGGCGCCGCCGCGCGCCCGGACGTCTGCGGCGTTCGGGAGGAGGTGAAGCCCGCGCTCGGCCTCGACGGTCAGGTCGCGGATCCCCATGACGAGCGCCTTCGGGTCGAGCGGCTTCCCGGTCGCGTGGGCCGGGCAGGCGTCCTGGCAGCGGCCGCACTCGGTGCAGGTGAGGCCGTCGAGGGCGTCCTTCCACGAGAGGTCGGCGAGAGTCGCGAGGCCGTACGTCGCGTCCGTCGCCTCGAGGTCCATCGCGGGGAGCGCGCCCCGCGGCTCGAGCTTCCGGAGGTACACGTTGAGGAAGCTCGTCGCGACGTGGAGGTGCTTCGTCGTCGGCAGCCAGACGAGGAAGGCGGCAACGAGCGCCACGTGGGCCCACCAGTGGGCCGCGTAGAGCGCCCGGAGCAGGGCCGGGTCGACGCCCCCGAGCGCGGCGCCCGCCGCATTCGTCAGGAGCGCCCCGGGGAGCGGGCCGTAGAGCGCCGCCTCGTAGCTCACGGCTCCGAGCTCGGCCGCGATGATCGCGGCGATGAGGAGGAGGATCCCGATCCCCGAGCGGGAGAGGGTGAGGCGCGCCGGGCGCGTGACGAGCCGGCGGACGAGGGCGTAGGCGATCGCGATGAGGGCCGCGACAGCGGCCACGTTCCGCCCGAGGAGCACGGCGGTCCAGGCGATCCCGCCGGCGGGGGCGGAGGCGGCAGCTTCGACGAGCCCGCCCGTCACCGCGTTCGCGACCCCCACCGTGAGGAGGACGAAGGCCGCGAAGATCGCGTAGTGCATGACCCCGACCCGCGGGTCGCGGAACATCCGGGTCTGAACGAGGGCGTACCGGACGAGCGCAGCGGTGCGACGGGGGACGTCGGCGAAGGGCCGGGCCGGCCGGATCGCCGCGAGGACCCGCAGGTGGCGGGCCATGAGGAGGGCGAAGACCGCCAGTGCCCCGTAGAAGAGGGGGAAGACGAGCGGGTAGAACGGGACGTGCCCGAGGGACGCCGTCACGACGGCCGCGCCGGGTCCGCCGCCGCGAGCCCTCCGTCGCCCGGCGGCGCCGCGTCGTGGTCGAACGGCCCGCCGAGCGTCGCGAGCGCGTGATCGAGGACGGCCTCGATGCTCGCGAGCGACTCGAGCGCCCCTCGCGGGCTGCCCGGCAGGTTCACGAGGAGCGACCGGCCGCGGACGCCGGCGACGGCGCGCGAGAGGACCGAGAACGGGGTCGTCGCCCGGCCGTCGGCCCGCATCGCCTCCGCGAGCCCCGGCACCTCGTGGTCGACGACCGCGAGCGTCGCCTGCGGCGTGACGTCGCGCGGCGCGAGGCCGGTCCCGCCGGCGGTGACGACGAGCGGATGCCGCGCCGCCCCGGCGACGAGCGCGGCCTCGATGAGTGGGCGGTCGTCCGGGACGAGGGCTCGCTCCACCGCGAACCCGAGGGCCTCGAGGCGCGCGGCGACGGCGGGCCCCGTCGCGTCGGCGCGCTCGCCTGCCGCCCCCCGGTCGGAGACGGTGAGGACGAGCGCGGTCCGGGAAGCCGCCACGCGCTCAGCCCCCGGGGGCGCGGGGCGTCCGCCGGATCCCGCTTCGGGCCGGCCCGCGGGCGCCCTTCGGCAGTGGCGGGCGCGGGGCGACGATCTCGGCGGGCCCGGAGGCCCGGTGCCACTCCCCGGACGCCCCGCCGCTCTTCGCGACGAGGCGGATCGCCCGGATCTCGACGCCCTTCTCCACCCCCTTCACCATGTCGTAGATCGTGAGCGCGGCGATGCTCGCCGCGGTGAGCGCCTCCATCTCGACGCCCGTCGGCCCGGTCGTCGCCGCCTCGGCGTGGATCCGCAACGCCGAGGTCGACCGGTCCGGGGTGATCCGGACGGCGACGTCGGTGAGGGGCAGCGGGTGGCAGAGCGGGATGAGCTCGGCCGTCCGCTTCGCTGCCATGACCCCTGCGAGCTCCGCGACCGTGAGGACGTCGCCCTTCGGGCCGCCGCCGTCGATGACGAGCGAGAGCGTCTCCTGCGAGCAGCCGACCTCCGCCTCGGCGACCGCGCGGCGGGCGGTCGCGGGCTTGCCGGAGACGTCGACCATCCGCGGTCTGCCGCCGCGGTCCACGTGGGTGAGCCGGCGGCGCGCCGAGCGGGGCTGCGAGCGGTCGTCCATGACTCCTCCGGGTCGTCGCGGCCGGCGGGCTCCGTCAGGGGTGGTCGAGCCACCAGAGCTCGACGGGCGCCCCGGCCGGGAGCGCGTCCACCGATTCTGGCACGATGGCGAGGGCGTCGGCGGCGGCGAGCGACGAGAGGACGTGGCTCCCCTGCCCGCCGGCGAGGTCCACCCGCACGCGGCCCTCGGCGTCGCGGAGCGGCGGCCCGGCCGGGCCGTCTCGCCGCGCGGAGACGCGGAGGTATGCCCGCCGGCCGGGTGCCTTCGTCACGGGCTCCTCGAGGACGGCGCGGTCGGCGGGCCGGAGGAGATCGTCGGCGGGCCGCCCGGCGAGGAGCCGGATCGCGGGGCGGACGAAGAGCTCGAACGTGACGAACGTCGACACGGGGTTCCCCGGGAGGCCGAGGAGGAGGACGGGCCCCGATGCGTCGCTCCCCGCCGGCCGGGGTGCGACGCCGAAGGCGAACGGCTTGCCCGGCTGGACGGCGACCCGCCAGAGGTCCACCGTCCCCACCGCCTCGAACGCCGGCTTCACGACGTCGTACGGCCCGACGGAGACCCCGCCGCTCACGACGACGAGGTCGGCCGACGCGGCCGCCGCGCGGAGGAGTTGCGTCATCGTCGCGAGGTCGTCCGGCGCGATCCCGAGGTGGCGCGCGTCCGCCCCGGCGGCCGCCGCGAGCGCGACGAGCGAGGGTCCGTTCGAGTCCGGGATCCCGGCCGGCCCGAGGTCCGCCCCCGGTGCCCGGAGCTCGTCGCCCGTCGAGATCACCGCGACCCGCGGCCTCCGGTGGACCGCCACGACCGGGACGCCTGCCCCGGCGACGAGGGCCACCTCGGCGGGCCCGACCGCGCGCCCCGCCCGCAGGACGACGGCGCCCGCGCGCAGGTCCTCGCCGAGCCGGCGGACGTTCGCGCCGGGCCCGATCGCCGCGTGGACGAGCACCGCCGCGGGGGGCGGGCCCGCCGCGTCGCGCCCACGCGCGCCGGCCGCCCCGGCGGCGTCGAGCGGCGTCGTCATCTCGACCTGGACGACCGCGTCGGCGCCCGACGGGAGCGGGGCGCCGGTGGCGATCCGCACGGCGCCGCCAGCGTCGACGGCAACGTCCGGCGCACGGCCCGCGGCGGCCTCGCCGCGCACGGCGAGCCGGACCGGGAGCTCCGCCGTCGCCGCGGCGACGTCGGCCGAGCGGACGGCGTACCCATCCATCGCGCTGTTGTCCCACGGCGGGAGGTCCGTCGCCGCGACGACGTCCGCCGCGAGGACCCGGCCGCGGGCCGCGACGACGGGGACCGTCTCGGCGGGAAGCGGCGCCGGCACGGCGGCGAGGACGCGCCCCCGGGCCACCTCGACGGAGAGGAGGTCGGACACGAGTCAGCCCCTCCCCCGTCCCGCCGCCGGGTCGTCGGGCGCGGCGTCGCGTCGCGCGGCCGCCGCGAGCCAGCGCTCGTGGAGCGTCCGGCCCACCGCCATCCGCGTGAGGACACCCGCCAGCCGGCCCTCCGCGACGACGGGGAACCCGGGGGCGCGGGACGCGCCGAGCCGCTCGGCGGCCGGCCGGAGGGCCTCGCCGGGGGCGAGCACCGGCAGCCGGCTCGCCGGAACCATCGCCTCGCCCGCGCGCACGACCGGCCACCGCCGGCGGGGCACGCGCGCCAGCTCGCGCTGCCCGAGAAGGCCGAGGAGCCGGTCGTCGCCCATGACCCGCACGACGGTCGGGCCGCGGGTGCCGTCGACGGCGCCGCCGACCGCGTCGGCGAACGTGTCGAGCGTCGCGTGGGGGGCGACCGCGACCGCTGTCGTCTCCATCACCTCGCCGACCGTGAGGTCCACGATGAGCGCCTCGAGCGCCTCGCGCCGCGCGGCGGCCCGGACCGCCGCCCGCGCGAACCAGCCGGCGAGGAGGAGGGCGAGCCCGCCGACCGGGTCGCCGAGGGCGACGACGACGATCCCCGCCGCCCAGAGCCCCGCGGGCGCGCCGGCCCGGAGGAGCCGCCACCCGTCCGCGCCCTCCCGGGTGCGCCGCGCGCCCATCAGGTCGCCTCGCCGCCGGGACCGAACTCGAGCACCGGCGCCGGGGGCGCCCCGCGCGGCCGCCCGAGCCGCCGCGCGACCGCCCACACCGCGAGCGTCAGGGCGAGCCCCACGGCGGCGATCGCGACGCTCGTCTCGGTCCAGAACTGGTACGGGAAGAGCTGGACGAGGCGGTCGGTCGCGGGGTCGAACGTCCACGTCCCGGCCGCGAAGAAGAGCTCGTGGAAGAGGGTGAAGGCCGCATCGAAGAAGAGGAGGAAGGCGCCCCCGACGACGACGGCTCCGACCGCGAGGCCCGCCGCGCCGGCCGCGACCGCCCGCCAGTACGCGCGCGAGAGCCGCGAGGCCCAGGCGGTGACGACGAGGACGGCGGCGCCGAGGAGGACGACGGTGAAGAAGTCGAGGACGACCCGCCGGACGTCCGCCATGTGGGCGCGCTCGCGCGCCGTGAAGACCGGCTCGCCGCCCACCTCCTGGGCGAAGGTGCCCGGCCCCACCCAGACCTCGAGCACGACCTCGCGCGTGACCGCGTCGACCTCTGCGGGGGGCCAGCCCGTGGACGCCGCGGCGTTCGCGCGGCCCTGCGCGAAGGAGACCCAGACGGGGTTGAAGAAGAGGGCGATCGTCGCGCCGACGATGACGAGGGCGGTGGAGACCGCGACGACGCCGGTCGCGATCCGGCGGGCGACCGTGGAGCGGCCGGGATCACCCGACGGGCTCACGCGTCCGCGAGCGTCCGGGCCTGCTCCCACCACGTCTCGCTCACGAGGTCGGCCGGCGGCTCGACGCCGAGCTGGCCCGCGGCGCGGACGAGCCGGGCGCGGAAGGTCCCGAGATCCACGGCGAGGATCGCGGCGAGCCCATCGAGCCCGGCATACCCGAAGAGGTCGTGCTCGGCGGCGCCGAAGCTCGCCAGGTTGAGGAGGAGCGCCTCGTCCCGCCAGGCGAGGACGTCATTCGTCGTCGCGGCCACCTGGTCGGCAAGGGTCTGGCGGCGGGTCCGCGTCTCGGACACCTCGAGGAGGAGCCCCGTCGTGAGGACGCCCTGGCGCTCGAGTCGCTGCAGGTGGATCGGCTCGATCCGGGTGAGCTCGGTGATCGGGGGCACGGTCGCGGCTCCTCCTCCGGGGACGGCTGGCGGCCGCCATTGTACGGTCCCCGCCGAGTCCCGCCATCGTCGGCTCCCCGGGCGTGGCGGCCGGGGCACGAACCGCGCGTCACGGCCTCTCCTACCGCAGCGCGTCGATCGACGCGGTCGCGACGATCCCCTCCACGCTGCGCGCCAGGTCGGCGTCCAGGGTCACGAGCGCGTCCGCCTGCAGCTGGGTGAGGGCGACGTACTCGGCGTCGTAGGTCGAGGCCCATCCCAGCCGGTCCGCCAGGTCCCACGCCCGCCGCCGGAGCACGCCGTCGCCAAGGAGCCTGATCCGCATCCGCCCGATGCGGGCGAGGCGCTCGCGCGCGACCTCCGGCGGGATCTCCCCGCGCTGGACGGCCTCGTGGAGGGCAGCCAGCGTCTGGGAGCGGAGGAGCGTCGGCGCGAGGAGCTCGTGCTCCGCTGCGACGACGATCCCGGTGCTCGCCAGGTGAAGGACGGTGCCGGCGTCGACGACGAACCTGGTCATCGGGTACCTCGAATTCGGACGGGTGAGCCCCACGTCGCGCCCGGGACGGGTGCCGACCGCTGGCCGCCGGGCGGCCGGGGAGGGGCCGGCGGGCGGGCCGCGGCCTCGAACGTCATCGTGCCGCGGGGAGCGAGCGTGACCGGATCGTGGATGGAGCGGGATCCGGCACGACGAACGGTGTCGCGCCGGCGTGGGTCGACGGCGCCGCCCGCATCGGTCGGCTACGCCTTCTGGTCCCCGAAGATCGTGTAGTGCCAGGGCTTCTCCGGCTCGCCGGTGAGCTCGATCATCACGTGCTTGACGCGGGTGTACTCCTCGAACGAGTACATCGACATGTCCTTGCCGAAGCCCGACTGCCCGAACCCACCGTGCGGCATCTCGCTCGTCACCATGAGATGGTCGTTGACGAGGACGTGCCCGAAGTTCAGGGCCTGCGTCGCCCGCATCGCGACCCGCACGTCGTTCGTCCAGACGGAGCTCGCGAGGCCGTAGACGGTGTCGTTCGCCTTCGCGAGCGCCTCCTCCTCCGTGTCGAACGGGAGGACGACGAGGACCGGCCCGAAGACCTCCTGCTGGACGATCTCGCTGTCCTGCGCCGCGTCGACGATGACGGTCGGCAGGTAGAAGGCGCCGTCCGGGAGGCCGGGTACGGCGGGGCGGGCGCCGCCGGCGAGGACCCGCGCGCCGGCCGCGACGGCGCGCCGCACGAAGCCGTCCACGCGGGCGACCTGCGCCGCGCTGATGAGCGTCCCGAGGTCCGTGTCGGCCGCCGTCGGGTCGCCGACGCGGACGGAGCGGAACAGCTCGACGAGGCGCGCGGTGAACGGCGCTGCGACGGAGCGGTGGACGTAGACGCGGGTCGCGGCCGTGCAGTCCTGGCCGCCGTTGATGAGCGCCCCGGCGGTCGCCCCGCGGGCGGCGGCCTCCAGATCGGCGTCGGCGTGGACGATGAACGGCGCCTTTCCGCCGAGCTCGAGGTGGACGCGCTTGAGGTTGCCCGAGGCGAGGGCCATGATCCTCCGGCCCGTCTCGGAGTCCCCGGTGAGCGAGACGAGGTCGACGCCGGGGTGGCCGGCGAGCGCCGCGCCGACGATGTCGCCCCGGCCCGTGACGACGTTGAGGACGCCGGCCGGCAGCCCGGCCTCGGCGGCCAGCTCGGCGAGGCGGATCGTCGTGAGCGGGGTCGCGGACGCGGGCTTGAGGACGACGGAGTTCCCCGCTGCGAGCGCGGGCCCGATCTTCCAGATCGCCATCCAGAGCGGGTAGTTCCAGGGGCTCACCTGGCCGACGACGCCGAGCGGCTCGCGGCGGACGAAGCTCGTGTGGCTGCCGGAGTACTCCCAGGCCGCCTTTCCCTCGAGGTGGCGGACGGCGCCGGCGAAGAACCGCAGGTTGTCGACCGTGAAGGGGAGGTCGGAGTCGCGGCGGAGCTTGTACGCCGCGCCGGTCTGGGCCGTCTCGAGCGCCGCAAGCTCGTCGGCGTCGGCCTCGATGAGGTCCGCGAGCCGGGCCACGATCGCGGCCCGCTCCGGCAGGTAGCGACGGCTCCAGCGGCCGTCCTCGAAGGCGATCCGGGCGGCCCGCACGGCCCGGTCGACATCCGCCTCCGTGCCGGCGGGCACCCGCCCCACGAGGGCCCGCGTGGCCGGGCTGCGGACCTCGATCCAGGCGCCCGATGCGGCCTCCGCGGGGCCGCCGTCGATGAACATCGGGAAGTCGCGGGCGGACTCGGCGACCATCGGTGGGACCCTCCTGGGCGCAGATCCGCCGGGCGGCGGACGGTTCGCCTCGAGGCCCAGCCTACCGCGCCCACCATGACCCCGTCCACGGCGTCGCGACCCGCGCAAAGGCGGCGTCCGTCACGATCGGGCGGACGCCGCCTTGAGCTGGCGGACGAGTCCGTCAAAGGACAGATCCCGAACGCGGAGAAGCCATTCATCATCGGCGCCGATCGGGGGCTCCGCCGCGCCGAAGTCGCGGACGTACCCCCGGTTCGGGCTGACGATTCCATCCACGGGCGTGTTGGAGTCCTGCTTTCGATACAGGAAGAGGATCGATCGTTCCGCCGGCTGGGCCGCCTTGAACTCCGCAAACTCAACCGGCACAGGGACGAACAGCTCGAGGTCGAGCGTACCAGGCGTCGACGAGACGTAGTTGCCGCGGATCACCTGTTCGACCTTGATCGAAGACACGGCGTAGAACGCGATGCCGTCCGAGCCCCACTCGGGGACCACGACCCACGACCGTGACTCCTTGAGCTCACCCATCCGCCCGAGGACGACCGCCTCCGACGACCGCAGCATGTCCTCCATCGACTCATAGCCGGGGGAGACGCTGTTGACGAAGAGATGCGTCCAGAAAGCATCGGACGCCTCCGGGTCGGTTCTCGGCGGGCCGGCGAGGCTGGCGCCGACGACGACCGCGAACCCGACGAGAAGACCGAACGCGATCAGGGGTAGCCGGCGGCGCGTGGGGATACTCGCATGCTGGCTCATCTCGGATGCTGCCTGTGGCCAAGCCTGCCACTGGTTCCGGCCCAGGCAAGCCGCTCCTTCGGACGATGCGCGCCTGACGTTCGCCGGTCGCCTGTGCCTACGGGGCCGGAAGCGAGACCAGGTTCGACGCCTCGGTCGGCGGTACGAGGCCATCAGGACTGACGAGGAACGTGGACGGCGGAAGCTCCAGTCCGAGGCCTGCGTCGGGCGACACGAGCTGGAGAGTCGGGGTGGCGGTTGTGTCGCCAGCCGACCAGACCGTGCGCACTACCCCGGTCGAGAGGTCAAGGGCATCGAGCCGATACGGGCCGCCGGGACACGACGACCACGGCCCATCGGCAACGTAGATCAAGGCGGCGCCGTCCTGCGTCCGGACAACCGTGCCAGGGAGGAAGCAGGTCAGGGTCGTGGTCATGGCGCCCGTGTCGAGGTTCACGCGCCGGTTGCCGACGACGATCTCCGAATCGGTCAGGCCCGCCACATCGTCAGGCGGCATATCCCTCACGGTGATCCCCGGGCGTCCCCCGTCGAGCTCCCAGACACGGACAACGCACGTGCCGATGGTCGGGCACTCGACCGCGACCAGGCGATCGCGGTCCGGGGTCAAGAACAACTTGACACGGACCTGCGCGCCGGCCTCGGCTTTGATCCCTCCCGACGGCCCCAGGAGCCGGCGCTCCGAACCACCGGCGAGGTCCAGCTCCCAGATGCCTTGGTACCGGCGGTCCTCCAGGCCGAACCGGGCGTAGAAGAGCAGTCCGCGCGACCGATCGAGGACCGCCTGCGGCACCGCGGCCGGGATCGTCGCCACCGGCGTCTCGGCGCCGTCGGCGATCGAGACTTGGCGGATCACGGCCCCCTCGACGAGGGTGTAGCCGTAGACCATGGCGCCATCGGCGGCGGTGGCGAACGGGGCGGCGTTCAGCTCGAGCTGTGGCCGGGGAGGGTCCACGACCTTCTCGAAGTCCGCCGTGACCTGCAGGGCGACGCCCGTCCGGATGCGCAGGTGAACGAGTCCGAGCGGATCCTGCGGGCCCTCGACGTGACTGCCTTCCTGCACCGATTCGAACCGATACCAGCCGTAGGAAAGGGCGGCTGCGTTCGTGGGCGTCGGGACAACGGTCGGGGTCGGCGGGGAGGTCGGCGACGGCCCGGCCGAGGCGGACGCTAGAGGCGGCGGCTGCGCCGGCGGCAGGGTGCGCGGCCCGAGTGCGATCGCCGCCAGCGCCAGCACGGCCAGGCCCGCCGTGCCGGCCACGAGGGCCAGCACGGCGCGGTGCATCCCGCCCCTCTGCTGTTCGGTCGAGCGTGCGCTCATCAATGCACCCAGGAGCGGTCCTTGAGACAGTAGTGGGTCGGGTTCCTGCCCGCGAAGCCAGGCTCGGAGGTCCTCCTCAAGATCCGGCATCACGACCCTCCCGGCCCGTCATCGGGCCCTTTCCGTCCGAGTCCGCAGCTCGTCGCTCGGCATCGAGCTCCGCCCGAAGGGCGCGAAGCCCGTGGTGCAGCCTGGAGCGGACGGTCCCTGGTCGGGCTCGAACGATCTCCGCTATCTCCCGGGGCTCCAGCTCGACGTAGTAGCGGAGGACCAGTACCTCGCGATGCTCGGCTCGCAGCCGCCGGAAAGCAGCCCCCATCTCATCCCGCGCCTCGGCCGAGACGCCCGGCGCCACCGAGCGAGGCATGTCCAGCTGCCGTACCAGATGCTGCTGCCGCCGGCTGCGACGCAACTCACGACGGCATTCGTTGACGACGATCGCGTACATCCACGCGTCGAAACGCTCTGGATGTCGCACCTGCCGCACGTGCGTCCAGATTCGGACCAGGCTCTCCTGAGTGGCGTCTGCCGCCACGTCGTCATCCCGCAGGATCATCCGGGCAACCGCCATGGCCCGCGGGGCCCACTGATCCGCGAGGATCGCGAACGCACCGGCATCGCCGCGCTGCGCCTTCTCGACGAGATCTTCCAAGACTCGCTCCCCAGTCGGACGCTTCAGGCTCACGCAGAACCGCACATCCTGATGCCCGATCGATGCCCCTGCGGGTCGTCTCGTTGCGTTTTCGCGATGAGCCGGGTCTCCCGGCTCCGGAGGTCGTCTGGCGGCGGCGCCGACTGGCGCGGCGAAGCCATCACGCCTCCAGCGTCCGCGCCTCGCGACGGAGGAGCTCCCAGGCCCGCTCGACATGGCGGCCTTCCGTGCGCAGGTTGCCGATCGCGACCCGGATGGCGAAGCGGTCGTGCAGCCGCGTGTGCGAGAGGAAGACCTCGCCGGTGGCGTTCACGGCGGCCATCAGCCGCTCGTTCGCGGCGTCGAGCCGGACCCGGACCGCCGGCTCGTCCTCGCGCCCGGCCAGCGCGGACGGACGCCAGCGGAGGCAGACCGTGGAGAACGGCACCGGCGCCAGCCGCTCGAAGTCCGGCTCGGCGTCCACGGCCGCTGCCAGCTCCTCGGCGAGCCGGCAGTGGGCGTCGATCCGGCGGCGCATCCCCGCGAGGCCGAAGTAGCGCAGCTGCATCCAGAGCTTCAGGGCGCGCATCCGGCGCCCGAGCTGCGGCTGGTACTCCGCGAAGTCGTGGACGGGCCGCTCCTGGTCGAGGGTTCGCAGGTACTCCGGGACGAGGCTGAAGGCGGCCCGGACGCCGTCCATCCGGCGGCTCAGGAAGAGCGACGCGTCGAGCGGCGTGAAGAGCCACTTGTGGGGGTTGACGACGATCGAGTCGGCGCGCTCCCATCCCTCGAACGGGCCTCGCCGCGGGGGCACGATGGCCACCGCGCCGGCGTACGCGGCGTCGACGTGGAGCCAGATGCCCTCGCGGGCGGCGATCTCGGCGATCGGGGCGATCGGATCGACGGAGGTCGAAGAGGTCGTCCCGATCGTGGCCACGATCGCGACCGGGATGCCCCCGGCCGCGCGATCCGCGGCGATCGCCTCGGCGAGGAGGTCGGGGCGCAGCGCGTAGTCGCCGTCGGCGGGGACCCGGCGCAGCGCCGAGCGCCCGAGGCCGAGCGTCATGCAGGCCTTCTCGATGCTGCTGTGGGCCTCGGTCGAGGCGTAGACGAGCGGCGTCCGCCCGCCGGCACCCGCCCCGAGCCCGGCGGCCGCGGCCCGCAGGCCGGCCGCCTCGCGCGCCGCCGCGATGGCGATGAGGGTCGAGGTCGAGGCCGTGTCGGTGAGCAGGCCGTCGAACGTCGCCGGGAGCCCGAGCGCCGCCCGGAGCCAGCCCACGACGACCTGCTCCAGCTCCGTGCCGATCGGCGAGGTCCGCCAGAGCATGGGGTTCTGGCCCAGCACCGCGGTCCACATCTCGCCGAGGATCCCGGCCGAGGACGCCGTGGTGGCGAAGTAGGCCAGGAAGCCGGGGTGCTGCCAGTGGGTCGCGTTCGGGACGACGAGCCGCTCGACGTCGGCGAGGATCGTGCCGAGCGGCTGGGGGTCGTCCGGCGCCGCCGCGGGGAGCACCTGCCGGATCGTGCCTGGTTCGATCGCCGGGAGGACCGCCCGCTCCTCGACGCCGGCGAGGTAGTCGGCCATCGCGTCGACGACGGCGTGCGCCGCGGCACGGAACCGCTCGGGGTCCATGTCCCCCAGGCCGTCCTGCTGGACGTGGTCGAGGCTCGCGAACGTCTCGGGGAAGGGGCCCGCGGGGCGGTCCCTCGGCGCTTCGTCGGTCATGGGCCCAAGTCTACGGGCCGCGGCGGCCCGTGCGCGGCCACTGCGAAGGGGCCGCCGCCCTGGCGGTCCATCGCCGCGCTGCCCGTCCAGCGGTGGACGCCGTCGGGCGGTGGGGTCGCCCCGAGCGTGCGCCGGCCGGGCCGCATGGCAACGCCCTCCGGGCGACCCGGAGGGCGTCGTTCGCGCGTGGATCGGTGGTCGGGGTGCCGCGATTCGAACGCGGGACCTCCTGAACCCCATTCAGGTGCGCTACCAAGCTGCGCCACACCCCGACGGCGAGAGGATACCAGAGGCGTCGATCGTCACCCGGCCGGCAGGTGACCCGGCCGGCAACACGTCACGGAGCCGGCGCCGCCTGCGTCACGGGGCGCCGGAGGGCCGCTCCCGCGACACGTCGGCGAGCCCGAGGCGGTCGCCGACGGTGATCGAGCGCGAGCCCGGCGACGTCGCCGCTCCGCGCGTACCGCACCGTGACCTGGCGCCCGTCCGCCGAGGTGAGGTGGACCCGCAGGAGCCCCGCCACGACGACGAGCCGGGGGCTCTCCTCGTCCCGGTACACGACGGCGCCGGCCGGCGGCGACACCGCGGTGGTGGCCCGACCCCGGTCGGGTCTCCGCGCGCTCAGCGGCGGCGCGCGCTCCCGGCGCGACCGGGCCCGCCCGCCGCCGGCCGGCCCCTGCTCCGCGTGCCGGCCCGCCCGCGGCGCGGACGCTCCGCGCCCCGGTTCCGGAAGACGAGCCGGATCGGGGCGCCGTGGAAGCCGAGGACGTCGCGGATCCGGTTCTCGAGGTAGCGCCGATAGCTGAAGTGGACGAGCTCCGCGTCGTTCGCGAAGAAGATGAACGTCGGCGGCTCGATCCCGGCCTGGGTCGCATAGAAGAGCTTCGGCCGCCGGCTTTTCACCGCCGGAGGCGCCTGGCGCGCGGTCGCGTCGGCGAGGACCCGGTTCAGCTCCCCGGTCCCGATCCGCTTCCGTCGCTCCCCCCAGACGTCGACCGCCATCTCGAGCACGCGTTCGACGCGCTGGCCGGTCTTCGCGCTGATGGAGACGACCGGCGCGAAGTCGAGGAACGGCGCGTCGCGGCGGATCCAGCCGACGTACTGGTCGAACGTGCGGTCGGTCTTGTCCTCGACGAGGTCCCACTTGTTCACGGCGACGACGAGGCCCTTGCCGGCATCGACCGTGTACCCCGCGACGTGGGCGTCCTGGGCCGTCAGCCCCTCGACGGCGTCGACGACGAGGACGGTGACGTCGGCCCGGTCGATCGCCCGCAGGGCCCGGAGGGTCGAGTACCGCTCCGCGCCGGTCCCCGCGGCGACCTTGCCGCGCCGCCGGATCCCCGCCGTGTCGACGAGGACGACCTCGCCCTGGCCGAAGGCGAGCCGCGTGTCGATCGCGTCGCGGGTCGTGCCCGGGATCGCCGAGACGATCGCCCGCTCTTCGCCGAGGAGGGCGTTGAGGAGGCTCGACTTCCCGACGTTCGGCCGCCCGACGAGGGCGATCGTCACCGGGCCCGGAGCCGCGTCCTCGGCGACGTCGACCTCGTCGGGCTCGAGCCCCGCGGCGAGCTCGTCCGCGATGAAGTCCGCCTCGCGGTCGGTCGCCGCCTCCCGCGCCCGCCGAGCCTGCTCGGCCTCGGTCTCGGGCGGGAGGGCGAGGACGACCTCGTCGAGGAGGTCGGCGACGCCGCGCCCGTGCGAGGCGCTCACCGGCCACGTCTGCTCCCAGCCCAGCGCCCAGAACTCGGCGGCATCCAGCTCGCGCCTCGCGTTGTCGGCCTTGTTCACCGCGACGAACACCGGGGCGCTCGCGCGGCGGAGGAGCTCGGCGGCCTCGGCGTCGGCGGGCGTGAGGCCCGTCGTCGCGTCGACGACGAGGACGATGGCGTCGGCTTCGGCGATCGCGAGCCGGGCCTGCTCCTGCACCTTCTCCTCGATCGCGTCGCCCGGGGCCGCCTCGAGGCCGCCGGTGTCGACGACGAGGAAGCGGCGGCCATTCCACTCTCCCTCGCCGTAGATGCGGTCGCGCGTCGTCCGCGCCCGATCCTCGACGATCGCCGCGCGGCTGTCGCCGACGACGCGGTTGAAGAGGGTGCTCTTGCCGACGTTCGGCCGGCCGACGATCGCGACGAGCGGCAGCGAGGCCCGCGCGTTCACCGCGCGGCGGCGCCGAGCGCGGCGACCCGGGCCGGCTCCGCCGGCAGCGAGGAGGTCCGGCCGGCAGGCGTCGCGGCCGCGCCGAGCGCCGCCGCCGCGAGCTCGGCCGCACGCGCCCGGGCGCCGGGCGTGCCGGCGAGCTCGAGGATCCGCTCGGCGACGCGGGCGAGGTCCTCGATCGGGGTCGAGGTCCCCCCGGTCACCCCGACGAGCGCCGCGGCGCCGAAGGCCCCGGGGTCGTCGAGGTCGGGCGCGTGCTCGACCTGGAGGACCGGCGTCCCGACGATCTCGCAGAGGCGGGTGAGCTCGCGCGTGTTCGCGCTGCTCCGCCCGCCGACGACGACCATGAAGTCGACCGCCTTCGCCGTGTCGACGGTGTCCTCCTGGCGGCGGATCGTCACCGGGCAGACGGTGTTCACGATCTTCAGCTCGTGGGCGAGCCCGACCATCCGCGCGGCGAGCCGCTCGAACTTCCAGGGTGGCTGCGTCGACTGGGTGATGAGCGCCATCCGCTTGCGGCGCGGGATCCGGTCCCAGTCCCCCTCGTCGTCGACGACGATCGCCTCGGGCGCGAAGCCGAGGAGCCCGATGACCTCGGGGTGGTTCGGCGTCCCGAGGAGGACGATGGTGTACCCGTCCTCGACGAGCTTCTGGAGCTCTCGCTGCTCGGCGATGACCCACGAGCACGTGCCGTCGATGACGTCGAGGCCGCGGCCCGCGGCCGCCTCGCGGACGGCGGGGGTGACCCCGTGGGCGCGGATGACGACGGTCGAGCCGGGGTCAGCGTCCTCGAGGGCCCGGATCGAGCGGACGCCGCGCGCGTGGAGGCTCGCGACGACGCCCTCGTTGTGGACGACCTGGCCGAGCGTCTGGGTCAGCTTGCCCGCGTCGGCGGCCTCCTTCGCCTTGTCGACCGCCTCGCGCACGCCGTAGCAGAAGCCGGTCCGCCGTGCGATGCGGACGTCCTGCACCATGCCCATGGGCCGATTATTGCACGGCGCCCGCCGAAACCCGGCCGCGCCCGCCCGTCAGCCCTCGGCGCCGTCGAGGCCGGGCTCCGCCGCAGCCGCCCCCGGACGCGGGGCGAGGAGCGGTCCGTAGACGCCGCGATGCCGCTCGGGGAGGAGCTCCGCGATCCGGAGCATGAGCCGGGTCGTCACGTCGTCGAGCGACTCCTTCGCCCCGTCCGGCCCCCCGCCGCGCTCGAGGACGAACGGTTCTCCGACGCGCATCGCGATGTGGCCGCCGACCCGCCAGAGCACTCTCCCGCGCGGCCAGAAGCGGTCCGTGCCGGAGACGCCGATCGGGAGGACCGGGGCGCCGGTCCGGAGGGCGAGGAGCGTCACCCCGTCCTTCGCCCGCTGGAGGGCACCGGTCGGGCTCCGCGTCCCCTCGGGGAACGTGCCGAGGACGCGCCCGTCGTCGAGGACGCTCTTCGCGAGCCGGAACGCCTCCGTGTCGGCGGCGCCCCGGCGGATCCCGAAGCAGCCGTTCTGGCGGAGGAACCACCCCGCGACGGGCCAGGCGAGCGCCTCGGCCTTCGCCATCCAGTGGACGGGGCGTCCGAGCGCGGGCGTGAGCCAGCCGGCGATGAGCGGCGGGTCGGCGTTGCTGACATGGTTCGCGGCGAGGATGAGCGGGCCGCTCGTCGGGACGTGCTCGAGCCCCTCGATCGTCACCCGCGTGGACGAGCGGATCATCGTCCGGGCCGCCAGCGAGCTCAGGCGCAGGAACGCCGGGAGGCGGTCCGGGGGCAGGGTGAACGCGACCTCGGCCTGCCTCGATCGCGGGCGCGCGGGGCGGTCGGCTGTCATCCTCCCCTCCCCGTCCATGCGGCCCGGACGACCGCCGCGACCGCCGCGACCGTCTCCTCGAACGTGTGACCATCGGTGCGGACGTGGACGGCGTCCGTCGCGGGGCGGGCCGGCGAGTGCTCCCGCGACCCGTCGAGCCGGTCCCGGCGGCGGAGGTCGTCGAGGATCGCCCGGCCCTCGGACGAGGCGGGGTCGGTCCCCCGTTCGGCGGCCCGGCGCGCCGCCCGCTCCTCCGGCGAGGCGTCGAGCCAGACCTTCACGTCGGCGTCGGGGAGGACGACGCTCCCGATGTCGCGGCCGGCGACGACGATCCCGCCGGACGCCGCGAGGGCCCGCTGGCGGCCGAGGAGGGCCGCCCGGACCTCGGGCTGGCGCGACACGGCGGAGACGGATCGGTCGACCCGCGGCGTGCGGATCAGGGCCCCGACCTCGCGCCCGCCGACGATGACGCGGGTGAGGCGGCCGGCGTCGTCGGCCCCGAGGTCGATCTCCGCTGCGAGCGGCGCGATCGCGGGCCCGTCGGCCGGGTCGAGCCCTCGCTCGAGGGCGAGCCACGTGAGCGCCCGGTAGAGGAGGCCCGTGTCGAGGAACCGGCAGCCGAGGGCCGCGGCGAGGGCGGCGCCGACGCTGCTCTTCCCCGACGACCCGAGGCCGTCGAGCGCGATGACGGGGCCTCGCGCGCGCTCCATGGTCACCACCCGAGGGCGGGGTCGGCGTGGACCGCGACCCCCTCCGACAGGGTCAGGAGCACGCGCGCGTCGCCGATCTCGCCGGCGCCGCGGTCGAAGACGTCGCGGTCGAGGACGACGAGGTCGGCGAGCCTGCCGGCCTCGATCGTCCCCGTCTCCCGCTCGAGGCCGTTGGCCCAGGCCGCGCCGGTCGTGAAGGCGGCGAGCGCGGCGGCGAGGTCGATCCGCTCGGCGGGGAGGAACGGCGCCTCGAGGCCGCGGCTCTCGGGCACGACGCGGTTGACTGCCACCTCGACTTCCTCGAGGACGTTCGGCGTGGAGACCGACCAGTCGCTCCCGCCGACGAGCCGGGCGCCGGCCCGCTGGAGGCTCCGGAACGGGTACTGCCGGGCGCTCCGCTCCGGGCCCAGGAACGGAACGGTGAGGTCGCGCATCTGAGCCTCCCACGCGGCCCAGAGCGGCTGGATCGTCGCCCCCACGCCGAGGGCCGCGAACCGCGGAACGTCGGCGGGATCGACGACCTGCAGGTGGGCGACATGGGGGCGCCGGTCGGCGGGTCCGTTCGCCCGCCGCACCGCGGCGACGGCGTCGAGCGCGGAACGGACGGCGCGATCGCCGATCGCGTGGAAATGGAGCTGGAATCCCGCCGCGTCGAGGGCCGGCGCGATCTCCCCGGCGAGCCGGCGGGGGTGGATGAAGTCGATCCCCGCGGTCTCCGTGGGCCGGCCCTCCGCGTCGAGGTACGGCTCGAGGAGCGCGCCGGTGCCGTTTTCGAGGACGCCGTCGAGCATGAGCTTCACCGTCGACGCGCGGAGGCGGCCGCGCGTCGCGGTGCGGCGGGCCTCCTCGAACCACCCGAGCTGCTCGAGGCCGCCGGCCCGGTCCCACCAGAGCGCGAGGGTCGTCCGCATCGTGAGGGCCCCGCGCTCGACGAGGGCCCGGTACGCCGCGACGTGGTGGGGCTCGACCCAGGCGTCCGTGAGCGCCGTGATCCCGTACCCGTGGAGGCGCGCCTGCGCGGCGAGGATCGCCGCCTCCCAGAAGTCCGCCGCGGGGGGCGGGACGTGGCGGCCGACGAGCGCCGCGGCGCCCTCGTGGAGCGTCCCCTGCGGACTCCCGTCGGCGTCGCGCTCGATCCGCCCGTCCGGCGGGTCCGCCGTCGCCGCCGTCACCCCCGCGAGGGCCAGGGCCCGGCTGTTCACCCACGCGCCGTGGCCGTCACGGTTCTCGAGGAACGCCGGTCGGTCCGGGACGACCGCGTCGAGGTCCGCGCAGGACGGCGTCCCGCCGGGGAAGGCGGGCATCGCCCACCCTCCGCCGGTGATCCATGGCTCGCCCGGCCGTGCCGCCGCGTACGCGGCGATCGCCGCCAGGTACGCCTCGCGGTCCGAGGGGAGGTCGTGGAGATCGCAGGTGAGGAGTGCCTGCCCTCCGAGCGGTGGGTGGACGTGCGCGTCCTGGAACCCGGGGAGGAGCGTGCGCCCGGCGAGATCGAGGACGCGGGTCCGCGGGCCGACGAGCGGCCGGAGGTCCGCGTCGGACCCGACCGCCGCGATGCGGCCGGCCCGGACGGCGACGGCCGAGACGGCGGGAGGGGCCGGGACCATCGTCCGGACCGCGCCCCGCACGAAGAGCAGGTCGGCCGGGCCGGACGCCGCCGCGAGCGCCGTCATCGCTCCGCTTCCTCCCGCTGCGATCCCTCCCGGGATGGTCCGGGCGCCGGCGCGGGACGGGGCCCGGTCGGGCCCGGGGCGCCGGGGGCCACCGGGTGCGACGCCGCGAGCCGCCGGACCTCCGCCGACGTCAGCGGTCGCACCCGGCCGGACGGGAGGTCGAGGCGGAGCGTCCCGACGCGGACCCGGACGAGCCGGACGACGGGCGACCCGACGGCCGCGAGCATCCGCCGGACCTGGCGCTTCCAGCCGGTCGCGAGGATGACGCGGTACCAGGTGAGGCCCCCCGCCGGCTGCGGATCGAGGAGGTCGGCGAGGGCGGCGGTCTCGGTCCGTGTCGCCGGGCGGAGCGCGACGAGCCGGGCGAGCCCTTCCTCGAGGGCGATCCCGCGGGCGAGCGCCTCGCGGGCCGCGGCGCCGAGTGGCGCGGGCACGGCGACGGCGTACTCCCGCTCCACGCCGTGCCGGGGGTGGAGGACACGTTCGGTCCACGCGCCGTCGTTCGTGAGGAGGAGGAGGCCCTCGGAGTCGGCGTCGAGGCGGCCCACCGGGTAGAGGCGGGACCCGGCCGGCACGAGGTCGCGCGGCACGAGGTCGAGCACCGTCAGCGCGGCGTGCCGGTCAGACGCCGTCGAGGTGACCCCGGCCGGCTTGTGGAGCGCGAGGTGAACGAGGGCGGACGGTGTCGCACCGATCGGGCGGCCGTCGACGGCGACGACCTGCCGGGTCGGGTCGACCGGCTCCCCCAGAACCGCCGGGCGGCCGTCGACCGTGACGCGGCCCGCCGCGATGAGGGCGTCCGCGTGACGGCGGCTCGCGACGCCGGCGGCCGCGAGGACCTTCCCCAGCCGGTCGGAGGGCATCAGGGCGCCGCCGCCGCGCCCGCGTCGGCGGGCGCGGCGTCCTCGCCGGTCGCGGCATCGTCACCCTCGGCGCCGGGCGCCACGAGGCGCTCGGCGACCGACGCGTCGAGGACCGGAAGGTCGTCGAGGCTGAGGAGGCCGAAGCGCTCGAGGAACTCGGTCGAGGTGCCGTAGAGAATCGGACGGCCCGGCGCGTCGGCCCGGCCGAGCTCGACGACGAGGCGGCGGTGGAGGAGGCTCCGGATCGCGTACTCGGCATCGACGCCGCGGACTCGCTCGATCCCGGCCTTCGTGAGCGGCTGCCGATACGCGATGATCGCGAGCGTCTCGAGGGTCGCCGGGGAGAGCCGCGTCGGCTCGCGGCCAACGTACCGCCCGATGAGGAGGCCGGCCTCGGGGGCGGTGGCGAGGGCGACGCGGTCGCCGTCGACGAGGAGCCGGATCCCCCGCGCCGCGAGGCTCACCTCGAGGTCGCCGAGGCGCGCGTCGATCGTCGCGCCCGCCGCGCCGGTGAGCGTCGCGAGCTCGCGGCGCCCGAGCGGCCGCTCGGCGACGAAGAGGAGCGCCTCGAGCTGCGCCTCCGTCAGCTCGTCGCCGGGGAGGCCGTCCCCGCCGGGGAGTGCCGCAGCCGCCACGATGGCCGCGCCGTCGCCCGTGGCCGGCGCGATGGCGCCGCCGTCGCCCGCGACCACCTCGTCCGCGGTGCCGGGCGACCCCGGGTCGCCGCCGACCGCCCGTCCTTCGTCCGTCACCCGTCCTCCTCCGCTCCGGGCCCGTCCGCCCCGCGGGTGGCGCGGTCCGCGGCGCCGGCCACGCGGCCGCCGGGTCGCGGCACCGACCGCACGATGATGGGCCCCCATGGGACCTCCTGCTCGACGGTTGCCTCGCGGCGCTTCACGAGCTCGAGCATGGCAAGGAACGTCACCGCGACGACGACGCGGTCCCGGACGCCGGCGAGGAGCTCCTGGAGGACGACCGGGCCCGCCCCGGCGAGCGCCGCCCGGATGAGCGCGGCACGCTCGCCGAGGGTGATCGTCCGGGGGATGGTCTCCGGCGGCGGGGCGGCTGGCGGCGCGATCGTGGCGAGCCGCTCGAGAGCCCTGGCGAGGAGCGCCGGGTCGAGACGCGGCGGCAGAGGCGCGACGGCGCCCGCGCGGCCGGCGGCGAGCGCCACCGACGGCTCCCGTCGGGCGAGGAGCCGTCCCGCGAGCGCCCCGGCCTGGATCCGCGCGGCCGCATCGCGGAACGCGCGGTACGCGAGGAGGCGCGCCCGCAGGACGGCCTCCGGGTCCGGCTCCTCGTCGAGGGGCACGGCCGCGGCCGGCGGGCGCGGCAGCAGCTCGCGGCTCTTGATGAGGATGAGCTGGCTCGCGACGGAGACGAACGCGGCGAGGTTCCCGAGCCGGTCGTCCCCCAGTCCCGCGAGCGCGTCGAGGTACGCCTCGGTGAGCCCGCCGAGCGGGACCGTCAGGATGTCGAGGCGGCGGGCCTCGACGAGGGCGAGGAGGAGCCCGAGGGGGCCCTCCCAGTCGGCGAGGCGGACTCGCGTCGCGTCCTCCGGTCGGCGGCGGTCGCTGAAGGCGATCCCCGGCGCGCCCGGGATCGGGGGCGGGAGGGCAGCGGCGGCCACCTCAGCTCGCCTCGTCCGCGTCCCGCAGCGCCGCGAGGAGGCCGGCGTCGCCGGGCGCGACGGCGCCGCGGATGAAGGCCGCCGTCCGGGCGGGGCAGCCGGCCATCGCGGCGAGTTCGGCGGAGCGCTCGGCGTGGTCGCGGAGCCGCGCCATCGCCGCGGCGCCCCCGGGGAGGAGCCCCGCGGCGCGGTGGACCCACGCCCCGAGGAGCTCGCCGAGGGACCACGCGACGCGGTGCCAGAGCCGGATCCCGTGTCCCTTGCCGGCGTCGTGGAGGAGGCCGGCGAGGACGACCGCCGGGTCCTCGACCCCCGCATCCCGGAGCGCGGCCGCGACGTCGAGGCCGTGGCGCCGGTCGGCGACCGGCATCCCGTCGAAGAGGGCGAGCTGGGCGGGGGTCAGCCACTCGGCGAGCGCCGCCCGCTCCACGGGCCGGACCCGGGCGGCGACGTGGCGGCCGAGCTGGCGGGCCTTACCCGCCCACCAGGAGGCGGAAGATCCCACGGAAGAGCGGCCCGAGGACCTGCTGCCCGATCGACTGGCCGCTCGGGGGCAGCGGCAGGAACATCGCGGCGAGGAGGATGACGAGGCCCCACCGCTCGAGGAACGGGCGGACCTGCCACACGGTGCGCGGCGGCAGGAACGCGAAGAGGACCTTCGACCCGTCGAGGGGCGGGATCGGGAGGAGGTTGAAGATGAAGAGCGAGATGTTGATGACGAGGAACCAGACGATGACGAGGCCGGCGAAGTCGAGGACGGCCGACGGGGCCGGCTGGAGGGCGACGAGCAGGCGCACGAGGATCGCGGCGAGGACCGCGAGGGCGAGGTTCGAGAGCGGCCCGGCGGCGGCGACGATCGCCTCGCCGCGGTGCCCGCCGCGGAGCATCGAGGGGTTCACCGGCGTCGGCTTCGCCCAGCCGATGAAGAACCCGCCGACGAGTGCCGAGACGACGAGGACTCCGGATCCCAGCGGGTCGAGGTGGACGAGCGGGTTCAGGGTGAGGCGCCCGTACAGCTTCGCCGTCCCGTCGCCGAGGCGCCACGCCGCGAGGGCATGGGCGTACTCGTGGACCGGGAACCCGACGACGAGGAAGATCGCGACCGCCACGAGGGCGGAGAGGGTGCTCTGGTCGAGGGACACGCTGCAACAGCACTCCGGGCGGGAAGGGACCCGCGTATCGTAGCGCGCCGCCCGGCCGGGGCCGGACCGGCGTCACATCTGGGCGAGGAGGTCCGCCTTCTTCGCCTCGTAGTCCTCCGGCGTGATGATCCCGTCGTCCCGGAGCTTCGCCAGGGTCCGCAGCTTCTCCTCGAGCGGCTGTCGCGGGGGCGCGGCCGGCGCCTCGGACGCGACGGCCGGAGCCGGGCTCGCCGCCACGGGAGCGGGCGCGGCGTCGGCCGCCGGCGCGGAGCTCCGGCGGCCGTCCATCCGGCGGTCGAGCCCCGCCTCGAGGTCGTGCTTCGTCATGAGCATGACCTTCTTGAACTCGAGGGCGTGATGGAGCATCTCGAAGTCGACGTCCATGATGTCCGACGCCGTGAGGATCCGGAGGTCGCCCCAGTCGAGCACGCGCCCGAGGACCGACTGGGTGAGGACGGCGTCGTTGATCTTCTCGAGCGAGCTGTCGGCGGTCGTCTTGTTGAGGATCCCGCCGAGGTGGATGACGCGGCGGCTCGTGATCATGTAGTCCTCGTTGTACCAGCCGACGTACGCCCAGGCGATGAGGAGGCCGCCGGCGAGGAGCGCGGCGAGGACCGCCCACGCGAGGATCTGCCCGAGCGTCCCGCCCGGCCAGCCGGCGAGCAGGAAGAGGATGGCGACGCCGAGGCCGGCGCCGGCCAGGACGATCCCCCAGCGGGCGCCGACGAGCCGCGCCAGCGGGTGCTGGCGCGTCCGGTAGACGATGTACTCGCCCTCGGTCAGCAGAGAGTCCGCGTAGCCCATCGACCCTTCCCGTCCTTCCCCGTCAGGCCCGCGGGTGGGCCCGCGCATAGACCTCGCGGATCCGCTCGCCGGTCACGTGCGTGTAGATCTGCGTCGTCGAGATACTCGCATGCCCAAGGAGCTCCTGTACGACGCGCAGGTCGGCCCCGCCCTCGAGGAGGTGGGTCGCGTACGAGTGGCGGAGCGTGTGGGGCGAGGTCCGCCCGGCGACGCCGGCCGCGACCGCGGCCCGCTTCACGAGGGCCCAGGCGTGGCTCCGTCCGAGGCGGCGGCCGCGGTCCGAGAGGAAGACGGGGCCGCCGCGCGCGGCCCGGGCGCGGTCCGCCGCAGCGAGGGCCGGGCGGGCGACGGCGAGGTACCGCCGGAGCCAGGCGACGGCGATGTCGCCGACCGGCACGACGCGCTCGCGATCCCCCTTCCCCACGACGCGAACGCTCGCCTCCCCGAGGTCGAGGTCGTCGCCGTCGAGGCGGAGCGCCTCCGAGACCCGGAGGCCGGCCGCGTAGAGGAGCTCGAGGAGCGCCCGATCCCGGAGGGCGGCGAGGACGGCCGCGGACGAGGCTGCGCGACCGCGGCGCCGGCGCTCGCCCCCCTCCCCGATCGCGTCGGGGTCCACCGCGGCGAGGAGCCGGTCCACCTCCGCCACCGTGAGCGGGTCCGGGAGGATCCGCGGCTCGCGCGGGAGGTCGAGGTGCGCCGCCACGTCGGTCGTCAGGAGGTCCTCGGCGAGCGCGAACCGGTAGAACGCCCGGAGGGCGGCCGTCCGGCGACGGAGGCTCGTCGGTCGAAGCGTCCGAGAGCCTGGCCCGGCCCCCCCGGCGAGCCGCGCGAGGTACCCGAGGGCCGCGTCCGGGGAGGCTGCCCAGCCGTCCGCGGCGGCCGAGCGAGCGAAGTCGGCGAGGTCCGCCCCGTAGCCGGCGATCGTCGCGGCGGCGAGGCCGCGCTCGACCCGCAGGTGGAGGAGGAACGCCTCGATCGCCGCCGCGAGGTCGGCCGGCACGGGGCGGACGGACGCTGCGCGCCCGCCGCGCCGCGCCGCCGGTCCCGGACGCCCCCCGGTCATCCGCCCCCGGCCGTCGCGCGGCGGGTCGCCCGGAACCGGCTCGCCCGCTCCAGGAGCTCCCGCGCGGAGGCCGCCGCCGCGGGGCTCCCGACGGGCCCCCCGATCATCGCCGCGAGCTCGGCCGTCCGGCCGGCGTCGTCGAGCCGGCGGACCTCCGTCGCGGTGCGGCCGTCGTGCTGCGCCTTGTGGATCGCGAAGTGGGCATCGGCGTACGCGGCGATCTGGGGGAGGTGGGTGACGCAGAGGACCTGGTGGCGCCGGGCGAGGGTCCAGAGGGCGCGGCCGACGGGGTCGGCGCTCCGGCCCCCGATCCCGGCGTCCACCTCGTCGAAGACGAGCGTCGGCGTCGCGTCGGCGTCGGCGAGCACCTCCTCGATCGCGAGGGAGATCCGCGACAGCTCGCCCCCCGAAGCGATCCTCGCGAGGGGGCGCGCCGGCTCGCCGGGATTCGGCGCGATCCGGAAGACGACCCCGTCGACCCCCGACGCGTCGAATGCGATCGCGTCCCCGTCGAGCTCCACCGCCGGCTCGTCGCGGCCGGCGGGGCGCCGCCCGACGGCGATCTCGACACGCGTCCCGCCGAGCCCGAGATCGCCGAGCGCCCGTTCCACCTCCGCGGCGAGGGCGACGGCCGCCGCCCGCCGGCGCCCCGAGAGGGCCTCTGCAGCCACGGCGACGGCCTCGAGGAGCCGGGTGGCCTCGGCGGCGCGCGCGGCCCGCTCCGCGTCGACGCCGCGGAGCCGCCCGACCTCGGCGGCAGCCCGCTCGGCGCGCGCCGCGAGCGCTTCGACCTCGACGCCGTACTTCCGCTCGAGGGAGAAGAGGAGCGAGAGCCGCTCCTCGAGCGCGGCGAGGGCCGCGGGGTCGTGGTCCGCCCCCTCCGCGAGCGTCCGCGCCTCGCGGGCGGCGTCCTCGAGCTCCGCCGCGAGCCCCTCGAGGCGGGTCGCGAGCGGCCCGTAGCGCGGGTCGAGGCGGGCGAGGGCCGCCGCCTCGGCGGCCGCGCGGGCCGCCGCCTCACGGGCGCCGACGACCCCGGTCGCCCCCTCGTCCCCGGACAGGAGGCCGACGATCGCCCCCGCTCCCCGGGCGATTGCCTCCCCGTGGCGCGACGCGCCGAGGCGGGCCCGGATCTCGGCCACCTCGCCGGGCCGGATCCGCGCCGCGGCGATCTCGGCCGCCTCGTGCTCGACGAGGGCGATTCGGCGCTCGAGCTCGAGCGGGTCGACGGCGAGCGCCGCGAGAGCCGCCTCGTTCTCGCGCCAGGCGGCGACCGCCGCCGCCGTCGCCGCCCGCTCGGCGGCGTGGCCGCCGTACACGTCGAGGAGGTCGCGCTGCCAGCGCTCTTCGAGGAGCCGCGCCTGCTCGTGCTGGCCGTGGATCTCGACGAGCGGCCCGGCCGTCGCCGCGAGGCGTGCGGCGGTGACGGTCTCGTCGTCGATGCGGGCGACGGAGCGCCCGCCGGCGGCGACCTCGCGGACGCAGACGAGCGCCTCGGGCAGCCGGTCGAACAGCGCCTCGACCCGTGCCGCCTCCGCCCCGTGGCGGACGAGGGCCGGGTCGGCGCGCGCCCCGATGGCGAGCCCGAGGGCGTCGATGAGGAGGCTCTTCCCCGCTCCCGTCTCGCCGGTCACGACGTTGAGGCCGGGGGCGAAGTCGATCCGGACCCGCTCGAGGAGGGCGAGGTCGGCGACCGCGAGCTCGAGGAGGCGGCCCGCCGCGCCGGCCGGAGCGAGGTCGTCGCTCATCGCGCCGTCACGACGGGAGGAGCTGGGCCTTCTCGCGGAGGAGGTCCCAGAACGGCACCGCTCCCTCCGGCTCGAGGAATCGCAGCGCCTGCTCGAGCGCCGCGACGGTCACGACGTCCCCGACCCGGACCCGGAAGTCCTCCCGTCCGTCGATCGACACGAGCGCCTCGTGCGCCTCCACGACCCGGCAGCAGACGACCTGGTCGGGGCTCACGACGACGGAGCCGAGCGCCGAGAGGTAGGCCGCGATCGGCGTGACGATGAGGTTCCGGCTCGACGGGTCGAGGATCGGGCCCCCCGCCGAGAAGCTGTAGCCGGTCGAGCCGGTGGGGCTCGCGACGACGAGCCCGTCGGCGACGAACGTGGCGAGGTGCGACGGGCCGATCTCGACGTCGAGGCGGACGACCCTGGCGAGCGAGCCGCGGGCGATGACGACGTCGTTGAGGGCGACGAAGGCGTGCCGGGCCGACCGCCCGCGGGCGCTCGTGATCGTGCCCCGGAGCGCCATCCGGCGCTCGAGGTGGAAGCGGCCCGCGGCGATCTTCTCGAGGAGGTCCTCGAGCTCGTGGGCCTCGGCCTTCGAGAGGAAGCCGATCTTCCCGAGGTTGACGCCGACGATCGGGACGTCGACCTCGGCCACGGCACGGGCCGCCCTGAGGAACGTGCCGTCGCCGCCGAGGACGACGAGGACGTCGGCTCCCGGAAGGGCGGCGAGGAGCGCCGCGGTGTCCCCGGAGGCGACGGTCCACGTCGCGATCCCGCGGCGCTCGCACCACCCGGTCGCCCGTGTGACGAGCTCGACGGACTCGTCCTTCGTCGGGTTGTAGGCGAACCCGATCCGCCGCACGGCGCTCATCCGGGCGCGAGGGCGGCGATCCGGGCGGGCCAGCCGGCCGGCTCGTCGCGCCCCGCCTCGAGCACGGCGTGGACGAAGAACTCGCGGTTGCCGGCCGGCCCGAGGAGCGGCGAGGCGGTGAGCCCGACGGGGACGAGGCCCGCGGCCCGGGCGGCCGCGAGCGCGTCGGCGAGGACCGCGCGGTGGACCGCCGGGTCGCGGACGACGCCGCCGGGCGCGCGGCCCCGGCCCGCCTCGAACTGCGGCTTCACGAGCGCGACGACCGCCCCGCCGGGGGCCAGGCAGCGGGCGACGGGCGGCAGGACGAGACGGAGGGAGATGAAGCTGACGTCGATCACGGCGAGGGCGACCGGCTCGCCGAGGAGGCTCGGCTCGAGGTCGCGGGCGTTCGTCCGCTCGTGCGAGACGACCCGCGGGTCCCGGCGGAGAGCGTCCGCGAGCTGGCCCCGCCCGACGTCGATCGCGTGGACCCGCGCGGCACCGCGCTGGAGGAGCGCGTCGGTGAACCCGCCGGTCGAGGCGCCGACGTCGAGGCAGGCGAGGCCGCGCGGGTCGACCCCGAACGCGTCGAGGGCCGCGGCGAGCTTCTCCCCGCCCCGCGAGACGAACGGGAGGGGCGCGGCCACCGCGACCGCGACATCCGCCCCGACGAGGTCGCCGGGCTTCCGGTCGCTCCGGGCGCCGTCCCCGCTCCCGACCCGCACCCGCCCGGCCATGAGGAGAGCCTGGGCCCGGGCGCGCGTCTCGACGAGGCCACGCTCGACGAGGAGCTGGTCGAGCCGGACGCGGGGGGCCCGGGGCGGCGCGCTGGAGCGGGTCACCCTGCGATCATGCCACGCCCCGCTGCACCGCGGCTCACCGGGGCGAGCCAGCGATCCGGCGCCAGCCTCCGCCGCGCGGTCAGCGGCTCGCCGCGGGCGCCGGGGTCGCGCCGAGCGCCACGAGGGCCTCCCGGACCTGGGCGACGATTCCCGGCGTGTCCAGCCGGACGAGCGCTCGGAGGTCGCCGACCGAGCCATGGTCGACGAACCGGTCCGGCGGGATCCCGACGATCCGGAGCGGGACGTCGCGGAGCCCGCGGTCGGCGAGGCGCGCCTCCTCGAGCGCCTCGAGGACCGCCGAGCCGAAGCCGCCGGCCGCCGTGCTCTCCTCGAGCGTCACGACGAGCCGCTTCCCCCGCGCCTGGTCGAGGATGAGCTGGCGGTCGAGCGGCTTGAGGAACCGCGCGTCGAGGACGCCGACCGACCAGCCATCGGCGGCGAGCGTGTCGGCCGCCTCCTCGGCGCGGCGGACGATCGGGCCGAGGCCGACGAGGAGGATGTCCGAGCCGTCGCGGAGGACCTCGCCCCGGCCGATCGGCAGGATCCGCGGCTCCCGCTCGGGGACGCCGAACCCCGCGTCGCGTGGGTAGCTCAGGGCGAACGGGTGGTCCTGGGCGAGCGCGGTCCGGACGAGCGAGCGCAGCTCCTGCTCGTCGCGCGGCGCCGCGATCACGAGGTTCGGGATCTCCCGGTGGGCGGGGAACGAGAACATCCCCTGGTGGCTCGTGCCGTCCTCCCCGACGAGCCCGGCGCGGTCGACGCCGATGAGGACCGGCTGGTCGTTCTGGCAGACATCGTGGACGATCTGGTCGAACGCGCGCTGGAGGAACGTCGCGTAGATCGCGACGACCGGCCGGCCCCCGCCGAGGGCGATCCCCGTGGCGAGCGCGACGGCGTGCTGCTCGGCGATCCCGACGTCGACGAAGCGGTCGGGGAACTCGGCCTGGAAGCGGTGGAGCCCGGTCCCGGTCGGCATCCCCGCGGTGATCGCCACGATCCGGCGATCCTCGCGGGCGGCCGCGATCACCTCGCGGGCGAAGAAGGACGTGTAGTTCGGGACCTTCGGTGCCGGTGCCCCGACCGGGTCGACGCCGTTGCCCTCCGTCCCCCGCGCCCCGCTCGCGATCGCGGAGATCTCCCCCGCCCCGAACGGGCTCCCCGCGGTCCCCCGCCGGGGCTGGTACGAGTCCGCCATCGGGGGGAGCGCGGCGCCGTGGAAGCCGACCTGGTCCTTCTCGGCGGGGTGGTAGCCGCGGCCCTTCTGCGTCCGCACGTGGACGAGGACCGGGCCGCCGAGGTCGAGCGCGCTGCGGAACGTGTGGACGAGGGTCCGCAGGTCGTGGCCCGGCACGACCCCGATGTACGTGATCCCGAGGTCCTCGAAGAGCTGCCCGGGCTGGGCGAAGCTGACGAACGACTTCCGCACCCGGCGGGACAGCTCGAGGGCCGTCGGGCCGACGACCGGGACGCGCTCGACGGTCCGGTCGTAGGCGCTCCGCGACTGCTTCCAGGCGTTCGAGAGCTTGATCTCGGAGAGGTACTTCGAGAGCGCGCCGACCGAGCGGCTGATCGACATCTCGTTGTCATTGAGGACGATGAGGAGCTGCGTCTGGCGGTGACCGATGTCGTTGAGCGCCTCGAGGGAGAGCCCGCTCATGAGGGCCGCGTCGCCGACGACGACCGCGATCCGCTCCATCCCGTGGCGGAGGTCCCGCGCCGTCGCGAGGCCGGCGGCGATCGAGAGGCCGGTCCCGGCGTGGCCGCCGTCGAAGACGTCGTGCTCGCTCTCCGCCCGGCGCGGGAAGCCCCCGATGCCGCCGAGCTGGCGGAGGCTCCCGAAGCGCTCGTAGCGGCCCGTGATGAGCTTGTGGGCATAGGCCTGGTGCCCGGTGTCCCAGACGATCGCCTCGCGGGGCGAGTCGAGGACCCGGTGGAGGGCGAGCGTGATCTCGACGACGCCGAGGGACGAGCCGAGGTGCCCGCCGGTCGTCGCGACGGTGGCGACGATCGTCTCCCGGATCTCCTCCGCCAGCGTGAAGAGGTCGCGCATCGGGAGGCCGCGGAGATCGCCGGGGCCCTTGATCCCGGGAAGGATGGCCACGCTGGCTCCTGTTGCTGCTCCGGCGCCCGCCGGCGGGCGCGCCATGTGCGATGGGACGGGGGGAGACCCCGGTTCGTGATGCGCGGTGCGGACCCGCCCGCCCGTGGCTCGTGCCCGGCCGACCGGCCGGCGCGCGGCCCCGGCGAGTCTACCCCCGCCGCGTCAGGCGGGCGTTTCGTCGCGCAGCTCCGCCTCTGCGAGCGCCCCGCGGGCGTCCTCGACGAGGCGCCGGACGCGGAGCTCGGCCTCGCCGAGGAGCCGCTCGCAGCGTTGCTGGAGGGCGACCCCGCGCTCGTACAGCTCGATCGTCCGCTCGAGCGGCAGGCCGCCCGCCTCGAGGGCCGCGACGGTCTCCTCCAGCTCGGCGAGGGCGGCGTCGAACGCCAGCTCCGCGATCGCGCCGCGCGCCTCGTCAGCCATCGTCGCCACCTCCGCCGCCCGGGCCGCTCCCCGCATCGTCGGCCCCGTCCGCGTCGCCGCCGGGTCCGGCGCCATCGTAGCCACCTCGGCCGCCGGCTGCGGCGGTGGGACGCCCGCCCCGATCGCCTTCCCGCCCGTCGCCCGACGCGCCCTCGGCCGCCTGGGCGCGGCGCTCGTCCCACGCGGCGATCCGCGGCGCGACGGCGAGCCCCGCCGCGAGGCCGACGATCCCGACCGTCAGGACGAGCGCGCCGAAAGCGAGCCACTCCACGCTCAGCCGCCCGGCAGGGGCTCGGAGCGCGCGGCGAGCTCGCCGCGTGCCACCCGCAGCCGGAGCGCCGTGCCGGGCGGGGCGTCGGCGCGGTCGCGGACGATCGTGCCGTCCGTCGCCCGGCGGACGATCGCGTACCCCCGGCCGAGCGTCGCCTCGGGCCCGAGCGCCGCGAGCGCCCCCCTCGACGCCTCGAGGCGGGCCCGCGCCCCGGCGAGCCGGACGCCGGCGAGCGGCCCGAGGCGTTCCGCCGCCCGCTCGGCCGCGCGACGATCCGCCGCGAGGCGGGCAGCGACCGTCGCCGTGGCCCGATCGAGGAGGAAGCCGGCGCGCTCGCGGGCGGCCGCGAGCCGGGCCTCGGGCCGGAGCCCGTCGAGCGCTCGCCGCTCGGCCGCGACCCGCCGCGTCCGCGCGGCGAGCTCGGCGGCGAGCGCCGCATCGAGGCGGTCGCGGCGGGCGCGGAGCGCCGCCCGGACCTCGGCGCGATCCGGCACGACGAGCTCGGCGGCCGCCGACGGCGTCGGGGCCCGGACGTCAGCCGCGAAGTCGACGAGGGTGACGTCGGTGGCGTGCCCGACGCCGCTGACGACGGGGACCGGGTGGCGGGCGACGGCCCGCACGACACCCTCCTCGTTGAATGCCCAGAGGTCCTCGAGGGAGCCCCCGCCGCGGGCGAGGATGACGACGGCCGGGGCGTCGCCCGGGCGTCCGGCCGCCCGGCACGCCGCCCCGTGCCGGGCCAGCCGCTCGAGGGCGGCGACGATCGTCGGCCCGGCGCCGTCGCCCTGGACCCGGCACGCGCTCACGACGAGGCGGGCGAGCGGCCAGCGCCGCTCGAGGACCCGGCGGACGTCGTGGAGGACCGCCCCCGACAGGCTCGTCACGATCCCCACGGTCGCCGGGCGCGCGGGAGCCGGCCGCTTCCGGGCGGCGTCGAAGAGCCCCTCGGACGCGAGCCGCGCCTTCGTCGCCTCGAAGCGGAGGGCGAGGTCGCCGAGCCCGGCCGGCTCGACGGCGGCGACGTAGCACTGGTAGACGCCCTGCGCGTCGAAGACGTCGATCCGCCCGTGGACGACGACCCGGAGTCCGGTGCGGGCCTCGAACGGGCTCGCGAGGCGGTCGTCGCGGAACCAGACGCAGGCGAGCTGGCTGCGCTCGTCCTTCAGGGTGAAGTACGCGTGGCCCGCGGAGCTGATCGTGACCCGGCCGACCTCCCCTTCGACCCACACGTCGGCGAGGCGCGGGTCGCCGCGGAGCGCCTCGCGGACGGCGCGCGTGACGTCGGAGACGCCGAGGATCCGGAGCCCGAACGTGGCGGGCGGGCTGGTCGCGGCCGGCGTCCCGGCGGGGCGGCCGGCATCGCGTCTTCCGCTGCCCCCCTCCCCTCCCCGCCCGAGCGGGTCGAGCGCATCCCAGGCCGGTAGCGCCCAGTCCGGCGGCTCGCGGTCGTGGCTCATCCGAGGCCCAGCTGCTGGAAGCGCCAGCGGTCGTCGGGCCCCAGGATGCTGCGCAGGTGGTTGATCTCGCCGGCGTGATAGGCGTCGTGGGTGATGAGCGCCGCCACGATCCAGCGGGTCGGCCGGAGCTCGCCCCAGTTCGTCGGCCGCGGTCGCTCCAGCTCCCCGTCGTCGGCGAGCGCCGCGACGTGCTCGGCGAAGCGTGCGTGCGCCGCCCGGAGCCAGGCCGCCGCCTCGCCGGGCGGCGCGGCCCCCTCCGGCCATGGCTGGACGACCTGGTCCTCCCAGGTCAGGGTGCCGGGCCCGAACGCGTAGTCGTCATACATGACCTTGCACGACCCGACGTGGAGGACGATCGACTCGATCGAGCGGGCGGCGCCCGGCGGCAGCGCACGCCACGCGCGCTCGTCGACGGTGGCGAGGTTGGGCAGCAGGGCCTGGCTCTCGTTCGAGGCCTCGATGCCCCGCCCGGCGAACGCCTCGTCGAGGAGGTACAGGAGCGCCTCGATCCCTCCCCGGCCCGGCATGACGGGTCCCTCCTGCGGGCTACACCCGCGTCTGGTACTCGCCGGTCCGGGTGTCGATCCGGAGCGTGTCGCCCGCGGTGACGAAGAGCGGCACCTGGACGACGAGGCCCGTCTCCATCGTCGCCGCCTTGCGGGCGCCGGTCGCCGTGTCGCCGGCGAAGCCGGGCTCGGTCTCGGCGACGACGAGGTCGACGGTGATCGGGAGCTCGACGCCGAGCGTCTCGCTCTCGTAGCTGATCCGGTCGAGGACCATCCCGTCCTTGAGGTACGGGACGACCTCGTCGAGCTGGGAGGCGGTGAGGTGGAACTGCTCGTACGACTCCGATTCCATGAAGTGGAAGTCGTCGCCGTCGCGGTAGAGGAACTGGATCGGGCGGCGGTCGAGCTGTGCCCGGGGCCACTTCTCGCCGGCCTGGAAGCTCCGCTCGACCGTGCTCCCCTTCTTCACGTTGCGGAGCTTGATCCGCACCTGGGCCGAACCGCGGCCCATCTTGATGTGGTGGTAGTCGAGGATCTGCCAGAGGTCGCCGTCGAGCTCGATGACGACGCCCTTGCGCAGCTCACCGGTGGAGATCATGCGGGCGGGTGCTCCGTGCGGGGCCGGCGGTCGCGGGCGTGCCGGCGCGGGGGTCGGGATGTCGTCGGCGATCGTAGCAGACGAGCGCGGCGCGCCCGGCGACGCGGCCGGGCCGCCGGCATCGGACGCCGCCCGGGTCGTGATCTCAGGCGGGGGCGACCTCGCGCCAGATCCCCAGCGGGGTCTTCTCGTCGGTCTGGCCGAGCGGGTTGTCGTCGAAGCTCCGGGCGAGCAGCCGCGCGCGGTCCTTGGGCAGCGTCGAGGCGACGACCCATGCCGGGGCGATGTCGTTGATGTCGGCGATCGCCACGTCCACCGCGCCCCCGAGGGCGACCTTCACCGCCCGGACCGTGCCGGCCGGGTCAGCCGGGGCGGGGATGCAGCACTCGTGGAACTCGGCGACGCCCATCGTGTGCTCGGCGTCCATCATCCGGGCATTGAGCCCGGCGACGAGGTAGAACCAGCCCTTCCTCCCGAGCAGCCGCCCGGCGACGTGGGCAGTGCCGGCGGCGAGGATCCGCCACGTCCCCGTGAGCTCGATCGCGTACTGCATCGCGTACGGGCTCCGGAGGCCGGTCCCCCAGCTCGTCCGGATGACCCGCGAGGACAGGAAGCGGGCCAGGCGTCCCGGGTGGATCGTCCGCCAGTCCCGGGCCCGGCCCTGCATGATCGCGACCGCCGACTCGGAGAGGAGGACCGTGTCGCCCGGCCGGAGCTCGTCGCCGGCGTGCTCGCGGATCGCCGACGCGATGTCGTCGCCCGGCAGGAGGACGCGCGTCCGCACCGGGACGCGCTCGAACGTCCGGCCGTCGACGACGACCGTCCGGGGCCTCGGCTCGCGGGGGCTCACGGGGTGTAGAAGTCGACGACGAAGCGGAGGTTGCCGCCGGAGACCCAGAGGCCGATCCCGGCGTGGGTGTACTTCGGGTTCATCATGTTGACGTAGTGGCCGCCGACCGGGCTCCAGTACTTCTCGCTCTGGAAGAAGCGGACGAGGCTCACCGCCGCGTCGCGCGGGTCGCTGAAGTAGCGGCAGCCGATGTTCTCCGCCCACAGGTACGAGGTGTAGCCGGCGGCCCGCAGGCGGTCGCCGGGGTCGCCGCCGGAGAAGTGCGAGCAGACGCCCGACGTCGCGAGCCTCTTCGCATACGGGCGCGCCACCGCGTCGCTCACGCCCGCGGCGTACGCGAGGGGCCGGATCCCGCTCCCGCCCGGCTCCGAGCACGACCCGTCGGCGAGGACCCAGCCGCCGCCGCGGGTGCAGTTGAGGAGCGTGAGGAGATACCGCTCGGCGGACGCCCACGAGGAGCTCGCGGGACGGGGCACGGCGGCCGGCTTCGGGGTGGGCGTCGGCGTGGGCTTCGGGACCGGGTTCGACCCGCCGCTGCGCGGCGTCGGCGCCGGGGTCGGCTCGGGCGCGGGCTTCGCCACCACGGTGAAGCGCGTGGCGCGGGCGCGGTCGAGGGGCGACCCGTCGGCCGCCGTCGCGGCCCCCCCGACCCGCATGACCACCGTCGCGTCGTACGGGAAGTCGGCTTTCGGCTCGAAGACGAGGACCGTGTCCTCCTCCGCCCAGGAAACCTTCCCGGCGACCTCCGACCCGTCAACCTCGACGCGGAACGCCGCCGCGGTGACAGCGCGCTCCATCGGCATCGTGAAGCGGACCGAGACGACCGCGTCGCGGGCCACGTCCGCGGTCCCCGCCCGGGGCCGGAAGCGGACGACGGCGGGGGCGGTCGTCGTCGTGAACGTGAGCGGCTCAGCGGGGGCGATCGCGGCTCCATCCTCGTCGAGGACGCCCGGCGCGAGGTCGACGGTGTACCGGGTGCTGCTCGCCAGGGTGTCCGCCGGTTCCCAGACGACGTTGTCGGCGAACGCCGGATCCCCGCCGTCGGGGCCGTCGACCGCGACGAGGAGCTGCCCGGGCGCGGCCGGCGTGATGCGGAACGAGCGGACGACGTCGGCGACCGCCACCGGCCGGTCGAACGACAGGACGACGGCGCTGTCGAGCGCGACGCCCGACGGCAGCGTGTCCGCCGCGGCGAAGCGGACGGCGGTCGCGGCACGGGTGAGGAACCCGGCCCGCAGCGGCGCCGCGAGCGCGCGGCCGTCGCGATCGTGGGCGGCCGTCCCGACGGTCACCGTGTAGAGGGTCGCCGGCTCCCACGTCCCGACGGGCCGCACCGCGAGCTGCCGCCCATCGGCCGACCAGGCGAGCGTCACGGCGGCCGCCGGCTCGATCCCGACGGCGGTGGCGACCGACGCGGCGTCCATCGGCGCGTCGAAGTCGACGAGGAGGGCGGAGGTGAGCGACCGCCCGGTCGCCACCGGCGGGCCGAGGGCGCTCGCCGCGAGCGGCGACTGCGTAGCCGTCGGGGCGCCCTCCGTCGCCGCCGGGCCACCGACCGCCGTCACGAGAATGACCGCTCCGACGACGAGCGCCAGGGCGATCCGCGTCGCCGGGCCGTGGCGCACGGCCGCGGACGCGTAGACGATCGAGAGGACGGGCAGGGCGAGGACGGCGGCTAGCGCACGGCGGAACGGCAACAGGGCTCCTCGTCGATTCCGGCGCTCGGACAGGGGTGCGCCGGCCGGCTGGGGACACCGGCTCGCGGCGAGGGTACACCGGGTCGCCGATCGCGGCAACCGCGGCGCGGGCGGCGGCGCCCGGGCCGTCAGCCGGGAACGACGAGCTCGGCGCGGGGGAAGTGGGTCAGTCGCTCCACCCGGCGCGCCGCCGCGTCGAGGAGGACGAGGTCCTCGATCCGGACGCCGGTCCGGCCGTCGAGGTAGACCCCCGGCTCGACGGAGAAGACCGTCGGCGTCGGGAGCGGCTCCTCGGCCGCCGCCCGCGCCAGGCTCGGGCGCTCGTGCGTCGCGAGGCCGATCCCGTGGCCCGTCCCGTGTCCGAAGTGCGGGCCATGGCCGGCCGCCTCGATGACGTCCCGCGCGGCGGCGTCGGCCGCCCGACCCGAGGGGAGCGGCTCGCCCGCCGCCACCGCGCGCTCGAGCAGCCCGATCGTCGCCGCCTGGGCTCGCGCCACAAGCAGGTGGACGCCGAGGTCGCGCGGACGCGGCTCGCCGACGAAGAGGGTCCGCGTCATGTCGCTCCGGTACCCGGCGACCTGGGCCCCGAAGTCGAAGAGGAGGACCTGGCCGGTGCGGACGCGGCGGGGGCCCGGCGAGCCGTGCGGGAGCGCCGCCTGGGGACCGGCGAGGACCGCCACGTCGAACGCCAGCGCCTCCGCCCCGCCCTCCCGCATCAAGACCTCGAGGCGCCAGGCGAGGGCGGCTTCCGTGACGCCGGCCCGGATCTCGGGGAGGAGCGCGGCGAGCGCCCGGTCGGCGACGGCGGCCGCGGCCGCGATCCGCTCGACCTCCGCCGGCTCCTTCAGCGCGCGATCGGCATCGATCCACGGTCCCGCGTCGACGAGCTCGACGGCGGGAGCAGCCGCGGCGAGCGCCTCCCGGAGGCCGTGGGAGATGTCGCCGGGGGGGACCGCGACCCGGCGGGCGCCGAGCGAGGCGAGGAGCTCCGGCCAGCGAGCGGGCAGGTCGTACGTGACGGCCTCGACGCGCGCCCCCGGAGCCTCGCGCCGCGCCTGGAGCGTGTACCTCGAGTCGGCGAGGACGACGACCTCGTCCGCCGCGACGAGGAAACGCCCCGAGTGGCCCGCGACCTTCTCCTCACCGTCCCCGAGGACGACGCCGGTGAGGTAGCGGATCTCCTCGCGGCGCAGCCCGAAGTAGGCGTCCACGCCGGCCGCCGCGAGGCGCTCGCGGAGGCGAGCGAGGCGCGCCGGCCGCGCGGCACGGTCGGCCTCGTCCCAGGCCCGCAGGCAGCGCGGCGACGGTGGCGGCGCGAAGTCCGCCGGCACCGGGAGGCCCGCCGGCCCGCCTCCGCCCCGCCCGCCCCGCCCGGCGCCGGCGCTCACGGGACGTAGCCGTACGCGCGGAGCTTCCGGAGGTGCTCCTCGTACGTCTTCGAGAAGTCGTGCTTCCCGTCCCCGCCGGGGATCGCCACGAAGTAGAGGTAGCCGGCCTTCGTGGCGGGGGCGAGCGCGGCGTCGATCGAGGTCACCGTGGGGGTGCAGATCGGGCCGGGGAACATCCCCTTCTCGCGGTACGTCTGGTAGCCGGCGATCGAGGCCGGGAAGTCGATCGAGGCGAGCGGGTCCGGCGGGACATTCCAGAACGAGTACTCCGGCCAGGACGCGAGCGGGAGGTCGCGGAGCGCGAGCGTGTCGACGCCCCAGATGACCGTCGGGTCGGCGTTGAGGAGCATCCCCCGCGCGATCCGGTTCGCGTAGACGCCGGCGACGAGCGGCTTCTCGCTGTCGAGGCGCGTCTCGCGCTCGACGAGCGAGGCGAGGGCGACGACCTCGTGGAACGGGACCCCGGTCGCCCGCGCGGCCGCGATCCGCTCCGGCCCGACCTCGGCGTAGAACCGGTCGAGCATCTGGCGGACGAGCTCCTCGGGCGTCGCGTCGGGCAGGACGCGGTAGGCTCCGGCCGCGAGGTAACCCTCGAGCGAGGCGCCCTTCGGGAGGTCGAGCCAGGGGTAGTCGGCGAGGAGCGACGCCGGCGGGTCGCGGACGAGGGCGAGGAAGTCGGCGGCCGACATCTGGAGCGCGGCGATCTCCGGCGGCCGCGCCTCGATGTACGCCGTCATCTGCTCGATCCGGAGACCGGCCCGGAACTGGATCGTGAGCGAGGGGTCTTTCGCCTCGAGGAGCGTCGTCACGAGCTGGTCGGGGGTGAGGTTCCGACGGAGGAGGAACGTCCCGGCATCGAGCGAGCCCGCGAGGTTGCGCTCGATCGCGATGAGGAGGAACGCCCGGGCGTCGCGGAGGAGGCCCTCGTCGACGAGGCGGCCGGCGATCCCCGCCGCGGTCTCGCCGGCGGTCACCGTGAACTCGACGACCGTCGGGTCGCCGCTCGCCGGCAACGTGAGGAGGTCACCGAGATCCTCGCGGACGAAGTCGGCGACGAACGGGAGGCCGAGGGCCCGCGGGTTGGCGTCGGCGAGCCCCACGACGAGGCTCCGGGTCAGCGGCCGGAGCACGGTCCCGGAGGCGAGGAGGACGACGGCGGCCGCGACGGCGAGGAAGACGAGGAACCGGGCGAGGCCGCCCCTCCCCGCCCGGGACCGGCGGTCGCGGGCGGTCTCGTAGCGCGACACCGTGCCGCCGGCGCCCGGTGCCGGTCGCGACGCCCCGCGGGCGTCGGCGTCGAGCGGGCGCGCCATCGGGGGCCGACCGCCCGGATCCTTCCCGTCACGGGGCCCTGCCCCGCCGCGGACCGTCACGCCTCCTCCTGTCCCGTCGGGCCGTCGCCCGACGCGGTCCCGCCGCGCGGCGCGACGGGCTCTCCCGGCCGGCCGATCCGCCGCCCCTCGAGCTCGTCCTCGAGGATCACGGCGGCCGCCACGCGGTCGATCCGCGCCCGGTGGGCCGCACGACGGACCGGGCCCGGAGGGCCGCCGGCCCGTCCCCGGCCCGGAGCTCCGACCCGCGCCTCGGCGACGTGGCTCGTGAGCCGCTCGTCCCGGAGGCGGACGACGAGGCCCGTCCGCTGCGCCACCGCGAGCGCCCATTCTCGCGCCTCGACCGCCATCGCGCCCTCCGTGCCCGCCATGTCGAGCGGGAGTCCCACGACGAGCTCGTCGATCGCGTTCGCGGCGACGACCCGGGCGAGGGCCGCGACGTCGGCGTCGACCGAGCGCCGCCGAGGGACCGTCGCGAGCGGCCGGGCCCGGAGGTCGCCCTCGTCGGCGATCGCGAGGCCCACGCGGCGCGTGCCGAGGTCGACCCCGAGGAGGCGGGTCACGGGGCCGCGGTCGGCGGGCCGGTCGGCGCGGGAGGGGAGGGCGTCGGGCCCGCCGGCGGCACATCCTCGATGACGACGACGAGGCGGGCGTCGAGCGAGGTGACCGTCGCGACCCAGTCGGGCCAGAGCGCGACGTCGGCCGCGCCGTACTCGGCGAGCGCCGCCCGCGCCTCCGCCGCCGTCCGCCCCTTCACGAGCGCCCGGACCGCGTCCTCGGTGAGGCTCCGGACCGCCTCGGCGCGGGCCTCCACGGGGTAGCGGACCGTCTCGCCCGCCACGATCCCGTCCCCCACCGTCACGGACGTCGAGCCGCCGAGGAGGGCCATCCCGTCCGGCACCTTCGCCGCGACGCGCTCGGCCCCGAGCGCCTCGAGCGGCGCCGGGTCGACGGCGACGACCGTCCCCGCTGCGGTGAGCGTGAGGTCGAACGTCGCGGCCTCCGTTCCGACGAGGTCCGCCGCGGTGGCGGACGGGACCGGGTCGCCGCGGCGGGCGGTCTGCGGGTACACGATGCCTCCCGGGGGAACCGCCGGCGGGGACGCCGCCGCGGTCGCGAGCTGCGCGTCGAGCTCGCCCGTGAGCTGGGCGACGGCGGCGACGACGTCCTCCTCGGCGACCTGGGGGAACTCCTCGCGCGAGCCCCCCGACGTCGCGGCGGGGTTCGTCACCTTGATGACGACGTCGTTGTACTCCCCTGGCACGACGGTGATCGCCCCGGCCGCGACGTTGCCCGCCGGGCCGTCCTTCACCGCGGCGACGTCGACCGTGCGGCTCTGGCACGTGATCCGCGGCGGGGCGATGATCGCGACCGGCAGGAAGACGGCCTCGGCGGTGCGGAACGCGATCCCGGCCCCGGTCCGGGCGAGCGTCCCCTGCGGGATCGTGTACGCCCGGGTCGGGTCGCAGTTCGTCCAGCGCACCTGGCCGCTGGCCGGCGTGGCGACGACCCGCTTGCCCGTCGCCGGGAACGTGCCGGTCACCGACAGCGCCAGGGGGAGCCGCGTCGCCGGGATCGCCGCCGTCGCAGCGTCGACCGCCGTCGCCGCGGGGTCCGCGATCCCGGTGAAGACGATCGGCCCGACGGGATGGCTCACGAGCCGGAGGGTGATCGTCGCGGCCGGGAGGAGCACGTACCCGACGGCCGCCCCGGTCCCGGCGAGGAGCGTCGCCCCGAGCGCGAGGGCGACGACGAGCGGCCAGCGGCGGCGTCGCGCCGGCGGCCCCGCAGCGGAGGCCCCGAGGCCCGTCGACGCCCCGACCTGCCCGTGCGGCCGTCCACCCCCGACCCCGGCCGGCCCGCGGGGCACCGCCTCGCCCGGCGCGAGCCCGGCGCCTGGCCCGCGCTCCCCCGTCCGCGACGCCGAGGCGGGTGCCGGCCCCGCCCCGACGCCCCGCGCCACCCCGCCTCCCGGCCCCACGGGCGGAGGCTCCGCCCCGACGCGTCCCCGCGCTCCGCCCGCGGCGGGTCCCGCACCGCCTCCCGCCGCGCGACCCGCCGCCGCGGGCGACGGACCACGCCCCCCGCCGTCGTCCGCCTCCCCCGCCGGGCGGCCGGCATCCTCGAGCTCCACGACGGAGGCGAAGACCGGCAGCCCCGCGGACGCCGCGAGGGCGCGCGTCGAGGGCTCCGGGGCGACGATCGCGAGGCGGCGGCCGCGGTCCGAGGCCTCCCGGGCGAGGAGCCGGAAGTTGATCCGGCTCGTGGCGATCCGCGAGCCGGCCGGCAGGACGAGGGCGACGTCGACGTCCTCCGCCGTCCGGATCCGCGCCGCCGCCGAGGTGATCTCGTCGTCGATCTCGAGGTAGACGGTCGTCATCGCCGCGCCTACAGCTTCATCGAGCGGAGGACCCGCCGGAGCGCCGCGTCGAGCGGGTCCTGCTCCGCCTGGAGCTCGATCGCCTGGTTCGCCAGCCCGAGCGGCGTCACGTCCTGCTGGTCGACGAGGAGCTGCGTCGCGTCCTCGAGGCTCTCGACCATCTCCGGGCTCATGACCGTGACCTCCGGCGGCCGGCTGAAGGCGAGGCGCTTCCAGAACGGCTCCGTGCGGAGCGCCGCGGCGGTCTCGGGAAGCCGCGAACCGCCGCCGCAGAGGTAGATCCGCGAGGGGAGCATGTCGCCGCCGCCGAGCTCGTCGAGGACGAGCTCCATCCCCGCCGCCCAGACGGCCACGTCGTCGGCGACGATCCCCGCGATCTCCTCGCGGTGCTCGACGTCGAGGCCGCGGGCGTAGTCGATCTTCAGCGCCTCGGCACGCGGGAACGGCAGGTCGAGGCGGTCGGCGATCGACTTCGTGAACGCCCGCCCGGCGAGGGCGAACATCCGCGTTCCCTCGATCCCGCCGGCGCGGACGAGGGCGACGTCGGTCGTCCCGCCGCCGATGTCGACGAAGAGCGCGCCCGCCTGGCGGACCTGCTCGCTCCCGACGACGCGGGCGACGGCGTAGGGCTCGGCGACGATCTCGAGGAGCTCGAGGTCGAGCTCGGCGGCCACGCTCTGGAGAGCGCCGAGGTGGACGAGCGGCGCGAAGGCGTTGAAGATCCCGATCCGGACGTGGCGACCCTGGAAGCCGACCGGGTTCGTGACGGCATAGCCGTCGATGCTCGCCGAGGTGACCGCCGCGTGGACGAGCCGCACGTCGACGTTCGGGAGCCCGGTCTCCCAGGTGATCGCCCGCTCGGCCTCCTGGAGCGCCTCGCGCTGGACCGCGTCGATGAGCTTCTGGAGCTCGGCGTCGGAGATCGGCGCGTCGGGCCGCCGGCGCTCCTGGATGTGGCTGACGGTGAAGCCCTTCACGAGCTCGCCGGCGATCCCGATGACGACCTGCGTCGGGCGGAAGCCGGCCATCTCCTCGGCCTCCTGGAGCGCGACGGCGCAGTTGTCGACGACCGCCCCGATGTCGGTCACCATCCCGGACTGCATGTGGGCGAGGCCCTGGCGCTTCCGTCCGACGCCGCGGACCGTCCCGTGGCCGCGATCGTCGATGTCGAAGACGAGCGCCTTCGCGAACTCGGTGCCGATGTCGAGCGCCGTGCACGCGGCCAGCTCGTCACCGCCGTCGCGATGCCACAGCCGCCGCAGGAAGACCATCCCGGCTCAGCCGCCTGGTCCGCCCGGCGACGCCGCCGCGAGCGCCGAGCGGACCGTCGCGAGGGCGTCGGGGAGCCCGTCTCGGCGGCTCCCCTTCCCCTGCGCCATCTCGGGCCGGCCGCCGCCCCTTCCGTCGACCGCGGCGATCGCCGCCCGGACGAGGTCGCCGGCGGAAACGCCGCGCCCGACGAGGTCGTCGGACACCGTGACGAAGAGCTGCGGCTCGTCGGCGTCGAGGCCCAGGGCGACGACCCCCGACCCGAGGAGCGCCCGGACGTCGCGGGCCGCCCCCTTGAGGGCGTCGATCGACTCCCAGGCCCCGACGCGGGCGACGAGCCGGACGCCGGGGACGACCTCCTCCGCTCCGGCCGCCAGGTCGCCGGGACGGGGCGGTCCGCCCCCGCCCTCCCGGAGCCGCCGGCGCGCGTCGCGCAGCTCGGCCTCGAGGGCCGCGACCCGGTCGAGGATCGCCTCCGGCGAGCGCGCGCCGAGCCGCTCCGCGATCTCGTCGAGGAGCTGCGACCGCGCCCGGAGGTGGGCGTCGGCCGCGTCGCCCGTGAGGGCCTCGATCCGGCGCATCCCGGACCCGATGCTCCGGTCGCCGGTGATGACGAAGCTCCCGACCTCGCCGGACGCTCGGCAGTGGGTCCCGCCACAGAGCTCGAAGCTGAAGTCGCGGACCCGCACGGTGCGGACCGTCTCCCCGTACTTCTCGTCGAAGAAGGCGTCGGCACCCGCCTCGATCGCCGCGGCCATCGTCATGAACGCGATCGCCACGGGGCGGTCCTCGCGGACGACCCGGCGGACCTCGTCCTCGATCCGCCGCCGCTCCTCGTCGGTGAGCGCCCGGTCGAGCGGGTAATCGAAGCGGAGGTAGTCGGGGGCGACGAGGGAGCCCGCCTGCTTCGCCGCCGGCCCGGCGACGTTCCGCAGGGCGCGGTGGAGGAGGTGCGTCGCCGTGTGGTTCCGCATCGTCCGCGCGCGCCGCTCCGCGTCGACGACGGCGGCGACCCGGGCCCCGACGCGGAGGCGCCCGTGGAGCGTCCCGCGATGGACGACGAGGCCGCCGGCCGGGCGCTGCGTGTCCTCCACGGCGAAGAGGGCCGAGCCGCCGCCCGGCTCGCGGAGCTCGCCCCGGTCGCCGACCTGGCCCCCGCCCTCGGCGTAGAACGGCGTCCGGTCGAGAACGACTTCGGCCTCACCGTGCCCGGTGAGCTCGTCGTACGCGACGCCGTCGCGGACGACCGCCGCGACGGTCGCCTCGGCCGCGGTCGTCTCGTAGCCGAGGAACATCGTGTCCCCCACGCGCCGGACGGTCGCCTCGTAGAGCGCCAGGAGCTCCGCGTGGCGCGCCAGCTCGGCCTTCCGGCCGCCCCGGCTCCGGTCGCGCTGCTCGGCGAGCGCCGCCTCGAACCCGACCCGGTCCACGCGGACGCCGTGCTCGGCGGCCAGCTCGATCGTGAGGTCGACCGGGAAGCCGAACGTGTCGTGGAGGCGGAACGCGAGGTCGCCGGCGAGGACGGGCGCGTCGGCGGGGACCTCCTCCGGCCGGCGCCCGACGACGCGCTCCCCCACGGCCAGGGGCGCGAGGGCCTCCTCGAGCTGGGCCGTCCCGGCGTCGAGCGTCCGGGCGAACTGGGCCTCCTCCCGGGCGACCGCGGCGAGGATCCGCGCGCGCTCCTCGCGGAGGACCGGGTACGCGTCGCCCATGACCTCGACGACGGTCGCGACCGTCTCGGCGAGGAACGGCTCCCGCCGGCCGAGGAGCCGCCCGTGACGCACCGCCCGGCGGAGGATCCGCCGGAGGACGTAGCCGCGCCCCTCGTTCGACGGGAGCACGCCGTCGGCCACGAGGAACGTGATCGCCCGGCTGTGGTCGGCGATCACCTGGTAGCTGAACCGCTCGGCCTCGAACGCCTCGGGGTCGTGGCCGAGGAGGCGGCGAAGCGTCTGGTGGATCGGGGTGAAGAGGTCGGTGTCGTAGTTCGACAGGACCCCCTGGAGGACCGAGGCGAGGCGCTCGAGGCCCATCCCGGTGTCGACGCTCGGGAACGGGAGGGGCACGCGGGGACCGTCGGGGAGCTGGTTGAACTCCATGAACACGAGGTTCCAGACCTCGAGCCAGCGCGGGCACTGCTCCGAGTGGTCGGGGACGCAGTGCGGCCCCTCGGAGAGGTGGGCGCCGCGGTCGTAGTGGATCTCGCTGCACGGCCCGCATGGACCCGTCTCGGCCATCCGCCAGAAGTTCTTGTCGTCGCCGGCGTCGACGTCCCCCCAGCGGGCCATCCGCTCGGGCGGCAGGCCGATCTCGTCGCGCCAGATCGACCAGGCGACCTCGTCGTCGCGATACGTCGTCGCCGCCAGCCGCTCGCCGGGGATGCCGAGCTCCCGGGTGAGGAACTCCCAGGCCCAGTGGATCGCCTCGCGCTTGAAGTAGTCGCCGAAGCTCCAGTTGCCGAGCATCTCGAAGAGCGTGTGGTGGCGCGGCGTCCGCCCCACCTCCTCGAAGTCGTTGTGCTTGCCGGCCACCCGCAGGCAGCGCTGCACGTCGACCGCACGCGTGTAGCTCCGCTTCTCGGCCCCGGTGAAGACCTCCTTGAACTGGACCATCCCGGAGTTCGTGAAGAGGAGGGTCTGGTCGCCGGCGGGGACGAGGCTCGCGCTCGGCACGATCGTGTGGCCCCGCGCGGCAAAGAAGTCGAGGAAGCGCCGACGGACCTCGGCGGCGGGGAGGGGGGCCAGGGGCGTGGGGCGCGGCTCCGGGATCGACATCCGGGTAATGGTACCGAACGGCGCGCGCGGGACGGGGGGTGGCGCGCGGTGGCCGCGCTCAGCCGCCGCCGGTCGGGCCGGGCCCCCTGTCGCGCGACGGGCCGAGGATCGAGACGAGGACGACGAACGCGATCCCCAGCCACGCGCCCGCCGACGCAGCGACGAGGCGGAAGTCGCCGATCCGGAGGACGTCGATCCCGAGCCGCCCGCCGAGGGCGTCGCCGGCCCACGCCCCCAGCACGGCGAGGATGGCCACGAACGGGAGGCGCGCCCCGGCCACTCCGGTGACGAGGACCGCGAACGCCGTCCAGAAGACGCCGACGAGGACGGCGAGGACGATCGACGGCCCGACGAGCGGCACCGCTCAGCCCTCCCGGCGGGCGATCCGGCCGCCGCCGAGGACGACGTCCGGCGCGTCGGCCGCGTAGAGGACGCACGCCTGGCCGGGAGCCGCGGCCCAGACCGGCGCGTCGGTCGCGATGGTCCAGCGACCACGGGTGCCGCCGGTCGCGCGCCGGACGGTCGCCGCGACGGGCGCGGCCCGGTGGCGGACCTGGACGAGCGCCCGGAAGGCGTCCCCGTCGGGGGCCGCCCCGGCCACGAACGTCGCGTCGTCGATCGCGAACGTGCGCGTCTCGAGATCGGCCCGCCGAGCGAGGACGATCGTGTTCGCGACGGGGTCGATCCGGCTCACGTAGCGCGGCTCTCCGACGGCCACCCCGACGCCTCGTCGCTGGCCCACCGTGAAGGCGGCGGCGCCCGTGTGCTCCCCGAGGACCTGCCCGGCGGCATCGAGGGCGGGGCCCGGCGCCGGCCGCCAGCCCGCCCGCACCCGGAGCGCGGCGGCGACGTCGCCGTCAGGCACGAAGCAGACCTCCATGCTCTCCGGCTTGGCGGCGGTCGCGAGGCCTTGCGCCCGGGCGATCGCCCGGACCTCGCCCTTCTCGAGATCGCCGAGAGGGAAGAGCGCGCGGGCGAGCTGGTCCTGGCGGAGCCCGTAGAGGAAGTACGCCTGGTCCTTCGCCGCGTCGCGCCCGCGAAGGAGCCGGTGGACGGGCCCGCCCGGGCCCTCGGCGACGTCCGTCCGCGCGTAGTGCCCCGTCGCCACCGCGTCGCAGCCGTAGAGGTGGCGCGCCCGCCCGAGGAGCGCCCCGAACTTCACGAACGTGTTGCAGGCGACGCACGGGCTCGGCGTCTCCCCGCCAAGGTAGGCCGAGAGGAACGGGCGGACGACGCCGGCGTCGAACTCGCGCTCGAGGTTCAGGACGTAGAACGGGATCGCGAGCTGCGCGGCCACGCGCCGCGCGTCCTCGGCCGCGTCCGCGCTGCAGCAGCTCTTCTTCACCTCGGAGTACGCGTCGGCGCCGTCGTGGACCCGCATCCAGACGCCGACGACGTCGTGACCGGCCTCGACGAGGAGCGCGGCGGCGACGCTCGAGTCCACGCCCCCCGACATCGCCGCGAGCACGCGGGCCATCGCGGCCCTCAGGCGATCCGCGTGCCGAGCGGATCGGCGGCGAGGGCGGCGGACCCGTCGCGGATCGCGGCGAGGACCGGCGGGACGAGGGCGACGGCGGCGTCCACCTCGGCCGCCGTCGTCGTCCGCCCCAGCGAGAGGCGGAGGGCGCCGAGCGCCTCCCCGTCCGGGACCCCCATCGCCGTGAGGACGTGGGAAGGCTCCGGCGAGCCGGTGGCGCAGGCCGAGCCCGTCGAGCAGGCGATCCCCTCGAGGTCGAGGGCGACGGACGCGGCGACGCCGTCCGCGCCCCGGACGAGGAGCGAGAGGAGGCCGGGCAGCCGCTCGGCCGGGTGCCCGGTCAGCTCGACGCCGGGGACGGCGAGGCAGGCCGCCTGGAGGCGCGAGCGCAGCTCGGCAAGGCGCGCGCGGGTCTCGGGCTTCGCCGCGCAGGCGAGGGCGTACGCGGCCGCCATCCCGACGATGCCGGCGACGTTCTCCGTGCCGGCCCGCCGGTGGCGCTCCTGGCTCCCGCCGTGGAGCTGGGCGAGGAGCGGCGTCCCGCGGCGGACCCAGAGCGCGCCGACCCCCTTCGGGCCCTCGAACTTGTGGGCCGAGATGGCGACCGTGTCGGCGCCGAGCGCCGCGACGTCGAGGTCGAGGTACGGCGCCGCCTGCACGGCGTCGACGTGGAGGTGGATCCCGCGCCGGGCCCGGACGCGGTCGGCGATCTCGCGGATCGGCTGGATCGTCCCGACCTCGTTGTTCGCCAGCATGACGGCGACGAGGACCGTCCGTTCGTCGAGGAGCGCGTCGAGCGCGCCAGGATCGACCCGCCCGGCCGCATCGACCGGCGCCCACGCCACGTCGAACCCCCACTTCGCGAGGTGCTCCGCCGAATGGCCCACGGCATGGTGCTCGACCGCGCTCACGACGAGCCGGTTGCCGCGCGCCTTGCCGGCCCACGCGGCACCCTTCACGGCGAGGTTGTTCGCCTCCGTCCCGCCCGAGGTGACGACGACCTCCCGGGCGGCGCCGCCGAGGTTCGCGGCGAGGCGCTCGCGGGCCTCGTCGACGGCGTTCCGGGCCGCCCGGCCGGGGGCGTGCGCCGAGGACGGGTTCCCGAAGGCGCCCCCGAGGTACGGGAGCATCGCCTCGAGCGCCTCCGGCCGGAGCGGCGTCGTCGCCGCGTGGTCGAGGTAGATCGGCTGCGGGATCGGCATCAGGCGGCGATTGTACGGCTCGCGCCCCGACGGGCCCGGGGCCGTGTCCCAGGGCCGCGACCGCTATCCTCTCGTCCCGTGACCGACCGCCCGGACCCGCCGGCCGCCACCCGCCCGCCGCGCGCGCCCGCGCGCCCGACGGGCTGGCTCCTGGGCTACCCGACCAACCACCTCCTCGGGGTGCTTCCCTCCCCCGCCACAGCCGCCGCGGCGGTCGTCGAGCTGGCCGCCGCCGGCGTCGCGGCCGACGCCATCCGCGTCCTCGTCGGAGAAGAGGCAGCGCTCCGGATCGACGGACGCGGCACCCACCACGGCCTCGTCGCCCGCCTCTACCGGCTCGTCCAGTTCACGCAGATGGACCAGGCGCCGGACTTCCGGCGCTACGAGCTCGAGGCGCGGCGCGGCCACCCGGTCGTCGCCGTCCGGGAGGCGGACGCGGCCCGCCGCCGGGCCGTCCGGGCGATCCTCCGCCGCCACGGCGCCCACTTCACGAACTTCTACGGGCGGTTCTCCACCGAGACGCTCGACCCGTACGAGGGGCCCGACGAGGGCGACCTCCCGGTCTAGGGGTGGTCGCCGACGCCGCGGGGGCGTGGCGGCATGTCCCGCTGGCGACGCGGCGTGTCGCAGGCGCGGTACGGGACCTCGGCGATGAGGATGTCCTCCCGGCCCGCGAGCGCCCGGCGGATCCGGTGCATGTTCTGGTTGAAGAGCGCCCGCTCCCACCAGTGGCGGGTGAGGTGCTCCGGCAGGAGGACGACCGTCACCGAGCCGGGGTCCCGGCGGGCCGTCGCCTCGAGGTAGTGGATGAGGGGCTCGACGAGGTTCCGGTACGGCGACTCGACGAGGACGAACCGGATCCCCGGGAGCTGGCGCTCGACGCGGGCTCGGAGCCGCTCACCCGCCGCCACGTCGTCGGTCACGTGGACCGCGGTGATGTCGCCGCTCATGGAGCGCGCGAACCGGACCGCCTGGATGACGTCCCACGTGACGCCGGTCGTGGGGATGACAACGCGCCGTCGGTGGACCGGCGACCCCCACACGAGATCCGGGGCGACGTCGAGCTCCGACGCGCCGCGGGCGTACTCCCGGCGCACGAGGAGCATCACCGCGACGAGCGTCGGGACGACGACGAGGATGACCCATGCGCCGAGGGCGAGCTTCGCGATCGCGAACACGACCACCACGATGCCGGTCGCCACCGCGCCGCTGCCGTTGATGATGGCGCTCCGCCGCCAGCCGGGCTCCCGCTCGGCGAGCCAGTGCCGGACCATCCCCGCCTGCGACAGGGTGAACGCCGTGAACACGCCGATCGCGTAGAGCGGGATGAGCGCCTCGACGCGGCCACCGAACGCGACGACGACGAGGATCGCCAGGGCCGCGAGGGCGACGATGCCGGCATTGAAGGCAAGGCGCTCGCCTCGATAGGCGAAGCCCCGCGGCATGAACCCGTCGCGGGCGAGGATCGAGGCGAGGCGGGGGAAGTCGGCGAAGCTCGTCTGGGCCGCGAGGACGAGGATCCCCATCGTCGAGAGGAGGAGGACATACCAGGCCGGGCCCTGCCCGAGGGTCGCCCTCCCCACCTGCGAGAGGACCGACTCCACCGGCGACGGCACGGCGCCGGCGACGCCGGCGAGGAACGTGACCCCGAGGAAGACGACGCCGAGGACGAGGGCCATCGCCACCAGCGTCGCCTGGGCGTTCTTCCACTCGGGCGGCCGGAACGCCGGCGTCCCGTTCGAGATCGCCTCGGTACCGGTCATCGCGCTGCACCCGTCGGCGAAGGCCCGCATGAGGAGGAGGACCCCGAGCGACTGGACCGGGACATGGACCGGGATGACGTCGGTCACATGCGGCGCGTCGCCGAGGAGCACCCGGGCGACGCCGACGCCGACGACGAGGAGCACGCTGCCGATGAAGAGGTACGTGGGGAGGGCGAGGATCGAGCCGCTCTCCCGGATGCCCCGCAGGTTCACGGCCATGACGAGGAGGATCGCCGCCACGATGAGCGGCACGGCCACGCCGTGGAGCGCCGGGAACGCCGAGGCGAGGTTGAAGACCCCGGCCGAGACGCTGACGGCGACCGTGAGGACGTAGTCCGTGAGGAGCGCGGCCGCCGCCACGAGGCCGGGCAGGGTGCCGAGGTTCGCCCGGGCAACGATGTAGCTGCCCCCGCCGCCGGGATACGCGCGGATCGTCTGGCGGTACGAGAACGTGACGAGGGCGAGGAGCCCGACGACGAGGAACGCGATCGGCATGAGGTAGGCGAACGCCGCCGTCCCCGCCGCGAACAGCGTGAACATGCTCGCCTCGGTGGCGTACGCCACCGACGACATGACATCGCTGGAGAAGACGGCGAGCGCCTTCCACTTCGGGAGGCGCTCCTCGATCTCCTGGGCCGTCGCGAGCAGGCGGCCGAAGAGGATCCGCCGGGCGGCGAAGGCCGCATGCCCGACACGGCCGCGGGGCACGCTCGCGGCCGGCGTGGCGACGACGGTCCCGGGGCGCGCGTAGCGGAGGTAGCGGGCGTCCGGCCGCTCGACGCGCAGGCGCCGGTCGCCGGGCTTCCGGCCCTGGAGGAGCCCCTCCCCGCGGGGCGCGAGCGCGGCCACCTCAGGCGCAGCGCACGACGACGTCGAGCCCGCCTCCGGGGCGGATCCGTCGATCGAGGACCACGCCCTCCGCGGCGGCGAGAGCGTCGAGCCGGGCGACGAGACGGGGCTCGGTCGCCATCCCGCAGACGATCACCCGGTATCCCGGACGGAGCGCGACGACGGCGATCGCCGCGCGGAGCTCCGCCTCGGCGAGCGCCGCGGCGTCGTCAGGCTCCGCGTCAGCGCCTGCGGCCCGCCCGCCGGGCAGCCCCGTGCCCTGGTCCCGTGCATCCATGTCCCCAGCATCCGCTCCACCCCCAAGAGGCCGCCGCCCGGCACCCCTGCGGGGCGCTCAAGGAACGCTCAGGAACGCTCCGCCAGGGGCAGCCGGACCCGGTAGCCGACCCCGGGCTCCGCGACGATGAGGTCGTGGAGCGCGCCCGTCCGGTCCGCCGCGGCGAGCTTCCGGCGGATCTGGCTCACGTAGACGTGGATGTAGTGGGCCTCGTCGGCATATGCCGTGCCCCACACGGCGCGGAGGAGCCGCCCGTGCGTCACGAGCCGGCCGGCGTGCGCGACGAGGACCTTGAGGACCTCGAACTCCCGTGGCGTGAGGTGGACCGCCCGGCCCTCGACCGTCACGGCGTGCCCCCCGACGTCCACGACGAGCGACCCGAGGCGGATCTCGCCCGTCGCGTCCGACGCCGGGCCGGCGGCCCGCCGGAGGACCGCCCGGAGGCGGGCCAGCAGCTCGGCCGCCCCGAACGGCTTCGTCACGAAGTCGTCGGCGCCCTGCTCGAGGGCGGCGACCTTCGCCTCCTCCCGGTCGCGCGCGGACAGGATGACGATCGGCGTCGACGCGTCGCGCCGGATCCGGCGGATGAAGAGCGACCCGTCGGCGTCGGGAAGCCCGAGGTCGAGGAGGACGAGGTCCGGCCGCTGCGCCTCCCAGCGCGCGAGCGCCTCCGCGGCGTCGGCCGCCTCGACGAGGCGGAAGCCGTGGATCGCCAGGTACGCCGCGACCTCGCGTCGCGTCGCCGGGTCGTCCTCGACGAGGAGGATCCGGGCGCCCGGCGGCGGCTCGCCCTTCACGCGCCCACCCCCGGCGGCTCCGCTCCCGCGTCCCCGCGCGGCGGGAACGGGGCCGCGGGGAGGTCCACGTCGATCGCGAGCCCGCCGATCCCGGCCCGCCGGGCGGCGACACGCCCGCCCATCGCCTCGACGAGGCCCTTCACGACCGCCAGCCCGAGCCCGGAGCCGCGCCGGTCGGGGCCGCCCCGCGCCACCCGGCTGAACTTGCGGAACAGTCCGCCGAGCGCCGCGTCCGGCACGCCGGGGCCGCCGTCCTCCACCGTGAGCCGCACGACGCCGGGCGCGGCCTCGACGGCGCCGACGCGGACCGCCGCTCCGGGGGCGGCGTGGACGGCAGCGTTCTCGAGGAGGTTCGCGAGGACCTGGTCGATGAAGACCGGGTCCACGTTCACGGGCGGGAGGTCGTCCGGCATCGTCACCGTCACCGGGCGGCCGGCGAGCGCCGCGGCGAGGCGCTCGAGGCCGGCCGCGACGAGGTCCTCGAGCGCGAACGGCTCCGGCCGCGCCCGGAGATCGCCGGCCTCGATCCGGCTGAGGTCGAGGAGGTTCGAGACGAGTCGGTTCAGCCGCTCCGCCTCCCGGTCGATCGTCGCCGCCCGCTCGACGCGGGCGGCCGGCGCGCCGTCGAACGCGGGGTCCATGAGGCTTCCCGCGGCGGCGCGAATCGACCCGAGCGGCGTCCGGAGGTCGTGGGACACGGAGTCGAGGAGCGCGGTCTTCGCGGCCTCGCTCCGACGGGCGACCTCGGCGCTCGTCGCCTCCTCGGCGAGGCGGTCCCGCTCGAGCGCCTGGCCGACCTGGTCGGCCGCGGCCGCGAGCACGCGCGAGTCGCCCCGACCCGGGCGTCCGGCGGAGCGCGGCCGCGTGATCCAGAGCGAGCCCCGCTCCTCGCGGCCCACGGAGATCGGGACGCGGTAGGCCTCGACGTGCGCGTCGGCCGTCCCCGCCGCGGCCCGCGGATCGTGGACCCGGACCCACGCGGGCGGCTCGTCGCCGGGCTGGCGCCGGAGGACCTGGTGCGCGGCGCCGACCGCCGCCCGGCCGTCGCCTCCGCTGTCGGCGGTGACCCGCTCGGCCCCGCCCGGCGGTCCCAGGGCGATCCAGGCCCGGGTCGCGGCGGTCTCGCCCGCCAGGACCCGAACGACCTCGCCGAGCGCCGCGCCGGTCGGGTTCGTCGCGAGCGCGCGGCCGATCCGGTAGAGGGCCCGCGCCTGGCGTTCGCGGAGGAGCGCGGCCTCCGCCCGCGCCCGCTGCATGCCGGCGAGCTGGCCGACGACGACGCCGAGGACGAGGAGGAGAAGGAGGTTGAGCCACTCCTCGGGATCGGCGACGGCGAGGAGGCCGGTCGGCTGGATGAAGACGAGGTCGTAGAGGACGAACGACCCGATCGCCGTGGCGACGGCCGCCGGGATCCCGAAGGCGACCGCCATCGCGACGACCGCGAGCAGGTACGTTGCCGAGGCGTTGCCGACCCCGACCGAACCCTCGAGGAGCCCGACCGCCACGGTCGTCGCGGCGAGCGCCCCGGCCCCCGCGACGCTCGCCAGGGCCGCCCGGCGGAGGCGCCGGCCCGCGATCGGCTCCATGACCGAGATGGTAGCCCGGTCGGGTGCGCCCAGGGACGCGGCGGGAGGCGGCGCGTCAGGAGGCGGCGGCCCGCCGTGCCTCGGCGCGCTGGCCTGCCTGGCGGCGGCGGTCGTGGACGGAGAGGAGCCGCTTCCGCAGGCGGATCGAGCCCGGCGTCACCTCGACGAGCTCGTCCTCGCCGATGAACTCGATCGCCGCCTCGAGGGTCATCGGGCGGGGCGGGGTCAGCCGGAGGGCCTCGTCGTGGGCGTGGGTCCGGATGTTCGTGAGCTTCTTCTCCTTCGTGACGTTGACGTCCATGTCGCCCGACCGCGCGTTCTCGCCGACGACCATCCCCTCGTAGACCTCGATGCCCGCGCCGACGAAGAGCTCGGAGCGATCCTGGAGGTTGAACAGGGCGTACGCGTTGCTCGTCCCCGGGCGGTCGGCGACGAGAACCCCGTTCGTGCGGTGGGTCACCTCGCCGGCCCACGGGCCGTAGCCCTCGCCGATCTGGTGGAGGAGGGCCGTCCCGCGGGTCTCGGTGAGGAGCTGGCCACGGTAGCCGATGAGCCCGCGGACCGGGAGGACGAACTCCATCCGCACGCGGCCGTCGGCGTCGGTCGACATCTGCTCCAGGCGGCCCTTCCGGCCGGCGAGCCCGGCCTGGACCTCGCCGATGTAGTCGGGCGGGATGTCGATCGTGATCCGCTCGTACGGCTCGTGGACCTCGCCCCCCACCTCGTGGAGGATCACCTCCGGGCGACTCACCTGGAGCTCGTAGCCCTCGCGACGCATCTGCTCGACGAGGACGGCGAGCTGGAGCTCGCCCCGCCCCCGGACCTCGTAGGTGTCGCCGGTCTCGGTCGGGAAGAACTGGATCGCCACGTTGCCGAGGACCTCCCGCTCGAGCCGCGCGCGGAGGTGGCGGCTCGTGAGGTACTTCCCCTCGCGCCCGGAGAGCGGCGACGTGTTCACCCCGAACGTCATGCGGAGCGTCGGCTCGTCTACCTCGATCCGCGGCAGCGGGCGCGGGTCGGCGGGGTCGGTGAGCGTGTCCCCGATGGTGACCTCCGGGATGCCGGCGACGGACACGATGTCTCCCGGCCCCGCCTCCACGATGTCGACCCGTTCGATGCCGCGGGCTGTCTGGAGGCTCGTGACAGTGCCCGCCAGCGTCACCGTCCGCCCCGGCTCGATCGCCCCGGCGGTGTCGTCCGGCTCCTCGCGGAGGACGGCGATCCGCTGGCCGACGCGGATCGTCCCGTTCACGACGCGCCCGATCGCCATCCGCCCGACGTAGTCGTTCGCCGAGAGGTTCGTCACGAGCAGCTGGAGCGGGTGCCCCGGCGTGTGGGTCGGCGGCGGCGTGACGGCCACGAGGAGGTCGAGGAGCGGCCGGAGGTCGGTGCCTGGGACCGCCGGGTCGGTCGTCGCCGTCGCCGCCCTCGCATTCGTGTAGACGACCGGGAACTCGATCTGGTGCTCGTCCGCGCCGAGGTCCATGAACAGCTCGTAGACGTCGTCGAGGACCTCGGCCGGCCGCGCGTCGCCGCGGTCGATCTTGTTGAGGGCGACGACGACGGGAAGGCGGCGGGCCATCGCCTTCTGGAGGACGTAGCGCGTCTGGGGGAGCGGGCCCTCCGCGGCGTCGACGAGGAGGAGGACCGCGTCGACGAGGTTGAGGCTCCGCTCGACCTCGCCGCCGAAGTCGGCATGACCGGGGGTGTCGACGATGTTGATCGTCGTCCCCCGGTACACGACGGTCGTCTGCTTCGCGAGGATCGTGATCCCCTTCTCGCGCTCGAGGTCCATCGAATCCATGACCCGGTCGACGACGGCCTGGTTCGCGCGGAAGGCCCCGCCCTGGCGGAGGATCCCGTCGACGAGCGTCGTCTTCCCGTGGTCGACGTGGGCGACGATCGCGACGTTCCGGACGTCGGCGCGAACGGCGGAGGGCCCGGCGCCGGCGGCGGGGACGGGAGCGGCGACGGCGGGCACGGCGGGACGGGGCTCCTCGTTCCTCATGGGCGGGCGGATCGTCGCACATCGCGCCCTGCGCCGCGCGCGACGCCCGTGCCGGCAGGCCGCGACGGCCTGCTAGCATCGGGGCGTGACCGTCGCCGCCGTCGTCCTCGCCGCCGACCTCGCGACCGCCCTCCACGCGGTCGACGGGGTCCCGAACGCCCGGCGCCTCGTCGACGCGGCCTGGGCCGGCGGCGCCCTTCCGGTCGTCGTCGTCGCAGCGGACCCCGACGGGGCCGTCGCCGCGGCGCTCGCCGGCTCGGTGGCGGTCCTCGCGGCGCCGGCCCCCGGCGCCGCCGGCCCGGTCGGGCAGGCCTGCCGCGGGATCGACGTCGCCCGGGCCGAGGTGGACGCCACCACCGCCGCCCTCGTCTGGCCGGCCCGGATGGGCTGGGTGGACGCGGAGACCGTCACCTCGCTCATCGAGGCCCACGGGACCGATCCGTCGGCGCTGCTTCGCCCCGCGTTCCGGGGCCAGGCCGGCTGGCCCGCGCTCGTCCCCATCGTCCACCTCGAGGCGTTCCGGGCGCTGGACCCGGGGCTTGCGCCGGGCGCCCTCGTCGACGCCCTGGCGGCAACCGTCGGCATCCGTCTCGTGGAGCTCGGGGACCCTGGCGCGACGTACGACCTCGACACGCCGCGGGACGACCTCCCGCCGTTCGAGGGGCCCCCGGAGCCGCCCGCCGGACGGCACCACGAGTGGGGATCGCCTGCGGCGGCCGGCCCGGACGAGCCCCCGGAGCCGCCCCGGACGGCCGGCTGACGGACCTCCCGGCCCGGGCTTCCCGCCCCGGAGCTAGAAGTCGGCGCTCCCCGGCGTGCGCGGGAACGGGATGACGTCGCGGATGTTCGCCATCCCGGTCGCGTAGGCCACGGCGCGGTCGAACCCGAGCCCGAAGCCCGCGTGCGGCACGGTGCCGTACCGCCGGAGGTCGCGGTACCACCAGTACGCCGCGGGGTCGAAGTGCAGCTCCCGCATTCGCGCGTCGAGCACGTCGAGGCGCTCCTCGCGCTGGCTCCCGCCGACGATCTCGCCGATGCCGGGGGCGAGGACGTCCATCGCCGCGACCGTCCGCCCATCGTCGTTCAGGCGCATGTAGAACGCCTTGATCTCCTTGGGGTAGTTGACGACAACGACCGGGCGTTTCGCGTACTCCTCGCAGAGGTACCGCTCATGCTCGGCCTGGAGGGCAAGGCCCCACGCCACCGGGAACTCGAACGCGCGGCCCGACCGCTGGAGGACCTCGACGGCCTCCGTGTACTCCATCCGGGCGAAGCTCGAGGCGACGAGCGCCTCGAGGCGCGTGATCGCCTCCCGGTCGATGCGCTCGGCGAAGAACGCCAGGTCGTCCGCGCGCTCGTCGAGGATGGCGCGGAACGCGGAACGGAGGAGGTCCTCGGCGAGGTCGGCGTTGTCGCCGAGATCGGCGAAGGCGATCTCGGGCTCGACCATCCAGAACTCCGAGAGATGGCGGCTCGTGTTCGAGTTCTCGGCGCGGAACGTCGGGCCGAACGTGTAGACGCGGGTCAGGGCCAGGCAGTAGCTCTCGATGTTCAGCTGGCCGGAGACGGTGAGGTACGTCGGCCGGCCGAAGAAGTCCTCGGCGAAGTCGATCGCCCCGTCCGGGGTGCGGGGGAGGTTCCCGAGGTCGAGCGTGGAGACGCGGAACATCTCGCCGGCGCCCTCGGCGTCGCTCGCCGTCACGATCGGCGTGTGGACCCAGTAGAACCCGCGCTCGTCGAAGAAGCGGTGGATCGCCATCGCGAGGCTGTGCCGGACCCGGGCCACGGCGCCGATGGTGTTCGTCCGCACCCGAAGGTGCCCCACCTCGCGGAGGTACTCGAACGTGTGCCGCTTCGGCTGGATGGGGTACGTCTCCGGGTCGTCGACCCAGCCGACGACCTCGACGGAGTCGGCGACGAGCTCCAGCGCCTGGCCCTGGCCCTGGGAGGGGACGAGGGTGCCGCTCGCGGTGACGGCGCAGCCGGCCGTCAGGCGCAGGACCTCATCGGCGTAGTTGTCGAGGGTCGCCGGCGCGACGACCTGGAGGGCGGCGAAGCAGGAGCCGTCGTGGAGGTGGAGGAAGGAGAGGCCGGCCTTCGAATCGCGGCGCGTGCGGATCCAGCCCTGGACGGTGACGGGCGCCCCGGGCGGCGTCCGCCCCGCGAGGACGTCGGCGATCCGTTCGGCCTTCGGCATGAGCACCTCCGAGTGGCGGGGAGCGTAGCGCGATCGATCGGCGCGCGGCAGCGCCGGGGCGCGGCAGAGCCCGTGCGGCCGGGGCGTGCCGGATCGACGCTGGCGTTCAGTCGATCCCGAGGACCTCGCGGGCCCGCTCGATGTCGTCGACGGCGATCGCGGTCTCCACGAGGCCGGCTGCGGAGCCGACGAAGAGGACGCTCCGGATGTCGACGCCCGCCGCGGCGAGCTTCTCCGCGACCGCGGCGAGCCCGCCGGGCCGGCCCTCGACCTGGACGACGATCGTGGCCCCCTCGACGAAGGGATAGCCGCTCGTCCGGAGGACCGCCCGGGCGGCGTCGGCGTCCGTCGCGGTGAGGACGACATAGGCGTGCTCGCCGGTCCCGCCGCCGGAGATGCTGCGAAGGTCGACGCCCCGCTCTGCGAGCGCCCGCGTCAGGGCGGCAAACGAGCCGGGCCGGTTGTCCAGCTGCACGACGAACTGGGTGGTCATCTCGCCGGCCTCCGCTGCGGGACGGGATCGCGTCCCGGGTGACGCAGCGGTATTGTCCCCCAGCGAGCCGCCGGGCGCCCGCGAGGGCCCGGTGGCCTCGTCACCGGGGGCGCGGCGCCCCGTGCCGGGGGCGCGGCGGCGGGCCGTGGCCGCGGCGCCGGCCGGTCAGCTGTCGTCGCGACCGGGGACCCCGACGAACCGGAGGCCGAGCTCGGCGTACTGGCCGGGGTCGGGCGCCGACGGAGCGTCAAGCATGAGGTCGCTCCCCGACGTCGTCTTGGGGAACGCCATGACCTCCCGGATGTTCGCCTGGTAGCCGAGGATCATTGCCCAGCGATCGATCCCGAGGGCAATGCCGCCGTGCGGCGGGGCGCCGTAGTCGAACGCCTCGAGCATTCCCCCGAACTTGTCGTGCATTGCCGCGCGGCTGTGGCCCTGGAGGGCGAAGCTCCGCTCGAGGAGTTCGCGGCGGTGGATCCGCACCGAGCCGCCGCCCAGCTCCCAGCCGTTGAGGGCGATGTCGTACTGCATCGCCCGGGCGCGGCCGGCGGGATCCTCGTGCGATGGCCGGTACGGGTCGCCGGACGCGGTGACGAGGAGCGGCTCGTCCTCGGGCACGACCCCCGAGAACGGGTTGTGCGTGGCGTGCCAGCCCTGCCGTTCCTCGTCCCACTCGTACATCGGGAAGCGATGGACCCAGCAGTACGCGAGGACGTCCGGGTCGGCGAGCCCGAGGCGGAGCCCGAGCTCGGCCCGGAGGCGGCCGAGGACGTCGGCGACGACCGCGGGCGCGTCGGCGACGACGAGGAGGAGGTCGCCCTCCCCCGCCCCGGCGCGCGCGGCCATCGCGCGGGCCCGATCCTCGCCGAGGAACTTCACGGTCGGGCCGTGGATCCCGTCGGCCGCGAGCGCGAGGTGGACGAGGCCGCGCGCGCCGAAGCGCTTCGCCGTCTCGGTGAGCTCGTCCACCTGCGAGCGACTCGCGCCGGCGAGGCCGGGCACGACGATCCCCTTCACGCGCCCGCCCGTCGCGAGCGTCTCGTCGAAGACCCGGAACCCCGAGTCCGGGCGCCCGTCCGGGGCGCGAAGGTCGGGGGCGAGGTCGACGAGCTCCATCCCGAAGCGGAGGTCCGGCTTGTCCGACCCGAACCGCTCGAGCGCCTCGTCATACGTGAAGCGCGGGAACGGGACCTCCTGGATCCGCCGGGCCGGCGCGACGGCGCGCGAGACCTCGATCGCCATCGTCTCGACGAAGCCCATCACCGTCTCCTCGGTGACGAAGCTCATCTCGAGGTCGAGCTGGGTGAACTCGGGCTGGCGGTCGCCGCGGAGGTCCTCGTCGCGGAAGCAGCGGGCGATCTGGTAGTAGCGGTCCATCCCGGCGACCATGAGGAGCTGCTTCAGCTGCTGGGGGCTCTGCGGGAGGGCGTAGACCGTGCCCGGCTGGAGCCGCGAGGGGACGATGAAGTCGCGGGCGCCCTCCGGCGTGCTCTTGATGAGGATCGGCGTCTCGACGTCGACGAAGCCGTGCGCCTCGTGGACCCGCCGGATCTCGGAGATGAGCCGCGACCGGAGGAGGAGCCGGGCGAGCATCGGCTCGCGCCGGATGTCGAGGTAGCGGTACGTGAGCCGGAGCGACTCGTCGACGGGCGCGTCGGGCTCGTTGATGTAGAACGGCGGCGTCTTCGCCTCGGAGAGGATCGTGAGCTCGCGGGCCTGGACCTCGACGGCGCCCGTGGCGAGGCGCGGGTTCTCCGTGCCGGGCAGGCGGGGCGCGACCGTCCCCACGGCGCTCACGACGAACTCGTTCCGGCAGCGGACGGCCACGGCGTGGGCCTCGGGGGCGTCCGCCGCGTCGACGACGACCTGGGTGATCCCGTGGCGGTCGCGGACGTCGAGGAAGACGAGCTGGCCGTGGTCGCGACGGCGGTGCACCCAGCCCGCGAGGCGGACGTCGGTCGCAGCGTCGCCCGCGCGGAGGGCGCCGCAGGTGTGGGTGCGGTAGGGCGTGGCGAGGCTGGCGGTCGGCTCGGTCATGGCCTCGTCATGGTAGCCGCTCGGCCGCCGGGATCGGGAGGCCGGCGCGCCGCGACACGGGACGGGGCCGGCCGGCCGGCCGCGGCGCGGCCCGCGGACGCCGGGGCCGCGAGCGGACGCCGGCCCGCCGAGGCCTTCAGCCGCCGAGCGTGACCCGGCGGGCCGGCACGTGCCAGCCGATGAGCTCGCAGCCGAGGAAGTGCGGCGCGCCGTCGCCCGGCGTGCACTCCGGGCAGCCCCAGCGGGCGAGTCCGCCCTCGTCAGGGAGGTACGCCACATCGCACGTGTTCTCCGTCGGGTCGCAGCGGCGGCCGTGGCAGGCGTGGTCGCAGTGGACCCAGTGCTCGCAGGTGCACGTCGCCGAGGGCGATGGCGGGCGGAGGACGCTGGCGGGGAACGGGCCGGGGAGGTTCATCTCGTGCCCTCGCGACGCCGGGCCGGCGGGGAAGGCCCGGGATCGCTCGATTGTCGACCGGCCGTCAAGCACCGTCCGCGGCCGTGCCGGCGCCGGGACCCGCGGGGCGCGGCCACGGCGCCGCCGCCTTGCGCGTCAGCCCGCCGACTTGCGCCGGAGGAGGGCGACGAGGTCGTCGACGAGGACGAGCTTCTGCGCCGCCGCGTCCAGGTCGCGGAGCTGGACCGCCCCGTCGCCAAGCTCGTCGCCGAGGATCACGGCGAACCGGGCCCCGTCGCGGACCGCGGCCTCGAGCTGGCGGCCGAGCCTTCGCGCTGAAAGGTCCGCCCCCACCGCGAGCCCGGCGTCGCGAAGCCTCGTGGCGACCGCGAGGCGGCCGGCCGTGTCCGCCGGGTCGGCGCCGACGACGACGGCGATCGGCGTGCCGACCGGGGCCGCATCGGCGCCCGCTGCCTCGAGGGCGAGGACCACGCGGTCGAGGCCGAGGGCGAAGCCGATCCCCGGCGTCGGCTTCCCCCCGAGGAGCTCGACGAGGCCGTCGTAGCGGCCACCCCCGCCGAGGGCCTGCTGCTGCCCTTCGGCTCCGTGGCGGTAGAACTCGAAGGCGGTGCGGGTGTAGTAGTCGAGGCCCCGGACGAGCGCCGGCTCGATCCGGTACGGGATCCCCAGAGCGTCGAGGTGGTCCCGCACGGCCGCGAAATGCGCGGCGCACGCCTCGCAGAGGCGGTCGGTGATCTTCGGCGCCGCGGCGACGAGCGCCGCCATCGCCGGCTCCTTCGAGTCGAGGAGCCGGAGCGGGCTCGTGGCGAGCCGGGCGCGCTCCACGTCCGGGAGGGCGGCCTCGTGGCGGCGGAAGTACGCCGCCAGCTCTGCCACGTACGCCGGGCGGCACGTCGCGTCACCGATCGAGTTGAGGAGCACCTCGACGTCGTCGAGGCCCGCCTCGCGGTAGAAGCGCGCGCCGAGGACGACGAGCTCGGCGTCGACCGCCGGGCCGGGGTCGCCGATCGCCTCGACGTCCCACTGCCAGAACTGGCGGTAGCGGCCGGCCTGGGGCCGGTCGTAGCGGAACATCGGGCCGGTGAGCGTGAGCCGCACCGGCTGGGGCCACGTCTGCATCCCGTGCTCGACGTACGCCCGGCAGATCCCGGCTGTCGCCTCGGGCCGCAGCGCCCAGCGCTCGCGCTCCTCGCCGCGACTCGGGGCGACCCGGAACAGCTCCTTCTCCACGACGTCGGTGGCCTCGCCGATCCCCCGCTCGAAGACGGCGCCCTGCTCGAAGAGCGGCGTCTCCATCTCGTGGTAGCCATAGCGCAGGGCGAGGTCGCGGGCGATCCGCTCGAGGCGGGTGAACGGAGCACGATCGGCCGGGAGGAGGTCGCGGGTGCCCCGGGGGGCGCGGAAGGTCGGCATCGGGGGTGAGTCTAGCGGTGCGGGTACCAGCCGTTGGCGATGCCGGGCCGGGCCCCGTCAGGCCGGACCGCCTCCCGCCTCACCCGAAGTCGCGTTGGACGCTGACGACGTCCTTGACCTGCTCGATCCGGCCCATGACGCGGGCCAGCTGCGTCACCGAGGCGACCTGGAGCGTGGCCACGACGACCGCGGTGTGGTCGTTCGTGACCGACAGGTTGGCCGCCACGATGTTCACCTTGCTCTCGGCGACCGCCCCGGCGATGTCGTTGAGGAGCCCCGTCCGGTCGTGGGCCTCGACGCGGATCGCGATCGGGTACGTCTGGGCCGGCGCGGCTTCCCACTCGACGTCGATGAGGCGCGCGACCTCGCGCTCGTTCACGATCGTCGGACAGCGGCTGAGGTGGACCGTGACCCCCTGCCCGCGGGTGATGAACCCGACGATCGGGTCCCCGGGGATCGGGTGGCAGCACTTCCCGAAGCGGACGAGGAGGTCGCCGACGCCCTTCACCCGGACGCCTCCGGCGCGGGTCGGCGTGGGGGCCGTCGTCGGCAGCGCGAGCTGGCCGTCGTCGACGACCCCGAGGCGCATGACGACCGACTGGGCGGACACCGCGCCGTAGCCGATCGCGGCGTAGAAGTCGTCGAGCGTCTCGTGGCCGAGTGGCTTCGCCACCTCGAGGAGGCGCTCGTGCCCGACGGCGGCGATCGTCGTCCGGGCGAGGCGCTTCAGCTCGCGCTCGAGGGCCTCCCGGCCGTGGACGATGTTCTCGTCGCGATCCTTCTTCTTGAACCACTGCCGGATCTTCTCCCGGGCGTGGGAGGTCCGGACGATCCCCAGCCAGTCGCGCGACGGGCCGTGGCCGGCACGCGTCGTGACGATCTCCACGATGTCGCCGTTGCGCAGCCGGGAGTCGAGGGGGACGAGCCGGTTGTTCACCTTCGCCCCGATCGTCCGGTGGCCGACGTCGGTGTGGATCCGGTAGGCGAAGTCGAGCGGCGTCGCGCCCGCCGGGAGGTCCTTGATGTCGCCCTTCGGGGTGAAGACGAAGACCTGGTCCTGGAAGATGTCGAGCTTGATCCCCTCGACGAACTCCCGGGCGTCGGAGACCTCGCGCTGCCAGTCCATGAGCTGGCGGAGCCAGGCGAGCTTCGCGTCGTAGTCGCGCTCCGCCCGGGAGCCCTCCTTGTACCGCCAGTGGGCGGCGATCCCGACCTCGCTCACGGCGTGCATCGCGTGGGTCCGGATCTGGATCTCGAGGGGCTTCCCGTCGAGGGCGATGACCGCGGTGTGGAGGCTCTGGTAGCCGTTCGGCTTGGGGACGGCGATGTAGTCGTCGAACTGGTTCGGGATCGGCTTCCAGAGGCTGTGGACGACGCCGAGTGCGGCGTAGCAATCGCGGACCTCGTCGACGAGGATCCGGATCGCGTAGACGTCGTAGATCTCGCCGAACGCCGCCGCCTTCCGCTGCATCTTCTTCCAGATGCTGTACAGGTGCTTCGGGCGGCCGTTGAGGTCGGCCGTGATCCCAGCCTTCGCGAGTTCCGGCTCGAGGGTCGCGATCGCCCGCTCGATGTACGTCTCGCGCTGGCGGCGCCGCGTGTCGAGGTTCGCCGCGAGCTCGCGGTAGCGCTCGGGGTCGAGGGTCTTGAAGGAGAGGTCCTCGAGCTCCCACTTCACCTGCCAGATCCCGAGCCGCTCCGCGAGCGGCGCGTAGATCTCCATCGTCTGGCGCGCGATCCGCACCTGCTTCTCCGGCGGGAGCGCGCCGAGGGTCCGCATGTTGTGGAGCCGGTCGACGAGCTTGATGAGGACGACCCGGATGTCCTGGGCCATCGCGAGGAGCATCTTCCGGATGTTCTCGGCCTGCTGCTCCTCGTGGGAATGGGTCGAGAACTTCGACAGCTTCGTGACCCCGTCGACGAGCTGGGCAACCTCGGCGCCGAAGCGTTCCTCGACGTCGGCGAGGCCGAACTCCGTGTCCTCGGGGACGTCGTGGAGGAGCGCGGCCTGGATCGTCGCCGTGTCGAGCCCGAGCTCGGCGAGGGCGTGGGCGGCGGCGATCGGGTGGCTGACGTACGCCTCGCCCGTGGCCCGGAACTGGCCCTCGTGGGCGACGATCGCGAAGTCGAGCGCGCGGCCGATCTCGGCGAGGTCGGCTCCCGGCGAATGGGCCGCGACGGTCGCGAGGAGCTCTCGCCGGAGGACGGGGATCGGGCGTCCGTCGCCGCGGCCCCGCCGACCCGTCGACGGGCGCCGCGGCTTCGCCTCCGGCGGCGGGACCGCCGGAGCGCCGGGGCCCGGGAGCTGCTCGATCGACATCGGTCCGCCGAGGATAGCAGGGCCGTCACGGAACCCCCGCGTCGCTGTTCCCCGCGTCGCCCACGTCGCCCGCCGTCCCGGGCGGGCCGCCGTCCCGGGCCCTGGCGTGCCCGAGCTCGGCGAGGAGGCGCTCCGCGACGGCCCGCTCGTCCCACGGGAGCGCGTGGTTGGCGTAGAGGATGCTCAGCTCGTGGCCCTTCCCGGCGAGGAGGACGACATCGCCCGGCCGGGCGCGGCCGAGCGCCGCGCGGATGCCGTCCTCCCGATTCGCGACGAGGAGCAGGTCGTGCCCGCGGCGGAGCCCGGCCTCCTCGGCGCCCGTGGCGATCGCGGCGAGGATCGCCTCGGGATCCTCGCCCCGGGGGTCTTCGTCGCTGAGGACGACGAGGCGGCAGCGCGCCCCCGCCACGCGGCCCTGGATCGCGCGCTTCGCGACGTCGCGCTCGCCAGCCGAGCCGAAGACGGCGACGAGACCGCCATCCCCGCGGACGAGCGGGGCGAGCTCGTCGAGCACGGCGGCGAGGGACGCCGGGGTGTGCGCGTAGTCGACGACGACGACGAACGGCTGGCCGCAGTCGACCCGCTCCATCCGGCCGCGGACCCCGCGGAACCCGCCGAGCCCGCCGACGACCGCCGCCGGGTCGAGCTCCAGGAGCTCGCCGAGCGCCACGACCGCGAGGGCGTTGGGGACGTTGAACCGGCCGACGAGCGGGAGGGCGAGGCGGAGGCGGCCGCGCGGCGTGGTGACCCCCACCTCGAGCCCCGCGGGCGATGCGGACTCTTCCACCGCGCGGACGTCGGCCCCCGC
>JAJZRQ010000046.1:0-16127 GCA_021802585.1 Chloroflexota bacterium
ACAGCGAGATCCCGATCGCGAAGTCGATCGTGGACTACATCTTCCGCTGGCTCGGGAGCCGGTTCCTCACCGGCGACGACCGGGCGGCGCTCGGGATCCAGGAGCGCAGCGCGATCGGCGGGGCGCCATTCGGGTTCGGGGTGACGCCGAGCGGCTCCGCCGCGATGCCGCCCGCGATCAGCGCGGCCTACGCCTCGGAGGCCGAGGAGGGCCCGCTCGGGATCGACGAGGCGAACGAGCCGCCGACGGCGACGGCGACGGTGATGGCGGTGGCCGAGGCGCCCGCCGCGGCGTCCCCGCCGGCGCTCACCGGCAGGCTCGATCTCCCGGTCGTCGAGCCGGCGAAGGGCGGCCGCGCGAACGGGAGCGGCAATGGCAACGGCAACGGCAGCGGGAAGGGGAAGCGGGCCGGCGCGTCGGCAATCGCTGCCTCGCTCGGGGCCGAGCGGGCTGCCTTCAAGATCCAGGAGGACGCGCCCTCCTGCGCCGACTGCGGCTCGATCATGGTCCGCAACGGCAGCTGCTACAAGTGCCTCAACTGCGGCTCCACGAGCGGGTGTAGTTGAACTCTTCGCTCCTCACTCACCGGGAAAGGAGGTGAGAAACTTGGCGAAGAAGGTCACGAGCGCCAAGGCGGCCAGCGCCGCCAGCAAGGTGCTCAAGGACGGGAGGACCAGCAAGGCCTCCAAGTCGGCCGCGGGCAGCGCGCTCAGCCAGCGCGAGCCGAAGCGGAAGGCCAAGTAGTCGCTACCGTCCGCTCATCGGACAGGCAGGCTGGGAGACCCTGGTCTGCTGCTGGTTTTGTGCCACAGGCCTGCCCGTTCGGGTTAGTCTGATGGCATGGTTGACGCGGGCGTTCTCTGGCCGGACGGCCTGGGACGGACAAACCAGCATGCGATCGAGACTCGCGCCTCAGGCTCGCGTCTGCCCCTGCGCCTGACTCATGTGACACTTGAGAACTGGCGCAACTTCACGCGCGTGGACGTCGACATCGCGCGCCGGTCGTTTCTCGTGGGGCCCAACGCGTCCGGCAAGTCCAACTTCCTGGACGCCATCCGCTTCCTGCGTGATGTGTCGAGCGTTGGTGGAGGGCTCCTGGCAGCGGTCCACCAGCGAGGGGGCGTGTCACGGCTGCGCTCTCTCGCTGCGCGTCAGAACCCCGATGTCGCCATCCGGGTCTCGGTCGGTCGCGACGACGCGGCCGATCTCTGGCGCTACGAGTTGGCCTTCGGACAAGAGGGCAAGCACGAGCTCATTATCAAGCGTGAACTCGTTGTCCACGAAGGCGTCGCGGTTGTCGAGAGGCCGGACACGGATGATGTCGCCGATCCGGAGCGTCGCACGCAGACGTACCTCGAACAGGTCAACGTCAACCGGCCGTTTCGTGATCTCGCCGGCTTCTTCGCCGGCGTTCGGTACCTGCACCTCGTGCCGCAGTTGGTGCGCGAGCCGGATCGCTCTGTCGGTCGGGCGAACGACCCGTTCGGTGGAGATTTCCTCGAGCAGCTGGCAGGCACTCCCGCCAACACGCGCGAAGCACGGCTGCGCCGCATCACCAGAGCGCTCCGGTTCGCAGTGCCGCAGCTTGTTGAGCTCAAACTTGACCGAGACAAGCGCGGTACGCCCCACCTCGTTGGCAGATACGAACACTGGCGGCCGCGTGGAGCATGGCAGAACGAAACCCAATTCTCCGACGGCACCCTCCGGCTCGTAGGTCTCCTTTGGGCTCTTCTGGACGGAACAAGCCCGCTGCTTCTCGAGGAGCCTGAGTTGTCGCTGCACCCGGACATCGTTCGGCAGATCCCAGCCATGTTCGCACGCGTGCAGCGACGGAGCAGCCGTCAGGTGCTCGTAAGTACACACTCCAGTGATCTGCTACGAGACGACGGCGTCGGGCTCGACGAGGTATTGATTCTGCGGCCGGATCCTGAGGGTACGACGATACGCAGTGCTGCCGGATTCGCAGAGATCGAGGCGCTGCTGCGAGGCGGCCTGACCATGGCCGATGCGGTGCTGCCATGGACTCGGCCGCGCGGTGCCGAGCAACTGCCGCTGTTTGCCGAGTGACTGCTGTGCGCGATGCACCGCAGGTTTCTGGAGCTGTGGAAGGTGAGGTCGACGAAGCCGTCTTCGCGAGATTGGTCATCTCCGCAGGGGGCGCGCCAAGGCCGCCATACGGCAAACACGGACGCCAGACCCTGCTTTCCCACCTTCACGGCTACAACTTGGCCGCTGCCCGAACACCGTGGTTGGTTCTGGTCGATCTCGATGACGATGACTGCGCCCCGGATCTGATCGCGCGGTACCTACCCAGGCCTAGCCCCCTTATGGCATTCCGCGTAGCGGTGCGGGAGGTCGAAGCCTGGCTCCTTGCAGATGCCGAGCGTCTGAGTTCGTTCCTTGGCGTTAGCCCAGCTAGGATTCCTCTCGATCCAGACGCTGTGGCGGAGCCAAAGGACGCCATGGTTCACCTGGCGGCGGGCTCGCGTCGGCGCGACATCAAGGCCGACATGGTCCCTCGCCCAAGTAGCGGGCGACGGGTGGGGCCGGCCTACAACTCCCGACTCGTGGAGTTCGTGATCGACGGCGATGCCGGTTGGAGCATCGAGAACGCGAGCGTACGGAGCGACAGCCTTCGGCGGGCGGTTGCAGGTGTCACGCGCGTACTCCAGGCGGCGCTGATGGCAACCGAATGAAGACGCCGGGCTCACGTGTCTTGGCCCCTGCATCGAGCTGACTGAGCAACGGCGATGACCGAGGTGGATTCCCGGATCAGACTGCTTGACCCAGCCCTCCACGCCGCGGGCTGGACCGAGGAGCTGATCCGGCGCGAGGAGACGCCGGGGGCGGTCGAGATCGTCGAGGGTAGGCCGCGGCGCGCGGGAACGGGGCGGACGGACTACACGCTGCGGATCAAGCTGGCGCCGGACGCGCAGGCGGTCGCGGTCGCGGTCGTCGAGGCGAAGCGCGCTGACGCTGCGCCCACACGCGGGCTCGAACAGGCGAAGGAGTACGCGCGGGAGTACGCGCGAAGCGCGGCCCGCCTGCACGTCCCGTTCGTGTACAGCACGAACGGCCACCTGTTCGTCGAGTTCGACGCGACGACGCACCTGACGACCGCGCCGGCGCCGATGGCCGACTTCCCCTCCCCGAACGAGCTCCGCGCCCGCTGGGAGGCCGCTCGCGGCGTCGACCTCACCTCGGAGCTGGCCCGGCCGCTCAGCACGCCGTATCGCGGCGGCGAGACCTCGCGCCGCTACTACCAGGATGCGGCCATCCGGGCCGTCCTCGAGAAGGTCGCGCGCGGCGAGAACCGGGCGCTCCTCTCCCTCGCCACCGGCGCCGGCAAGACGTACATCGCGGTCCACCTCCTGCGCCGCCTCGCCGACGCCGGCCTCCTGCGCCGGGCGCTCTTCCTGGTCGACCGCGACGAGCTCCGCAGCCAGGCGCTCGGCGCGCTCCAGAACGTCTTCGGGGCCGACGCCGCAGCCGTCTCGGGCGGGAACGCACAGCCGAACGCGCGGGTGCTGGTGGCCACCTACCAGACGCTGGGCCTGGACCGGACGAACACCGCCGCGGACGCGGGCGCCGACGCCGAAGCGGAAGCCGGCGACGAAGGCGAGCCCGCCGCTCCGGCCACCTTCCTCGAGCAGCACTACCCGCCCGACTACTTCAACATCGTGATCATCGACGAGTGCCATCGCTCCGGCTGGGGCGACTGGTCGACCGTCCTGACCCGGAACGCGAACGCCATCCAGGTCGGCCTGACCGCCACCCCCCGCCAGCTGACGAACGCGCTGCCCACGACCACCCCCGGCATCGCCGCCGACGCCGCGATCACCGCCGACAACCTCCGCTACTTCGGCGACCCCGTCTACGAGTACGAGCTGGGCCGGGGGATCGAGGACGGCTACCTCGCCGCCTGCGAGATCGTGCGGCGCGATATCTTCCTCGAGGGCAGCCCCTTCGCCGAGCGCGAGACCGGCCTCGACCGCGACGACCTCGCTCCCCTTCCCCTCTGGGACACGATGACTGGCGAGCAGCTCGCCGCCGCCGAGGCCCGCGACCACTACGGCGCGCCGTCGTTCGAGGACCGCCTCGTCCTCCCCGACCGCGTCCGCGCCATGGCGGACGACCTCTTCGACCTCCTGCTGGCCACCGGCGGCCCCGAGCAGAAGACGATCGTCTACTGCGCCCGCGACAGCCACGCCGACGACGTCGCCATCGCCCTCAACAACCGGTATGCCCATTGGTGCGCCGAGACGAACCGTAAGCCCGCAGATCGCTACGCCTTCAAGTGCACCGCCGCCGTCCAGGGCCCCGATCCCCTGCCCGAGCTGCGCGGCGCCGCCCGCCACCACTTCGTCGCGACCACCGTGGAGCTCCTGACCACCGGCGTCGACGTCCCGGCCGTCCGCAACATCGTCTTCTTCCGCTACGTGCGCTCGCCGATCGCGTTCTACCAGATGATCGGCCGAGGGACGCGCCTCCACCCCGCTTCCGGCAAGCTCATGTTTCGCGTCTTCGACTACACCGCCGCGACCCGCCTCTTCGGCGAGGCCTTCCGGACGCGGGCGACGACCGAGCGAACGGAGCCGACCGAACCCCCGACGGGCGAGCCGCCCGAGCGCCGGATCACGGTCCAGGGCATCGACGTCCGCGTCTCGGACGCCGGCAAGGCGATCCTGACGACGATCGACGGCGCGACGATCCCGATCAGCCTGGAGGAGTACGAGGAGCGCCTCGCCGAACGACTGGTGGCGCGGGCGCCCTCGCTCGACGCCTTCCGCGCGGCCTGGATCCTCCCGCCCAAGCGCGCCGGACTGCTGGCAGCGCTGCCCGACGGGGGTCGATCGGCCGGGGTGATCCGGGCGCTCGAAGGGATGGACGACTTCGACCTCTACGACGTCCTCGCCGAGCTTGGCTATGGCCTCGATCCGAAGACCCGGGTCGCCCGGGCCGACGCCTTCGACTACAAGCACACGGCCTGGCTGGCCGGCCTGCCGCCCGCGATGAGCGCCACCCTGCGCGCCCTCGCCCGCCAGTTCGCCCGCGGCGGCACCGACGAGCTCGAGCAGCCGGGCGTCCTCCAGGTCCCCGCGGTCGTCGCCGCCGGCGGCCTGGCGGCGCTCAAGGCGTTGGGCAGCCCGGCGGACATCCTCCTCGAAACGAAGTCGAGGTTGTTCGCGGCGTGAGCGACTGGCCGGTCGCCCGCCTGGGTGAGATCGCCCAATTCCAGAACGGTCGGGCATTCAAGCCGTCCGAGTGGTCCCCGGTGGGGCTTCCGATCATTCGGATCGAGAACCTGACTGATCCCTCAGCTCAGTTCAACAGATTCGAGGGCGAGGTCGACGAGCGCCATCTCGTCCGAGATGGTGACCTCCTCGTGTCCTGGTCGGCCTCACTCGACGCGTTCATCTGGAACCGCGACGTGGGCGTTCTGAACCAGCACATCTTCAAGATCACGGAGGACAAGCGCCTGCTGGACCGGTCCTACTTCTTCTACGCGCTGCGCCATGCGATGACCGCCATTCGGGCCCAAGTGCATGGCGCGACGATGCAGCACATTACGAAGCCCGCCTTCGAGGCCGTGACCATCCCGCTCCCGCCGCTCGAAGAGCAGCGCCGGATCGCCGCCCGCTTGCGCGAGCAACTGGCTGAGGCGGCAGTGCTCTCAGCGACGATCGAGACACGGGACGCGGAGCTGGCGGGCGTCCTGCAACACGCCATCGACTCCTCGATCGCGACGGACCATACCGTCGCACTTGCCCACCTGCTTCGCGCACCCCTCAGGACGGGCCTGTCGCGCGCTGCGTCGCCGGATGCTCGCCATCGGGTGCTGACGCTCGCCGCCGCTCGGAACGGCGCCCTCGATCTGATGCAGACCCGACCAATGGAAGCGGACGCAGCCGAGGCCGTGTCGAACGCCGTCCACGCTCGTGCTTTCTACATCGTCCGAGGCAACGGCAGCTTGCACATGGCCGGCGCCGGGGCGCTCGCGCCGAACGAGGTTCCGACCGACGTTCTCTACCCCGACTTGCTCATCCAAGTCCTGCCGAGCCTGCAGATGCTCTCACCGGAGTACTTGTCTCTGGCTTGGCGCACCAAGTTCGTGCGCCATCAGGTTCAGGCTCGCCTCCGAACCTCGGCCGGCATTCACAAGATCAACCTCGCCAACCTCGGCCTGGTCCAGGTGCCCCTCCCCGCGATCGACGAACAGCGCCGGATCGCCGCACGCCTGCGCGAGCAGCTCGCCGAGATCGACCGGGCGAGAGCCGCGCTGGACGCGCAACGTGTCGCCATCGACGCGCTGCCGGCCGCGCTCCTGCGCGAGGTCCTCGGGCCCGTCGGGCACGCCGGGCAGCCCCATGGCTGAATATCGCGTCACCGCGCTGCCGACGCTGATCGGCCGTGGACCATGCGGCGAGCGTCCGCCCGTGCCCAGCGCGAGTGGGACGCAGCAATGCGCAAGGCGCCGGACCTGATGGCGGCCGCGCGTCGGAAACCGACCTTCACGCGGCCTATCGGCCGCGGCCTCCCTCGGACTGCTCGGCGCGCGCTTCGGCCAGCCGAGCCATCGGTTCGCGATAGACCGCGATCGGTCGTTCCCCAAGGTCGGACTGGCCCTTCAGATCCCAGTCCGCCTCCCGAATCTCCTCATCGGCCTGGTCGAGCAGCTCGACGATCTCGTCAGGGTCGATACCAAGATCGAGAGTCCCGTACATCTCGAGAAGGCTCCGCAGGGTCTTTGGGTCCTCGGGCTGGAGCTTGGGCATGGCTCCGATCACTCCCTTCAACACCAGGAGATCGCCCTCCGAAATCCGCCGAAGCACGCGGTTCGCGCGTCGTCCCTGCTCCCATTCCGACCGAGTGTGGGCCTGGACGCTGATCTCGCGGTTGAGCCGCTCGGCGATGTGCGATACGGCGGACCGGACCGCGAACCGGTCATCGCGCGTGGAAGCGTCGGCAAAGATGACCAGCAGGTCGATGTCCGACAGGGAGTTGGCGCGCCGGTCCGAGCCGGCGGCGACGGAGCCGAAGATGGCTGCCGCATCTACCGCGTCATTGGCCGTGATCGCTTCGCGGAGCATGTCGCGCCCTCCGAGGAGCTTGACGGCAATCTGTTGAAGTTCCGAGAAGATCGGGCTTGCCCGGTTGGCGCTGTACAACGCTCCTCGCCCGGTCCCGGGCGGCTTGGCGCTCGCGATGACGAGCCCTTCGTTGACCAGGGACCGAAGGGCTGCCTGGACAACCTGCGGGGCGCGCGCGACGGCCGACGCCAGCTCCTGAAGTGTTCTCTGCTCGCCCTCGTGGAGGGCGAGGTACGCGAATGCCATCAGCCCGGTATCCCCCGCGACGAGACGCATGTGCATCATCCTTTCTATGATCTGACTCATAGTCTGTATGATTCCGACGCCCCACGCAAGAGGCCACGAGGATCGACTGTCCAACCGCCTTTGCCTCACAGGGCGCGAAGTGCGTTGCTGGCATCACGCCCAGGTGGAGATCGCCCTGGTCCTGACGACGAATGCGCGGGACTTCGTCGCCCTGGCGGGAACCGGAGGCACCACGGCCTCCTGCTCGTCTACCGCGAGAACGATCCAACTCGGGACATGACCGCGAAGGCCATCGCCGCGGCGGTCGACCGCGTTGCGGAGACCTATCCCGCCGAGATCGACCGAGCGAGAGCCGCGCTGGACCCGCAACGTGTCGCGATCGACGCCCTGCCGGCCGCGCTCCTGCGCGAGGTGTTCGGCGAGGTGAGCGCCGCGTCAGTGAAGCTTCCTGGTGCAGATGAGACCGCGGACAAGCGGCGCTCGGCGATGGGAGTCGATGCCCGAGGCCCCGATTCAGGACGTGCTGCGGATCCGCGACGGATGTCCTCGGCGGCTGAACCAATACCAGGGGACTTGACTTAGAGCGCGCTCGAAGTTCTAAGGTTGCCCTCGACATGGACACAGGCATCCCGATCCGCGCATTCGCAGCCCGCACGGGGTTGAGCGCGCACACGCTCCGCTACTACGAGCGGATAGGACTGCTCGATCCAGTCGGCCGGGCATCCAGCGGTCACCGCCGCTACCTGGCGGGCGATCTGGCGTGGGTCGAGTTCCTGACTCGACTCCGCGCCACCGGCATGCCAGTTCGGGTCATGCAGCGGTTCGCGGCGTTGCGTCGGCACGGCGATCGGACGCTTCCAGAGCGCCGCGAGCTCCTCGAGGCCCACCAGCGGGACATCGAGCAGCATCTCGCGGACCTCCAGGTCAACCTCGCCGCGATCACCGAGAAGATCCAGCACTACCGAGACCTGGAGGTCAGCAATGGGCAACACGGAGAGTGAGTCCCGGTTCGAGCGCGGGCTCGCGAAGCTCTCCGAGGTGGACGGGTCCGCAGGCGAGGAGGTCATCGCGCCGCTTGGCGATCTCGGCCGGTACATCGTCGAGTTCGCATTCGGTGACATCTACAGCCGCCCTGGGCTCAGCCTGCGCGATCGCGAGATCGCCACAGTGGCATTACTCGCGGGCCTGGGAGCGCGCGAGCCACAGCTCCGCGTCCACCTTGCTGCCGGACTCAACGTCGGACTCACGGCGAAGGAGCTCGAAGAGATCGTCATCCAGACGGTCCCTTACACCGGCTTCCCGAACGCGATCAACGCGCTGAACGCACTCCGCGACATCGTTGGGACAGCAGCGAAGACGGGCGGTCGGCGGGGGGGCTGATGGGGCTGCTCGATCGGCCGCGGATCGGCCGGGCGAGCGAGCTGCCGCCCTCGATCGAGCGCCTCGTGCTGACCTGACCGGGACGCCCTGACCGGGGCGCTGGAAGCCGCCGGCCGGGAGCTCGGGCGTGACGTGAACGAGGTCGTGATGACGCAGGGCGAGTTCGAAGAACGGGATGGCCGGGGGGAAGGGTTCGTTCGGTCGATCGTGGGCCACCGGGCCATCGACGTGCTCACCGGCTGATGGCGCGTGGGCGGACGCGATGCTGTTCGAGGCGGGGCTGCGCGCCGCGCGCGTGATCGTCCAGGCGGCCGGCTACCGGATTGACGCCGGCAAGGGGGCGGACGCCGCTACCATCGATGCCGCCGACGTGCTCACCGGCGAGCGGCGACACGCGGTCTTCACGAGGCTCCAGCGGATGCGGCGACGGCGCAACGACTTCATGTACGACACGGCCCCTGATCCCAGCCAGACGGACCTGCGCCAGGCGCAGCGAGATGTCACGATCGTGATCGCCGTCGCCGACCGCGCCCTGGAGGCCCCTGCGTGACCGTCGCCCGTCGCCTCGCCACCCCGTCATCCGTGAATGCCGCAATCAAGCAGATCGCCGACGTCATGCGGCGGGCCAACTACGCCGGCGCCCTCCAGTACGTGCCCGAGCTGTCGTGGATCCTCTTCCTGCGCATCCTCGACGAGCGGGAGGAGATCGAGGCGGAGGAGGCGACGGCGCTCGGCATCGCGTTCGCGCCCTCTCTGGAAGCGCCGTTCCGCTGGCGCGACTGGGCGGCGCCTGACGGCGCGAAGCGGGCCGAGCTGACGGCGGCGGCCATGGGCGGCTACCTGGCCTTCGTGAACGGCGCGCTGCTCCCGTACCTGCGCGGGCTCGCCGAGCGCCCGGGCGCGAGCACCCGCCAGCGCGTGATCGCCCAGGTCGTGAGCGCCGTCGACAAGGTCGGCGTCGACACGGAGAAGAACCTCCTCGACATCCTCGACCGGGTCCACGAGATCCGGGTGGAGTCGGTCGACCAGACGCACCTCTTCACGCTGAGCCAGGCCTACGAGGGCCTGCTCCTCAAGATGGGCGAGAAGAACAACGACGGCGGCCAGTTCTTCACGCCGCGCGAGGTGATCCGGGCGATGGTCCGGCTGGTCGACCCGATGGTCGGCGAGACGGTCTACGACCCCGGCTGCGGGACGGGCGGCTTCCTGGCCCAGGCGTTCGACTGGATGCGGGTGCGCCTCGGTGACGGCGCGACCGCCGAGCAGCTGCGGATCCTCCGCGAGGAGACGTTCTGGGGTCGCGAGAAGGCCGACCTCGTGTACCCGATCGCCCTGGCGAACCTCGTCCTCCATGGCATCGACCATCCGCACATCTGGCACGGCAACACGCTCACCCACCAGGAGGTCTACGGCGGGCTCTTCAGCGGCGCGCCCGACCAGTTCGACGTCGTCCTCATGAACCCGCCGTTCGGCGGCAAGGAAGGCAGGGAGGCCCAGACCCACTTCGCCTACAAGACCAGGGCGACACAGGTCCTCTTCCTCCAGCACGTGATCGACGCGCTGAAGCCGGGCGGGCGCTGCGGGATGGTCATCGACGAGGGCGTCCTCTTCCGGACGACGGAGTCGGCCTTCGTCCAGACGAAGCGCAAGCTCCTCGACGAGACCGACCTCTGGTGCATCGTCTCCCTGCCGCCGGGCGTCTTCTCCTCGGCCGGCGCCGGCGTGAAGACGAACCTGCTGTTCTTCGTCAAGGGCGGCCCGACCGAGCGGACCTGGTACTTCGACCTCTCCGACGTCAAGGTCACGAAGAAGCAGCCGCTCACGCTCGACCGCTTCGACGAGCTCTTCGCGCTCGCGCCCGCGCGGGCGGACTCGCCGCGCTCCTGGACGGTCACCCGCGAGGAGCTCGCGGCGCGCAACCACGACCTGAAGGCGGTCAACCCGAACGCGAAGGCGGAGGTCGACGCCCGGACGCCGCTCGAGCTCCTCGATGAGATCGAGGCGCGCGGCCGCGAGGTGGACGAGGCGCTGGCGCGATTGCGCCGGCTGCTTGCCTCCGGCGAGGGCACGTGAGCGCGGGCGGACGCCGACGTGCCGCCATCCGGGGCGGCCTCGTCTTCGCCGGCATCGCGGGCGTCGTCGCGGTGAAGCGCCGGGCGTCGCGGCGGCGGGACGTCGCCGGCGATGGATCGCCCGCGTCGGGCGGCTGGGCGACGTGCTCGGCGCCGAGCGCGCGGGCGTACGAGGCGACGTTCGGCTGGCTCCTCCGCGACCTGTACCGGCGGATGGCTGACGACCTCGCAGCCGCGGTCGCGGGGATCGCGGAGCCGGCCGTCCTCGAGGTGGGGCCGGGGCCGGGAGGGCTCGCGGTTGAGCTCGCGCGGCGGCACCCGGGGCTCCGGCTCACGGGCGTCGACGTCGATCCGGCGATGGTCGCGCGGGCGCGCAGCCGGGCGGCGCGCGACGGCGTCGCGGACCGGGTGGCCTTCGAGGTCGGCGACGTCGCGGCGCTCCCCTTTCCCGACGGGACGTTCGACCTCGTCGCGAGCTCGTTCTCCGCCCATCACTGGCCGGACGGCGCGGCCGGGTTCGCCGAGATCCGGCGGGTCCTCCGGCCAGGCGGCCGGGCGATCGTCTTCGACCTGCCCGACCGCTGGGGCCGCTTCGAGACGAAGGCACCGCCCCTCGCCGATGCGGCGACGGCCGGTGGGTTTGCGGCCGCCCCGGCGACGGCGTTCCGGTGGCCCGGCCGCGTCGCGCTCGTGCGGCGCCTCGAGGTCGCGCGCGATCCGGACACGCCCCTCCGGGGTGGCTCGCCCGGGACCTGACGCGCGGGGCCCGCCGACCGGCGGAGGGCGGGGTGAATACCTGACAGGTTCCGTCAGGAACGGCGGTATGCTCTCGGCGATGCGCGCGAGCCGGCTCGTCAACCTCCTCCTGCTCCTCCAGTCGCGCGGCCCCCAGACGGCGGCCCAGCTCGCGATCGAGCTCGAGGTCTCCGTCCGGACCGTCTACCGCGACGTCGGGGCGCTCGCCGAGGCGGGGGTCCCGATCTACGCGGAGCGCGGCCCTGCCGGCGGCGTCCGCCTCGTCGACGGGTACCGGACCCGGCTCACCGGCCTCACGGCGGAGGAGGCCGAGGCGCTGTTCCTCTCGGGGCTCCCGGGCCCGGCCGCCGAGCTCGGCCTCGGGACGGTCGTGGCGGCGGCGCGGCTGAAGGTGCTGGCCGCGCTCCCGCCCGAGCTCCGGGCCCGGGCAGCGCGGATCCAGTCCCGGTTCCACCTCGACGCGCCGGGCTGGTTCCGGCAGGCGGAGCCGCTCCCGAGCCTGGAGCTCCTCGCCTCGGCCGTCTGGGAGGGCCGGGAGGTCGAGGTGACATACCGCCGGGAGGAGCGGGTCGAGCGCCGGCGCCTCGGGCCGCTCGGGCTCGTCCTCAAGGGCGGGACCTGGTACCTCGTCGCGATCTCGAAGGGCGAGCCGCGAACGTTCCGCGTCTCCCGGATCGAGGACGCGGTCCTCGGCGACCCGTTCGAGCGGCCGGTCGGCTTCGACCTTGCCGGGTTCTGGGAGGCGTCGACGGCGCGCTTCGAGGAGGCCCAGGCGCCCGTCGAGGTGACGGTCCGCGTCCAGCCGGGCGCCCGCGACGCCCTCGAGCGGACGATCGGCCCGACCGCGGCGGGGACGATCCGGCGGGTGGGCCGGGCCGACGCCGACGGGTGCGAGGTCGTCCGCTTCCGCCACGAGTCGGCCGACATCGCCTACCTCGACCTCCTCCGCCTCGGCGGCCGGGTCGAGGCGATCGCCCCGCCGGAGCTCCGCGAGCACGTCGCCCGCACCGCCCGCGGGCTGGCCGAGCGCTACGGGGTGGCAAGCCGGGCCGGGTGAGGGCGGTGTTCCTCGCGCCGTGCCCGGCCGACGGCGGCCGCGCGCTCGACGTACGGGTCGGCCCCCTCGCCGAGCTCGAGGCGACGGCGGCGGACGGTCTCCGCGACCTCGCGCTCCCGCTCGCGGAGGGCGAGGTCGAGCGCGATCCGGCTGATCATCATCGGTTCCCCCTGCTGCTCTCTCTGGACTCGGATCGTCTCAGGAATTGATGCCAGCTCTTGTCAGGAATGGTTTCCGTGGGGGCGACGCGGGGGGGACCGAGCCTCCGCGCGAGACCGAGCGTCCCCGCGGGGGCGACGCGGAAGGGGCGGATCGCCTCTCGCCCGCGCCGCGACGGGGGCCTACGCTCAGGCGCGTGCGCGTCATCGAGGTCCCGGGCGGTGTCCCGATCTGCTCCTGGGCGCCGGAGGTCGAGCCGTCGGCGCTCGAGCAGGCCGTGAACCTCGCCCGCCTCCCGTTCGCGATCGACCACGTCGCCCTCATGCCCGACGCCCACGCCGGCTACGGGATGCCGATCGGCGGGGTCCTCTTCGCCGAGGCGGCCGTCGTCCCGTACGCGATCGGCGTCGACATCGGCTGCGGCGTCGCCCTCGCGGAGACCGACCTCCTCGCCGGGGCCCTGGGGCGACGCGGCCTGCGCGACGTCCTCGAGGCGATCGAGCGCGACGTCCCGACCGGCAGGCGGAGCCAGCCGCGGCCGGTCGACCGGCACCGGGCGGAGGAGGAGATCGGCGTCGGGCGGCCGGCCTCGATCGAGCGCGCCTGGTGGGAGCGCGGCATCGACCAGCTCGGGACCCTCGGCTCGGGGAACCACTTCCTCGAGGTCCAGCGCGATCCCGACGGCCGGGTCTGCGTCATGCTCCACTCCGGGTCGCGGAGCCTCGGCAAGGCGATCTGCGACGCGTTCCAGCGGCGCGCCCTCGCCGGGAACCTCGCCCGCCGCGAGCCGCTCCCCCACCGCGAGCTCGCGTACCTCCGCGAGGGGACGCCCGACTTCGACGCGTACTGGGCGGCGATGGCGTACGCCCGCCGCTTCGCCGAGGTGAACCGGGCGCGGATGCTCGCCGTGGTCGAGCGGGCGTTCGAGGCCCACACCCGGGTCCGCCGCTTCGAGCGCCTCGTGGACATCCACCACAACGACGCGGCGCGCGAGCTGCACGTCGTCGACGGCCGCCGCCGGGAGGGCCTCGTCCACCGCAAGGGCGCCGTGCGCGCCCGGGCCGGAGAGCCGGTGCTCGTGCCCGGGAGCATGGAGACCGCGTCGTACGTCGGCGTCGGGCTCGGCAACCCCGACGCGTTCGAGACGTGCCAGCATGGAGCCGGCCGCGCGATGAGCCGGACCGCGGCCCGGAGGGCGCGGAGCGCGCCGGCGGTCCTCGCGGCGATGGAGGCCGAGGGGGTGCTCCTCCTCGCCGGCGACCGGGGCGCCGTGGCGGAGGAGGCGGGATTCGCCTACAAGGACATCGAGGCGGTCATGGGGGCCTCGGCCGACCTGGTCCGGCCGGTCCGCCGGCTGACCCCGCTGGGGGTCGTGAAGGGCTGAGACCGGTCAGCGACGGAGGGCGCGCGGCGGCGGCGCAGCAAACTGGTCGCTCGGCGGCCGCCGGCTCCTCCTCAGGCAGCGGCGGCCCCGTACCCCGGGATCGTCACCTCGATGAGCGGGCTCCAGGCGACCATCGCGTCGAGGTCGGTCCGCCCCCAGGTCCGCGCCACGGGGACGAGGAGCTCACGCCGCTCCGCCTCGTCCGTGACGATCCGGGCCGTCGCCGGGAGGCCGGCCGCCACGCCCTGCTTCAGGTGGATCGTCAGGCGCCGCTCGCCCGGCCCCGGCCCGCGCGGCCAGCAGGGCGATCGCGAGCCCGACCGCGAGGAGGCCGACGACCACGGCGAGCTCCGTCCAGCGGTCGCCCGCCGCCGACGGGGCGCTGTCGGCGCCGTCGGCGCCCCCGGTCACCGAGCCGGGCGCCCCGGTGGGATCCGTGGCCAAGTCGGGCGCGCCCGCCACGAGGCGGCGCAGCTCGCGGATGAGCGCGGTCCCGCCCTCGGGGACTTGCGTGACCTCCTGCCGGCTCACCTGCTCGACCCGGTCGTCCGGCCAGATCCGCCAGGCGACCGCCCGGATCGGCGTCAGGGTGTCGGGACTGGAGAAGACGAGGACGACGCGATCGCCGGGGAAGAGCGTCCTCCAGCAGTCGTTCGAGACTTCCACGAAGCGACCGTCCCGGATGTAGGTACCCCGGTCGGCGGACGGCGGGCGGATGATCTCCCGGACGGCGTAGGTGTCGACCGTCGGCGTGCCCTCCACCCGGAAGGAGACGACGTCGGCGACGACGACGAAGCCGGGGACCGCCACGACCTCGGCGAGGGTGCCCCGCGTCACCGGATCGCACGACGAGGCGGCGCGTGCCCCCGGGGTCGCGCCGCCCGCCGCGAGGAGCAGGGCGAACGCGGCGAGCAGGACGCCCGCCAGCGCCGCGCGTGCCGGGATGCAGAACCTCGCAGCGCGTCTCGTCGACAGGTCATCCTCCACCGTCATCGAGCCGCCAGCCGAGGGGCCGCGGCCTGTGCCTGTGGGAGTCCCCCGGCTCGCGCCCGTCCGCAGGGGCCGGTCGCCGGATCGCTGGTCATCGACCGGCCCCTGCGGGGGCGGAGACGTCGCGTCGAGCTGCATGCTCAGGGCAGGAGTTCCTTGATCGGGATGCCCGAGATGGTGTCCGACCGCCAGTCGGTCCAGACGAACCAGCCGCCGTCGGAGCCGCTGGAGTTGACGCCGCGCGTGGGAGCGACCTCGTAGGCGAGACCGTCGGCCGGGTTCCAGAGGCAGAATCGGTCGGCGTCCGAATCGCGGACCGTCTCGTCCCAGCGGAAGCTCTCCCAGGTCACGAACCCGTCGCCCGTCTGGGGCCAGGCCTGGTAGCGCTCGATCCCCTGCTGGGGGATCGGCGAGACAGGCTCCGGCTCGAAGTCGGGGGACGTCGCCGACCACATCCGCGAGTGCTGGGCGGCGCCGGTGATGGTGACGGGACGGTCCTGATTCCAGGCGATCCGACCGGCATCGAAGTCCACCTCGTAGGCGTGGGCGGCGATCTGGCGCGGCGCCGGTTGCGCCGCCGTGGACAGCATGAGTCGGGTGTCGTAGGTGAAGCCGATGTCGGGGTCGGTCCGGCCCTCGGTCCAGGCGACGTCCTCGCCGTCGATCGCGACGTCACAGACCGGGAGGTCGGTGGGGATCTCCCGCTCGACCCGGCCGCTGGCCACCGAGCGGACGACGATCTTCCAGCCGACCGGCGGGCGGGACGGATCCTCGATCGCGTAGGCCAGGCGGTCGCCGTCGAGGTTGAGGGCGGGCGAGGAGGCGCCGAAGCCCTCGCTCGTCTCGTTCTGGTGCTGGACGCCCGCGTCCAGCTGGCGGGTCTTGCCGGTGTCGAGGTCGGCGAGGAGGATCCGCCAGGCGAGCGCGCCCGTGTCGAGGGGGCCGCGATAGTGGTACTCGAGCCAGGCCACCCGGCGGCCGCTGATCGAGGG
>JAJZRQ010000046.1:16227-17901 GCA_021802585.1 Chloroflexota bacterium
CGTCCGCAGGGGCTGGTCGCCGGATCGCTGGTCATCGACGCCCCGGCGGGGGCGGAGACGTCGCGCCTCGCGAGCGCGTTCAGGGCAGGAGCTCCGAGATCGGGATGCCGGAGACGGTTGGCGTCTCGAGCCGCAGGTCGGTCCACACGAACCAACCACCATCGGAGCTCGTGAGGTCGGCGCCGCGGGTCGGGTTGACCTCGTAGGCATGACCGTCGGCTGGGTTCCAGAAGCAGAGCATGTCGGCGTTGAGGCTGATGTCGGCCTCGCTGAAGCGGTAGCTCTCCCAGGTCACGAAGCCGCTGCCCGTCTGGGGCCAGGCCTGGTAGCGCTCGATCCCCTGCTGGGGGATGGGCGAGGCTGGCTCGGGCTCGAAGTCGGGCACGGTCGCCGTCCAGATCCGGGTGTGCTGGGCGGCCCCCGTGACGGTCACCGGCGTGTCCTGGCCCCAGGCGAGGCGGCCGGCGTCGAAGTCGACCTCGTAGGCATGGTCGGCGACCTTTCGCGGCCCGGGCCGAGCCGCCATGGAAACCATCAGCCTGGTGTCGTAGGTGAAGCCGATGTCGGGGTCGATCCGCCCTTCGGACCAGGCCACGTCAGGCCCGTCGAGGGCGAGGTCGTAGACGGGCAGCTCGGTCGCAACCTCGCGCTCGACCGCCCCGGTCGAGACGGACCGCACGACGATCTTCCAGCCGTCCGACCCGTGCGCCGGGTCCTCGATCGCGTAGGCGAGCCGGTCGCCGTCGAGGTCGAGCTCGGGCCACGAGGCCCCGTAGGTAGCGCCCGGCGGGACGTCACGCTGCACGCCGGAGTCTACGACTCGCGTCGTCCCGGCGTCGAGATCGGCGAGGAGAACCCGCCAGTCCAGCGGGCCCGTGTCAAGTGGCCCCTCCATGTGGTACTCGAGCCAGGCCACGCGCCGGCCGCTGATCGCCGGGAGCCAGGTGATCCACCCCTCCGGGGCGCGCTGGAGCGTGCTGAACGTGCCGGCCTGAAGGTCGACGAGCAGGATCGAGCGGCAGGCGGTCGTCGTCGCCGATCGGACCGTCCCGTCCTCCCGCGTGTAGCGGCAGCCACCGCTTTCGTCGAGGACCACGAGCGGACCGTCGGAGTCGAGGCGATGGAACATGAACTTCGGCACGAGGGGCACGGTCCGCACCCCGGTCCTGGGCAGGGTGATGGCGCGGTAGCCCTCGACGTTGGCGGTCTCGGGGCCGGCCGTTGGCGTGGGAGGGCCTGCCGGGACCGGCGTGACGGCGCTGGCGTCAGACGGACACGGTCCGCCGAGACACACCCAGCCGCCGGACGTTGGCGGCGGGGCGGACGGGCCGGTGAAGGCGCTCGCGAGGGGCGTGGCCAAGGGCGCCTCCGACCGACCCGGCGTCCCGTCGGCGCCGCAGGCTCCGGCGAGGGTTGCTGCAACCAGCGCCGCGGCGGTGATCACCGACAGCGGTCGCCGAGTCTGCCTGAGGGGCCCGAGGCTCGTGATCATGCTCCGGCGGCCGCTGCCACGGTTCATTTGGATGACCTACCACCACTGGGCGTACGCGGCGTTGTAGTACTTCGACATCTCGTACGGCGCATAGACGCATCCGAGGTCCGGCGTGGGCGAGTAGCCGGGCCAGGCGTTGATGTTGCAGTACGGGGAGTAGCTTGGAGAGGTGTACGGGTCCC
>JAJZRQ010000047.1 GCA_021802585.1 Chloroflexota bacterium
TTGAACAGCATCTCGCTGCAGCCCGGGCACTGCGTCCACATGTCCGGCGGGTAGCTCTCCCGGCGCGGCCGGAAGGGAAGGGTGATCGGCATCAGGAGAGCCCCCCGGGGAGCGCGTCCCGCCCGCCGCGCGCGGCGCGGGCGAGGCGGACGGCGCGCGCGAACGGGTCCACCGGGGCCCCGCGGGAGAGGCGCCAGGCGACGAACGCGGCACCGGCGAGGCTGAGGGCCGCCGAGGTCACCGCCCCGCCGACGAGGAGGGGTCGGCGCGCGGCGAGGCGGGCGGCGTCGACGGGCCGGCCGGCGAAAGGGTCGCCGGGGGCGCGGTCCGGGCCGGGGACCCCGGTCGGGAACGGGATGACGGCCGCATCCGCCCCGGCCGCGGCGGCGAGGCGCATGGAGACGGCCGCCTCCCCGAGGCGTCGCGCGAGGCGCTCCTCGAAGCGGAACGAGGGGTGGACGCGGACGAGCTCGTCGCGGAGGCGGAGGACCGCGCCGCGGACCGCCGGATCGAGCGCGGGGTCCGCCGGGGCGTCGTCGGCGCGGCGGTCGGCGGCCGCGAGGAGCGCCTCGAGGTAGCGGTCGGTGACGAGCGCCTCCACCTCGACGGCCTCGAGCGCGGACGGCGTCACGGCGCCTCCTCCCGGGCGGCGGGATCGCGGGCGGCGAGGTCCCGGGCCACGCTCCGCAGCGCGCGGTGGAGGAGGACGCGGACGGCCCCCTCGGAGCGGCCGAGGACGCCGGCGATCTCGGCCGTGCTCATCTCCTCGACGAAGCGGAGGACGACGGCGCGGCGACGGTCGCCGGGGAGCCGGGCGACGGCCGCCCAGGCCGCCGACGCCTCGTCGCGGGCGAGGACGCGCCCCTGCGGGTCGTCGGGGGCGGCGAGCGCGCCGGCCGCCTCGAGGGGCGCGGTCGGCCGGCGGCGGGCGCCGCGGCGGTGGTTCGCCACGACGTTGCGGGCGATCCGGAGGAGCCAGACGCGGAACGTGGAGGCCTCCGGGGCGGCGTCGGCCGGCGCCTCCTCGTGGAAGCGCGGCAGGGCCCCCAGGGCGAGGAGGAACGTGCGCTCGGTCACGTCCTCCGCCTCGTGGTGGTCGCGGAGCTCGTGGTAGGCAAGGCTGTAGACCTGGGCGAGGTACTTCCGGTAGAGGGCGTCGAAGCGGGCGAGGTCGGCCTGGGCCGCGCGGACGAGGCCCCGGTCGGGGTCGAGCGGGACGACCCGCCCGGCCGCTCCGGCGACCGCTCCTCCTCTCCTCTGTCCGAACACCGCGCCCCCCGTTCCGTTACACGCGCCCCGGGGCGGCTGCCCCGGCACCCCGGTCCGCGGCGGTGCCGGGCGCTCCCGGCCCGGCGGCGAGCCGGACGTGGACGACGTCGCCGGCAAGGACCGCGCGCTCGCCGCCGGGCGCCGCCGGGTCGGCGACGAGGAGCGCGCCGGTCGCCGGGTCGAGGCCGAGGGCGAGCGCCTCCTCCGGCGCGCCGCCGTGGCCCTCGAGGCGGAGGAGCCGTCCGGTCGTCAGCTGGCGCGCGGTCCAGTCGTCGACCGGGAACCGGCCGGCGCGGAGCGCCTCGACCCGGGCCTCGAGGCGATCGAGGAAGCCCTCGAGGAGCCGCTCGCGGTCGACCGGCCGCCCGCCCGACGCGTCGGCGAGGCTCGTCATCGTCGGCGCGAGGGCGGCCGGGAAGTCGGCGCGCGCCCAGCCCGCGTTCAGGCCGATCCCCACGACGACCCGGGGATCGTCCGTGCCGAGCCCCTCGGACTCCCCGAGGACTCCGCCGAGCTTCCGCACCGGCCCGCCCCCGGCGCCGGTCCCGGCGAGCTCCGGGGCGTCGTCCTCGAGGACGAGGTCGTTCGGCCACTTCAGGCGGATCGCGTGGTCGCGGAGGCCGGCATGCTCCTCGGCGGCGTCGGCCATCGCGAGGGCGACGATGGCGGCGAGGCGCCAGGCGTGCCCCGGCGCGAGCCACGTCGGCCGGAAGCCGAGGGAGAGGAGGAGCGCCGCGCCGGGCGGGGCGACCCAGGTCCGGCCGGCCCGTCCGCGCCCCGCGGTCTGCTCGTCGGCGACGGCGAGGCAGACCTCCGGCGTGCCGGCGGCGAGCCACGCCCGGGCCGCGTCGTTCGTCGAGCCGAGCCGCCCGAAGCGCTCCCGTCGCGCGAGGAAGGCCGTCACCGGCCCCGCGCCGCCGCCTCGTCGAGCGGGTCGGGCGTCGCGAGCTGGAACGCGGCGTGGAGGGCCCGCGCGGCGGCCTCGAGGTCCTGCTCCGCGATCGTGCAGGTGATCCGGACCTCCGAGGTCGAGATCATCTCGATGTTCACCCCGGCGTCGGCGAGGGCGCCGAACATCCGGGCGGCGTAGCCGGGGGCGTTGTGGAGGCCCGCCCCGACGATCGAGACCTTCGCGATCGACGCATCGGTCGTCATCTCCCGGAAGCCGAGCTCCCGGACGATCGGCTCGAGGACCCGCTTCGCCTTCTCGAGGTCGACGCGCGGGAGGGTGAAGCTCATGTCCGTCCGCGCCCCGTGGCCGACGTTCTGGACGATCATGTCGACGCTGATCCCGGCGTCGGCGAGGGGCGAGAAGACGGCGTAGGCGACGCCGGGGCGGTCGGGCACCTCGACGAGGGTGATCTTGGCGACGTTCCGGTCGTGGGCGATCCCGCGGACCTTGTTGCGCTGCTCCACGAGCGGGTCCTCCCTGATGAGGGTGCCGGGGGCGTCCTCGAACGAGCTGAGGACCTCGATGACGACGTCGTTGACCCAGCCGAGCTCGACCGCCCGCACCTGCATCACCTGCGCGCCCTGGTGGGCAAGCTCGAGCATCTCCTCGTAGCCGACGACCGCGAGCTGCCGGGCGTCGGGGACGACCCGCGGGTCGGCGGTGCAGATGCCCTTCACGTCGGTGTAGATCTGGCAGCGGTCGGCGCGGAGCGCCGCGGCGAGGGCGACGGCCGTCGTGTCGCTGCCGCCGCGGCCGAGCGTCGTCGTCTCCATGAGCTCGAGCGCCTTCGCGCTCTGGCCCTGGAACCCGGCGACGATGACGACCTTCCCGTCGGCGAGCTCGGCGCGGATCCGGACGGGGTCGATGCCCGCGATCCGGGCCTTGCCGTACGTCCCGTCGGTCACGATCCCGGCCTGTGCGCCGGTGAGGGCGATCGCCGCCACCCCGAGGGCGTGGAGGGCCATCGCCATGAGGGTCGAGCTCTGCTGCTCGCCGGTCGCGAGGAGCATGTCGAGCTCGCGCGCGTCCGGCTCCTCGGTGATCGCGGCGGCCAGCGACAGCAGCTCGTCGGTCGTGTCGCCCATCGCCGACACGACGACGACGAGGTCCGCCCCGTCGGAACGGGCCGCGGCGACCCGCCGGGCGACGCGGCGGATGCGGTCGGCGTTCGCGACGGAGCTGCCGCCGAACTTCATCACGACGAGGGGATGCGACATCGGCGCGGATTGTACCTTGCGCGCGGCCTCGACCCCCGACCATGGCGTGCGGGCCCGTGCGCGCGGGAGGGGCGGCGCGGGCGTCCGCGGCGCTACTGCTCGACGGCGATCGGCCCGAAGAGGCCGAGGAGCCGGTCCGGTCGAGCGCAGGCGATGTAGATCGGGCCGCGGTGGTAGGCGGCCATCTGGCGGAGGTCGCGCCGGAACACCTCGGTCGTCGCTGGCGATCCATAGGGGTAGACGGACAGGAGCGTCATCCAGGCCGGCGGGTCCTCGAGGGGCGCGCCGACAACCGCCGCCGCCCGGACCTCGGCGTCCGTCTGGCCGCCCGGCACGGCGAGGACGAAGAGGCCGTACTCCAGGTAGCGCGTGTCGTCGATCGTCCACGTCGCCGCGAAGGGCCCGTACGGGATCGAGGATGGCCCCTCGTACGTGCACGCGTCGCCGGAGATGATGATCGTCATCGTCGCGGCCGCCATCGTCGGGCTGGCGGACGAATCCGCCGCCGCGGACGTGGCCACGGGAACGGGCGTCGCGGCCGGTGGCGCGCTCGACGGGGCGGTCGTGGCGCCCGCGCCCGAGCAGGCGGCGGCGAGGAGGAGGACGGCAGCCCAGCCGCCGATCCGGGACACGGTGCGGTTCATCTCACCCTCCGATCGCTGGTCGTGGACGACCGGGGCGCGGCGGTCAGGGGGACGCGTGCGGGCCGCAGCTCTCCCGGATGACGAGGTGGGTCTCGAGCATCACCTTCCTCGCGTGCGTCGCCGTGCCGGCCCAGGCCAGGCCGAGCGTCCGCATCGCTTCCGCCCCCATCGCACGGGCCGGAAGCGCGACCGTCGTCAGGGGAGGGTCCATCGCGTCGGCGAGCGGGATGTCGTCGACCCCGATGACCGCGACGTCACGAGGCACGTCGAGCCCCGCGGCGCGGGCGGCCCGGATGACGCCGATCGCCAGGAGGTCGGCGATCGCGACGATCGCGGACGGGCGTCGCCCGCCCCGGAGGAGCCGCGCGCAGGCGTCGGCGCCGGCGGTCGGGCTGAACCCGTCGGCGCGCACGACGAGGTCCTCGTCGGGCGGGATTCCCGCCTCGCGGAGCGCGCCCCGGAAGCCGTCCTCGAGCGGCATGGTGTTCGAGTGCCCGCGCCCGACCGTGACGAGGCCGATCGCCCGGTGCCCGTGCTCGACGAGGTGCCCGGCGGCGATGCGGCCGGCACCTCGGAGGTCCGCCTCGACCGAGTGCCCTCCGATCCCCGGCCGGTCGACGACGACGAGCGGGAGGGCGGATGGGCCGCCCGCGCCGCGCCCCGCCTCGTCGACGATGAGATGGGCGATGTCGTGCGAGACGACGACGAGGCCGTCAACCCCCTTTGCCAGGAGCTGGGCGATCGAGCGAAGGGCGCGGGCCTGGTCGTCGTGTGTGGCGCACACGATCGGCAGGGTGCCGGTCTCGCGGGCGACCTCGTCGAGGCCGTCGAGGAAGGCGGCGTAGAACGGGTTCACGAGCGTCGGCAGGACGATGCCGACGGTGTGTGTCCGCGCGGACGCCTCCGCGGGCCAGAGTCGGCGCGGGTCGAACGGCGCCACCCGCGTCCGGCGCCCCTGGCGCGTCTCCACGAGCCCATCGGCCTCGAGCTTCCGGTAGGCGCTCCGCACCGTGTGGAAGTTGATCCCCAGGCTCGTCGCGAAGCGGCGCACCGACGGGAGGTCATCCCCGGGGCGGAGGTCCCCCGACGAGATCAGCCACGTCAGCTGCTCGCGGACCTGCTCGGAGAGCGTCGACGGCCGGCCCGGGTCGGCGTGGATTCGCGTGGCGATGTCGACGGCCATGTGATCCGAGCTCAATGAGTAATACTGTTCTAGAACACTATATCACACGCCGTCCAGCGTGGCGTGAGTCCGCGACCGGGCCGCCGATCGGGTCGCCGCCACCTCTCCCCCGATCCGACCTCTCTCGCCGCGCCGCCACCGCCCCGCTGCCGCCGCCGGCTGTCGCGCTCCGGCTGGTCGACGCGGCACGGACGCACCGCACCCGGGGGGACGCGCGCGCGATGCCGTACGATCCATCCGATTGTCCGCACGCCACCCAGCCGGAGCCCCGCCATGTGCTTCGACCTCGACAGCCGCCCGCCGATCGCGCCGATCGCGGGGGCCGCCGTCGACTCCCAGGAGGTCGTCATCCGCGCCGGCGACGGCGGCCGCTTCGCGGCGCTCCTCGCCCGGGCCGAGAGGCCGACCGGCGCCGGGATCATCGTCCTCCCCGACGTCCGCGGCCTCCATCCGTACTACGAGGAGCTCGCGCTCCGCTTCGCCGAGGTCGGCGTGGACGCGCTCGCGATCGACTACTTCGGGCGGACGGCCGGGATCGGCATCCGCGAGCGGCCCACCGACTTCGACTTCATGGCCCACGTCGGCGAGACGCGCTACTCGAACCTGTCGTGGGACGTCCGGGCGGCCGCGGAGCACGTGCGGAACCTCGGGCCGGGCCGGGGCCGGTCGGTCTTCGTGATCGGGTTCTGCTTCGGCGGCCGCCTCGCCTTCCTCGCCAACACCCTGGGCCTCGGCCTCGCCGGCTCGATCGGCTTCTACGGCTGGCCCGTCGGGGCGCGCGGCGACATCCCCGCCCCGGCCGACTCGACCGGCCTCATGGCGGGACCCGTCCTCGCGATGTTCGGGGGCGCCGACCGGGGGATCCCCGCCGAGGCGGTCGAGGCGTTCGAGGATGCCCTCGCCGCCACGGCGGTGCCGCACGAGGTCGTGACGTACCCGGGCGCGCCCCACTCGTTCTTCGACCGCAAGGCCGAGGACTTCGCCGACGCCTCCGCTGACGCCTGGGCGCGCGTCCTCTCCTTCATCCGCGCGAACACGCCGCCCGCCTGATCGCGCCCAGCGGGCGCGTCGCCGGCCGCACATGGCGGCGGCCGCGGGGCACCCAGCCTGGCGTTCCGTGCGCCGGCGCGAACCGGTCGCCCCTGCTTACGCTTCGAACGCGTCCTCCACCCGGGCACCCGCGTCGCGCGGGGCGACGAGCTCCACCCGCCCCGCCAGGTCGAGGTCCGCGGCCGCCGCGCGGAATGCCCCCTCGATCCGGGTGAGGGTGGCGAGCGTGTCCGCGAAGGCGATGATCGTGGAACCGGCGCCCGAGAGGCAGGCCCCGAGCGCCCCGGCCTCGCGGGCCGCCCCGACGAGCTGCGGCAGCTGCGGGTAGGCGGCGGCGCGATACGGCTCGTGGAGCCGGTCCACGGTGAGCTCGCGGAGCCCGTCCGCGCTCCCCCGGGCGAGGCTCGCGACGCCGAGCGCGACGCGCTGGAGGTTCGCCACGGCGTCCACGAGGGGGACCCGCTCCGGGAGGGCGGCCCGCATCGCGGCGGTCGCGAGGCGCAGGTCCGGGATGAAGAGGACGGCCCGCAGGTCGCGCGGCACGTCGAAGCGGAGCGCCGCGGGGCCGCCCGGGGGACCCGCGACGGTGAAGCCGCCGAGGAGCGCCGCGGCGGCGTTGTCCGGGTGGCCCTCGAGCTCCGCGGCGAGCTCGAGCGCCCGTGCGACCGGGAGCTTCGCCCCGGCGAGGGCCGCGCCCGCGAGGAGCCCGCCGACGGTGGCGGCGGCCGAGGAGCCGAGGCCCCGCGCGAGGGGGATCCGGTTCCGCATCTGGATCCGCCAGCCGAGCGCGTCGGCGCGCGCGCCGCGGACCTCGGCGAGGCCCCGCTCGAGGGCGACGACGAATGCGTTCGAGCGGTCCGCGGGGAGCTCGCCCGCCCCCTCGCCCTCCACGGCGATCTCGACGCCGGACCCGGGCCGGGCGAGGCATTCCACCTCGACCCGGTCGACGATCTCGAGGGCGACGGCGAGGCAGTCGTAGCCGGCCCCGAGGTTCGCGCTCGTCGCCGGGACCTCGACGGCGACCCAGCGCCCGTCGAGATCGGCGAACCGGCTCATCGCCATCGCGCGGCCGTTCCGGGCTCCCGGGCGCCCGCCGTCAGCGCCATCCGAGCGCCTCCGTCACGGCCGCGAGCGTCGCCTCCGCCTCGCGCGGTGGCGCGGCCGCGGCGAGCCGTGCCCCGCTGGCGGGGTCCTTGAGCCCGTGACCGGTGAGGACGCAGACGACGGTCGCGTCGGGGTCGAGGCGGCCCTCGGCGCGGAGCTTCCGGACGCCGGCGAGGCTCGCCGCGGACGCCGGCTCGCAGAAGATCCCCGCGTGCCGGACGACGTCGCGGTAGGCGGCGAAGATCTCGTCGTCGGTGACCGCCTCGATCAGCCCGCCCGACTCGTCGCGGGCCGCGACCGCCTTCTCCCACGACGCCGGGTTGCCGATCCGGATCGCGGTCGCGAACGTCTCGGGGTGCTCGACCGGCCGGCCGAGGACGATGGGTGCCGCACCCGCCGCCTGGAAGCCCCACATCCGGGGCAGCCGGTCGATGGCGCCGGCGGCGTGGTAGGCGCGAAAGCCCATCCAGTACGCGCTGATGTTGCCGGCATTCCCGACCGGGATCGCGAGAACGTCGGGCGGCCCGCCTAGGTCGTCGCAGACCTCGAAGGCGGCCGTCTTCTGGCCCTCGAGGCGGAACGGGTTCACCGAGTTCACGAGGGTCACCGGGTGCTCGTCCTGCCCGGCGAGCGCGCGGACGGCGACGAGGGCGTCGTCGAAGCTCCCGCGGACCGCGAGGACCGTCGCGCCGGCGGCCTGTGCCTGGAGGAGCTTCCCCGCGGCGATCCGGCCGGCCGGGAGGACGACGACGACCTCGAGCCCGGCGGCGGCCCCGTACGCCGCAGCCGAGGCGGAGGTGTTCCCGGTGGAGGCGCAGACGATCGAGCGGGCGCCGGCCTCGAGGGCCTTGGCCACGGCGAGCACCATCCCCCGATCCTTGAACGAGCCGGTCGGGTTCGAGCCCTCGAGCTTGAGGTGGAGGTTCGGGAGCCCCCACGCGGCGCCGAGGCGCTCGGCGTGGACGAGCGGCGTCGCCCCCTCCCCGAGCGAGAGGCGCGGGGTGGCGGAGGTGAGCGGGAGGAACCGCGCATAGCGCTCGAGGAGGCGCGGTCGCGCCGGGTCGCCGGCGAGCGAGGCGGCTGTGCCGCGCGGAGGCAGCATCACTCCGCCACCGGGTAGAGCGTCGCGTCGATGCCCGCCGGGAGGAGCGGCGCGATGGCCGCCCGGGCCTGCGCGAGCGCGAGGCGCGCGGTGCGCACGACGGCTCCGCCGTCGACCTCGGCGATCGCCGCCGCCCCGCGGAGCTCCAGGTCGGCCCGTGCGACCCGCGGCAGGACGGCGAGCCACGCCCGGGGCGCGGCGAACGGGTCGGCCACATCGGCCCGCGCGGGGGCGTCCGGCGCCGGGGGAAGGCCCGCCCACGTGCTCCCCTCCCCGCGGGCGATCGCGAGGAGATCGCCGAGGACGGCGCTGCTCGTGGGGTCCCCGCCGGCGCCCGGCCCCGAGAACGCGACGTCCCCCACGGGGTCCGCGAGGACCTCGACCCGGTTGCGGACCCCGGCCGTCCGGCCGAGGTCGCCACCGGCGGCGACCGCGGTCGGGAGGACCGTCGCCGCGACGGTCCCGCCAGGTCCGCGCTCGCCGACGGCGAGGAGCTTGAGGTCGAGGCCGAGGAGCGCCGCCCCCGCCATCTCGAGCGCGGTGACGCCGGTGATCCCCGGCCGGCCCGCGCCGCGGACCGTGGGCGGCGTGCGCACGACGCTCGCCGGGTCGAGCCAGGTCCCGAACGCCAGCCGGGCCAGGAGGACGAGCTTGTTGACGGCGTCATCACCCTCGACGTCGCCCCGCGGGTCGGCCTCCGCGTAGCCCTTCGCCCGGGCCTCCGCGAGGACGTCGCCGTAGGCGCGACCGCCGTCACGCATCGCGGTGAGGATGTGGTTCGTCGTGCCGTTGACGATCCCGCGGACGCGCCGGACGGTGTTGGCGGCCAGGTCGGAGGCGAGCGGCGTGAGGAGCGGGATGCCGCCTCCGACGGCCGCCTCGAAGCGAAGGACACCGCCGCTCCGCCGGGCGATCGCCTCGAGCTCCCGCCCGTGATGGGCGATGACGTGCTTGTTCGCGGTGACCACGGCCCGCCCGGCGCCAAGCGCGGCCGCCACGAGCGTGCGGGCCGGCTCGTCGTCGCCCATGAGCTCGACGACGACGTCGACGCCCGGGTCCGCGACGAGGTGCGCCGGGGCGTCCGTGAGGAGATCGGCCGGGATCCCGCGCCCGGCGGCCCGCGCAAGGTCGCGCACGGCGACGCCGGCGAGGACGAGGCGGGCGCCGCCGAACGGCGCGAGCGTCGCGGGGCGCTCGACGAAGGCGCGGACGACGGCGCCGCCGACGGTGCCGGCGCCGAGCACCGCGACGCGGAGAGGGGCGGGGCTGGACATCGCCCAGATCGTAGCCGACGCACACCCGCGGAGTGCGCGCTCGGCGGGCCCGCGGGTCGGCGCGCCCGGGGTGCCGCGGCCGCGCGGCGCACGGGGCGGGCGGGCCGCCCGCTACACTCCCCCGCGATGACCAGCACGCTTCCCGCCCGCGCCCGCTGCTTCAGCGGGATCCAGCCGTCCGGCGCCGTCCACATCGGCAACGACCTCGGCGCGATCCGCAACTACGTGGCACTCCAGGATCGCTTCGAGTCGATCTACTGCATCGTCGACTTCCACGCCCTCACGAGCACCCACGACCCCGAGGCGATGCGCCAGCGGACGCGGGAGATGGCCGCCGCGCTCCTCGCGCTCGGCCTCGACCCCGCGCGCTGCACGCTCTTCGTCCAGAGTCACCGGCCCGAGGTCACGGAGCTCATGTGGCTCTTCACGACGGTGACGCCGGTCGGCTGGCTCCAGCGGACCCCGACGTACAAGGAGAAGCGGGCGAACCAGCCCGACGACCTCAACCACGGCCTCCTCACGTACCCGGTCCTCCAGGCGGCCGACATCGTCCTCTACAAGGCGTCGGTCGTGCCGGTGGGGAAGGACCAGGCAGCCCACCTCGAGCTCTCGCGGGAGATCGTCCGGGCGTTCAACAGCCGGTACGGCGAGACGTTCCCCGAGCCGCAGGCCGTCTACACGGAGGCCCCGGTCGTCCTCGGCACCGACGGCGTGAAGAAGATGTCGAAGTCGGTGGGGAACACGATCCCGGTCTTCGCCCCCGAGGACGAGATCCGGCGGACGATCATGGGGATGGTCACCGACACGCTGCGGATCCGGCGGACGGACCCGGGCCACCCCGAGCGCTGCAACGTCTGCCAGCTCCACCGCTTCTACGGCGACGACTACGAGGAGATCTGGGAGGGCGAGCGGACCGCCCGGACCGGCTGCGTCGACACGAAGAAGCTCCTCGCCGAGCGGCTCCTCCGCCACTACGCCCCGGCCCGCGAGCGGTACGCGGAGCTCATGGCCCACCCGGCCACCCTCGACGCGATCCTCGAGGAGGGCGCCGACCGCCTGAAGCCGATCGTCGACGCGACGATGGCCGAGGTCCGGGCGAAGATGGGGCTGCGGTAGGGTCCCGCTCCCGAAGGTCGCGGGGCGCGCCGCCCTGCTAGGATCGCGGCAGGCCGGGCCCGTCGGGCCCGCCGAGGTCGGATGCCGATGGACCAGCCACCCGCGCCGCAGCCCGCGCCGCAGCCGACGGCGTTCCTGACGCCCCGCGATCGGCGCTGGCTGGAGATCCTCCTCGTCCTCGGGTCGGTCGCCCTCTTCTTCGTCGTCGTCCAGCAGCTGGCGATGGTCTGGGCGGTCTTCTCCGACCTCATCCTCGTCTTCTTCTTCGCCTGGCTCCTCGGGTTCGTCCTCGAGCCGGTCGCCGGCTGGCTCGCCCGCTTCATGCCCCGCCTCCTCGCCGTCGCGATCGCCTACGGCGCCGTCGCGATCGCGGCCTTCGGCCTCGTCGTCGTCTCGGCCGCGGCGCTCATCGGCTCGATCTCCGACTTCCTCCGCAACCTCCCCCAGCTCCAGCAGAGCATCGTCGACCTCCTCCGCCCGGTCGCGGACTGGCTCCGCACGCTCGGCCTCGACCAGGTCAACCTCACGGCCCAGATCGACACGATCCTCGCCACGATCGCCACCCAGGCGCGCGACCTCCTGGGGCCGCTCCAGGACGTCGCCGTCGCGAGCGTCGGCTTCGTCGGCAACGTCCTCATCGTCTTCTTCCTCGCCCTCTTCATCTCGGCCGACCGGGCCGCGATCGGGAGCTTCCTCCTGCGCCTCGTCCCGCCGGCCTACAGCGACGAGGCCCACCTCCTCACCGAGAGCGTCGGGCGCTCGTTCGGGGGCTTCATCCGCGGCATGGTCGTCATCGGCGGCACGTACGCCCTCGTCGCCCTCCTCTGCAACGTCGCCCTCGGCCTCGACTACGGGGCGCTCACGACGACGACCGCGGGGGTCCTCATGGCGATCCCCTTCTTCGGGCCGTTCGTGTCGTGGTCGCCGCCGGTCATCGTCGCCGCGGTCACCCAGCCGGGCGCGCTCCTCCCCGCGATCGCGATCATGGGGGTCGGGTGGTTCGTCAACCAGAACATCCTCCAGCCGCGGATCCTCGCCGGGGCGATCGGGCTCCACCCGGTCGTCGTCCTCGCCTCGGTCCTCGTCGGGATGCGGCTCTTCGGGATCGCCGGCGCGCTCTTCGGCCTCCCGATCGCCGCCGTCATCTCGTCGTTCTTCTTCTACTTCCTCCGCCGCAGCGCCCGGCCCGCCGAGCGGACGGTCGCCGCCCGGGCCGCCCGCCGCCTCGCCGAGCGCGACGGCCGCCCACGCCGGGCGCCGCGGGAGCCACGCCCGGGCGAGGCCGAGGAGATCGTCGCCGAGGAGATCGGCGGCCCGGCCGACGCCGTCCCGCCGCAGCCGTCCCCGGCGCCCGGGCCGGCGGACGCGGGGGGAGCGCGCCGCGCGGCCGACGGACCCCCGGCCCAGCCGTCGTCGCCGGGATGACAGGCCGGCCGCGGATCCTCGTCACGAACGACGACGGGATCGAATCGCGCGGGCTCCTCGCCCTGAAGCAGGCGCTCGAGCCCCTCGGGGAGGTGCTCGTCATCGCCCCCGAGACGAACCAGAGCGCGGTCGGCCACTCGCGGACGATGTGGCGGCCGCTCCGCGTCCGCGAGCGGAGCCTCGCCGACGGGTCTCCGGCGTGGTCGATCGACGGCTCGCCGTCGGACGCCGTCGGGCTCGTGTTCCTCGGCCTCCTGCCGGGCCCGATCGACCTCGTCGCGAGCGGGATCAACCACGGCGCGAACCTCGGCGACGACATCACGTACTCGGGGACGGTGAGCGCGGCGATGGAGGCGGTCCTCAACGGCTGCCCCGCGTTCGCCATCAGCCACGACGACTTCGCCCCCGATGACTTCGAGCTGGCGATCGCCGCGGCCCGGGTCGTCGCGGCGGCGATCCTCGCCCGCGGGCTCGAGCCCGGCCAGCTCCTCAACGTGAACGTGCCGGCGATCCCCAAGGCCGCCTGCGAGGGCTTCGAGGTGGCGCGCCTCGGCAAGCGGACGTACCAGGACGAGCTCATCCGCCGCGAGGACCCCCGCGGCGTGCCCTACTACTGGGTCGGCGGCTCGCCGCCCCGCGGCCACGCGATCCCCGGCACGGACGTCGACGCGGTGGCCCACAACCGGGTCGCCGTCACGCCGATCCAGCTCGACCTCACGGCCGACCGGTTCCTCGAGCGCCTCCGCGGCTGGGAGCTGACCCTCGACCGGTGAGGTCCCGCCCCGCTGACGCATGCCGCGCGGGCCGGCCCTATCGACGCCGTCGCCGGTCGGCGAGGATCTCCTTCACCGCGTTGTGCGCCGGCGCGCCGGTGACGCCGCCCCCGGGGTGCGCCCCGGGCCCGACGAGGTAGAGGCCCCGGAGGGGCATCCGGTAGCGCGCCAGGCCGACGAGCGGCCGCCAGGCGAACCACGCGTCGAGCCCCGGTTCCTGGTGGTACGGGTGACCGCCGGTGAGGCCGTACTCCGCCTCGAGGTCGGCGGGCGTGAGGACCTCCCGCGCCGTGACGAGGGACCCGATCCCGGGCGCGACCTCCTCGAGGGCCGCGACGACGTTCTCCCCGAGGGCCGTGCGGGCGGCGTCGTCCCACGACCCGTCGCGGAGGCGGTACGGGACGTACTGGGCGACGACGCTCATGACGTGACCGCCGTCGCGCGCCGCGAGGGACGGGTCGACGAGGGTCGGGATCGTCGCCTCGAGGACGAGCCGGTCCGAGACCCGCCCGTACTTGCTCGCGTCGAAGGCGCGCTCGAGGTCGTCGATCCCGGTCGCCCCGACGAGGATCCGGCCGCGGAGCCGCTTCGCCGCCTCCGCGCCGTCGCCGGCTGCCGGGAAGCGGGGCAGCTGCGCGAGGGCGAGGTTCACCTTCGCCACCGTCCCCGGCTGGCGGACGTTGCCGACGCGCCAGCGGAGGTGCGGGCCGAGGTCGAGCGGTCCGAGGAGGTCGAGGAGCGTCCGCTTCGGGTCGAGGCCGGAGGCGACGATCGGGGCGGCGATCTCCTCGCCGGAGGCGAGGGCGACGCCGCTGACGCGCCCGTCGGACGACGTGACCGCGATGACCTCGGCGCCCGTCCGGAGCTCGGCCCCGAGGCCCCGCGCGGCGGCCGCGAGAGCGTCGGCGACGGCGCCGGGGCCACCCCGCGCGAACACCGCCTGCCCGGCCGCGCCGCCGTCGTTTCCGGCGGAATCGGCGAGGAGCGTCGCCGTCGTCCCCATCGACCAGGCGCCGAGACCGCTGAACTGGATCGCCCGCGCGGCGATCGTCGCGCGGATCGCATCCGTCTCGAACGCGTCACCCACGAAGTCGGCGACCGCCATCGGGAGGACGCGGAGGAGCGTCCGCGCGTCGTCCCGGCTCAGCCGCTTGTACGCGCGGCCGAGGAGGAGCCCCGTGATGGCGTCGGCGAGACCGGGGCCGGACGTGGCGGGGGGCGTCTGCTCCCCCAGCGCGGCGAGGAAGCTGGCGAGCGCCCGGACCTGCCGGTCGAACGGCGCCCAGGCCAGGGAGTCGACGCCGGACCAGGACGCGAGCTCCGCCGCCGTCCGCTCGGGGCTCGCCCAGAGGGTCACGGCCCGGCCGTCGGGCTGCGGGGCGAACGCCCGGACCTCGGGCGCCACGAGCGACAGCCCCCGCGCCCCGAGGTCGAGCTCGCGGACGACGGCCGGGCGGAGGCGGCCCACGGTGTGGAAGAGCCCGGGGGCCCGCGAACCGTCGGCGAGGGTCCGGGTCTCGACGGTCCCCCCGAGCGTCGCCCGGCGCTCGAGGAGGACGGTCCGGAGGCCGGCCTTCGCGAGGTACGCCGCGGCGACGAGCCCGTTGTGGCCCCCGCCGACGACGATCGCGTCGTAGCCGGCGGACGGCTGCCTCATCGCGACCACCTACGCCACCGTTCCCTTCTTCGCCTTCAGGAGCTCGAGCGCGGCGAGGCGGCCGTTCGCGGCCATGATCCCGCCGCCCGGATGGGTCGAGGAGCCGGCCATCCAGTAGTCGCGGATCGGCGTCCGGTAGCGCGACCAGCCGGGAACCGGGCGGCTGAAGAAGAGCTGCTCGAGGGAGAGCTCGCCGTGGAAGATGTTCCCCTCGGTCAGCCCCCAGTCCCGCTCCATGTCCCAGGGCGTCACGACGTAGCGGTCGACGATGACGTCGCGGAGGTTCGGGGCGAACTCGCTGATCGTGTCGATCACCGTCTCCCCGAACGCCTCGCGCTGGTCCTCCCAGGCGGACGGCCCCTCGACGAGGTGGTATGGCGCGTACTGGACGAAGCAGCTCATCACGTGCTTGCCCGGCGGTGCGACGGACGGGTCGACGAGGGACGGGATGACGATGTCGACGTACGGGCGGCGGCTGAAGCGGCCGTACTTCGCGTCGTCGTACGCCCGCTCCATGTGGTCGAGGGAGGGGCTGATGCTCACCGCGCCGCGGAGGTACTCCGTCCCTCCGGGGTTGGCGGTGAACGTCGGGAGGGCGTCGAGCGCGAGGTTCACCTTCCCCGAGCTGCCCCGGAACTTGAAGCGGCGGATGGCGGCCTCGAAGTCGTCGGGCAGGACGCCCGGCTCGAGGAGCTGGAGGAACGTCCGCCGGACGTCGGCCGAGGAGACGACGACGCCGGCGTCGATCTCCTCGCCGCTCTCGAGCACGACGCCCGTCGCGCGGTCGCCGGACGAGGAGAGGCGGACCCGGGCAACGCCGGCGTCCGTCCGGATCTCGGCCCCGAAGGACCGGGCGGCGCTCGCGATCGCCTCGCTGATCGCCCCCGTGCCGCCCTTGTGGAGGCCCCACGCGCGGAAGGCGCCGTCGATCTCGCCCATGTAGTGGTGGAGGAGCACGTACGCGGTCCCCGGCGAGCGGACGCCGAGGAATGTCCCGATGATCCCCGAGGCGGACATCGTCGCCTTGAGCGGCTCCGTCTCGAACCACTGCTCGAGGAAGTCGGCGGCGCTCATCGTCATGAGCCCGATGAACGCCGCCTGGGCCCGCTCGGGGAGCCGGGCGAAGTCACGGGCGAGGCCCATGACCCCGATCCAGTCCCGCGGGTCGATCGAGGTCGGGTCGGGCGGCACGATCCCCAGGATCGGCTTGATGAAGCGGGCCATCTCGGCCATGAGCTGGCCGTACTCCTCGTACGCGTCGGCGTCGCCCTTCGACCAGCGGCGGAGCTCCCGCATCGTGGCGGCGTGGTCGTCGCGCCGCCACAGGAAGTCGCCGGGGACCGGGGTGAACGTCCCGTCGAGGGGGAGGATCTCGAGGCCGTGCTTCGGCAGCTCGAGCTCCCGGATGATCTCCGGGCGGAGGAGGCTCACGACGTACGAGAGGACGCTGAACGTGTAGCCGGGGACGATCTCGTCGCTCGTCGTCGCGCCGCCGAGGATGCGGCGCTTCTCGAGGACGATCGTCCGCCAGCCGGCCTTCGCGAGGTAGGCGGCGGTCGTCAGGCCGTTGTGGCCCCCGCCGATGATCACCGCGTCGTAGCGCTGCGCCACCCGCGTCTCCTCCTGTCGGTGCTGGGTCGGGCCTCCCGGGACCCGGTGGGGCTCGGTCGAGTGCGGTGCGTCCGGCCGCCGGCCGCCAGGCGTGCCGCCGGCCGCCAGGCGTGCCGCCGGCCGCTAGGCGTGCCGCCGGGACGGGTCGAAGAAGGGGAGGTCGACGACCGTCGCCGGAACCCGGTGGCGCCGCGCCTCGACGGTCCATTCCACCTCGACGCGGCCGCCGGACCGGGCATGGGCGACGCCGACCGAGGCGAGGGCGAGCATCTTCTTGAGGAGGGGGCTCCAGCCGGTGCTCGTCACCCGGCCGACGGGGCGGCCGTCGGCGAAGAGGGGGACCGGGACCCGGCTCACGGTGGGCGGGGCGGACGGGGCGAGCCCTTCGGCCGCGTAGAGCGCCTCGATCGCCGGCCAGCTGACGTCGAGGCCGACGAGGCGGCGCGGCGGCCCGCCGGCGGCGACCTCGGCGACGAGCGCGCGCTTTCCCACGAAGTCGCCCGCGCCGAGGTCGACGAAGCGGCCGAGCCCGATCTCGAACGGGCTGAAGCTCTGGGCCGGGATGTGGGAGTGGACGGCGCTCGTGTAGTCGACCTCGATGAGGACGAGGCCCGCCTCGAGGCGGGCGACGTCGAGGGCGAGCATCCCGGCGGGGCGGACCCGGTACGGCTCGCCCGCGGCGACGAGGGCGTCCCACGCCTCGACCGCCCGGTCGGCGGGGATCCACAGCTCGTACCCGAGGTCGCCGGTGTAGCCGGTGCGCGAGACGTCGACCGGGATCCCCCCGACGTTCGAGGCGCGGCGGCGGAACGGGCGGAGGTCGGAGAGGTCCTCGCCCGAGGCGGCCCGGAGGACCTCGCGGGCGAGCGGGCCCTGGAGGGCGATCGCCGCGTCGCGCTCGGAGACGTCCGCCACGTCGACGTCGAGGCCATGGGCGTTGAGGCGGAGCCAGCGGTACTGCGGGTCGGCGGCCGTCCAGCGGACGACCTGCCCGCCGGCGTCGTCGTCGAGGCGATGGATCGTCCCGTCGTCGATGACCTTGCCATGCTCGTCGCACCACGGCGCGTAGAAGACCCGGCCGGGCTCGAGCCGGGTGGCGTCGCGGGTGATGAGCCGGTCGACGAGGCGGAGGGCGTCGGGGCCGCGGAGCTCGTACTTGAAGAGGGGGCTCACGTCGATGAGGGCCGCGGCCTCACGGATCGCGTTGTACTCGATGACGTGGCTGTCGTGGTAGGCGCTCGCGGCGAAGTAGCCCGACCACTCGCGCCACTGGAGCTTCTCGTTGAGCGGCGCGGTGCGCGGGTGGAACGGGGTGCCGACCGTCACGTCAGGTGCTCCTCCGCTGCGGGCCCGCAGCCGGGCCGGGGACGCGTCGTGCCCGCCGCCCGGTGGTGGGGGCGCGAGCGTCGCGCCATTGTGCATGAATCCTATGCAGGCTGGATGGGCGGGGCCACCACGCGGGCACCTGCGGGGATCCGCGTCCCGCGCCCGGTC
>JAJZRQ010000048.1 GCA_021802585.1 Chloroflexota bacterium
GATCGGTCATCGGCGTTCCCTCGGCACGGTCGGCGGGGCGTCGCCCGGCCGGTGGAGGGGCCGGCGCGGCGACGACCGCGCGGTTCGCGTCCCAGCCTAGCGCGTCCGCGGCCGGGGCGTTCCGCGTCGGCGGGCGTCGCGTCCCATGTCAGCGGCCGGGGCGTTCCTGGTCGGCGGCGCACGTGGCCCCCGCCGGCGGCCCCGGGCGGGTATCCTCCGCCCGGCATGGCACTCGTCGGCCCCTCCCGCGGGCTCGGCCCGCGCGCACGTCGCCCGTCGGCCGCCCTCGGCGGCACCTTCGTCGCCGCGGCGCTCGTCGCCGCGGCGCTCGTCGCCGCCTGCGGCTCGACGCCGCCCGTCGCCCCGTCGGCGACCGCCGGCCCCGTCGCGACCGGCGGCCCCGGACCGTCCGCGGCCCCGACGACCGCGACCCGGGACCCCGGCGCAGCCGCCACCCCCGCCTCCAGACCGACGCCCTCGCCCACCCCGGCGCCGACGCTCGCGGTGGCGCCCCTCACCGGCCGGCTCGTCGCACGGGCGCTCACGTCCCGCCACCCGGTCGCGGTCATGGTCGACGACCACTGGGCGGCGCGTCCCCAGAGCGGCTTCAGCGAGGCGTCAGTCGTGTGGCAGGCGCCCGCCGAGGGCGGGATCCCGCGGTACATGATGGTGTTCGGCGAGGGCGACCCGCCGTCTGTCGGCCCGGTCCGGAGCGCCCGCCTCTACTTCGTCCAGTGGGCGGCGGAGTGGAACGCCGTCTACGTCCACGTCGGCGGCAGCCCCCAGGCGATCGGCCTCCTGCGGGAGAAGGGCCAGGGCCAGCTCGTCTTCGACGCCGACGAGTTCCGCTGGGGCGGCCTCTACCTCTGGCGCGCGACCGACCGTTCCTCGCCGCACAACGTCTACACGGACGGCGCGCATCTCCGCGCCCTCGCGAAGCGCGTCGGGGCGGCGGCGGTCGGGGCGAAGCCGGCCTGGAGGTTCGCCGACCCGGCGCCCCTCTGCCGCCGCCCCGCGGGCGCCACGATCGACCTTGCCTACCAGTACGGCCGGATCGGCTATCGCTACGACCGCCCGACGAACACGTGGGAGCGGTCCGTCGACGGGAGACCGCAGGTGGACCGGGCGAACGACGTGCGCGTCGCGCCGGCGAACGTCGTCGTCATGGAGGTCGCCTTCGGCCTCCTCGGCCCGAACCAGAAGGGGCGCCTCGAGGCCGCGAACATCGGCCGGGGGCGGGCCTGGATCGCGACGAACGGCGTCGTCATCGAGGGAACGTGGCGGAAGACTTCGATCGCGAGCCCGACCCGTTTCTACGACGCCGACGGGCGCCAGGTCACGCTCGTCCGCGGCCAGACGTTCGTCCAGGTGATCCCCCCGGGCACGCCCCTCACGATCGTCGACGGGCGGGTGGTGATCGACCCCGCGAAAGCGGCCGCGCGCGGGATCCGCTGAGCCGGTTCGCGCGCCAGGCCCCTGCCGGCGTCCGCTGCCGGCGCGCCTCCGGCGGTCACTCCGCCCCGGCGACCTCCGCATAGACGGCCCGCGTGTCCCGCGCGACGTCGGCCCACGTCCGCCGGCCGCTGGCCGCGCGCGCGGCCGCCCCGGCGATCCCCCGGTGGACGCGGTCGTCCGTCCATGCCGCCCGGAGCGCCGCCGCGAGCCGGTCGGGGTCGCGCGGCTCGACGAGGAGGCCGGCCGCCCCGACGATCCCGGGAAGCGCCCCGACGACGCTCGCGATGACCGGCGTCCCGGCCGCGAGAGCGTCGAGGACCGCGAGCCCGGCGGCCTCGCTCACGACCGGGTGGACCGCCGCCCGGGCACCGGCCACGAGCCGCGCGAGCTGCTCGGCGGGGAGCGCGGGCGCGTAGTGGAGGAGATCGCCGACCCCGGCCGCGGCCGCGGCGCGGGCGGCCGCCGCGCGGTCGTCCGGGGTCGTCCCGACGAGAAGGACCCGGGGCGGCCACGGCACGGCCTTCGCGAGACGCGGCGGGCGGCCCGCGACGGCGAGGCGGGCGAGGGCGTCGAACAAGGTCCCGAGGTCGTGGCGAGCATCGTGACGGCCGGTCGAGACGAGGTAGCGCTCCGGCAGCCCGAGGCGCTCGCGCTCCGCGGCGAGGGCGGCGCGCTGCGCGTCGCCAACCTCCGTCCCTTCGATCGAGAGCGGGGCGTACGCGTCGCCGGCGGCGAGCGGGACGACCCGCAGCCGTGCCGGCCGAATCCGGAGGAGCCGCGTGGCCGCCGTCGCGACCGCGGCGCTGCCGACGATGACCGCCTCCGCGTCGCGAAGGAGCTGGGCCCGGAGCCGCTGCCCGAACCGCGCGGCCGGCGAGCGCTGGTAGGGATCGGGCAGCTCCCAGGGCGCGAGGTCAAGGAGCGTGGCGACCACGGGCAGCCCCGGGCCGATCGGGAGGGCGCCGCCGACCGCGTGGGCCACGGCCCGTCCGGCCGCGCTCCCGCCATCCCGGCGCCGCCGGCCGCTCCCGAAGGCTGCGGCCCGGACGAGGAACGGGTCGACCGTCAGCGCGCCGGACCGGAAGATCCGGGTGATCGGCAACCGCCGCCGGCCGACGACCGGGAGGCCCGGGAAGGCGCCCGTCGGGTCCTCCGACCCCAGCTCGAGGAGGATGACGAACGCCTCGCCGTCGAGCGGCTCCGCCGCGAACGCCCCGAGGAGCCCGCGGAGGTAGGCGGCGGTGACGGGCGCCCGGTCGGGGTCGCGCAGGGAGCGGACGTCGAGGACGACCCGCGTCCCGGGCGGCGTGGGGGGCGCGCCGGCGTCCCCGAGCCTCATGCCCCTCGCCGCGGCCCGCGGCCGCGGAGCTCCTCCCAGCGCAGCTGGAGGACGACGAGGAGCGCCTCCGCGATGATCCGCCGGCTCATCTTGCTCTGCCCGACGCGGCGGTCGCGGAACGTGATCGGGACCTCGCGGACGCGCGCGCCGAGGCGGTCGGCGCGGTACGTCATCTCGACCTGGAAGACGTAGCCCCCGGCGTGGACGCCGGCGAAGTCGACGCCCGCGAGCGTCGCGGCGCGCCACGCCTTGAACCCGCCGGTGAGGTCATGGGCAGGGAGCCCGAGGACGATCCGGGCGAACAGGCTCCCGCCCCGCGAGACGATCCGCCGGAGGACGCCCCAGTCCACGACGCCGCCGCCCGCGACGTACCGCGAGCCGATGACGAGGTCGGCCGTCCCCGCGTCGAGGAGGGCCAGGAGCCCGGGCAGCGCCGCCGGGTCGTGGGACCAGTCGGCGTCCATCTGGACGACCGCGCCGGCGCCGCCGTCGAGGGCGACCCGGAAGCCGGCGAGGTACGCCCGTCCCAGGCCGGCCTTCGCGCTCCGGTGGAGGACGGCGACGCGCGGGTCGGCGGCCGCCAGCCGGTCCGCGATCGCCCCGGTGCCGTCGGGCGAGCCGTCGTCCACGACGAGGAGCCGCGCCCCGGGGAGCGCCGCGAGGATCGCCCCGGCGATCGGCTCGAGGTTCTCCGCCTCGTTGTACGTCGGGAGGACGACCCAGGCCGCGCCGGCCGGGGCGGGTGCGGCGGTCGCGGCTGGTGCGGCGGTGGTGGCCGGCGCGGATGCGGCGGTCGCGGAGGCGTGCGCCTCGGCGGCGGACGTCGGTGCAACGGCGGGCCCGGTCATCCGGGGGAGTGTACCGGTGCCGGACCTACCGCACCGCGAGGTGGAGCGTGAGCCGGTTCTTCCCGCCGCCGGTGTCGCGGGCAAGGAGGGAGATCGTCGCCGGCCCGGGCGCGCCCTCTGCCACGGTGACCGTCGCCCGCCACGTCGAGGCCGAGACGCGCGCGACCGTCATCCGCACCGGGTCCCGGCCGGGCTGGCGGAACGTGGCCGTCGGCGGGGCCGCGAGCGGCTCGACGCTCCGGAACGTGACGGTGAGGCGGGTCCCCGCGGCGGGCGCCGACGACGAGAGCGCCGCGTCGAACGCGCCGACGACGACGGGCCGACGGAGGACGGTCGTGCCGAGCCAGCTGACCGCCGTGAGCTCGGCGACGTACCGGCCGGCCGGGGCGAAGGCCCCCCCGGCGGCCCGCCCGTCCCAACGCCAGCTCGCGGTCCCGGCCGCCGTCGCGCGCTCCCGCCACGCGACGCGGACCTCCGCGCCCGACGCGTCGAGGATCCGGAGGGTGACCCGGGCCGCGCGTCCGAGGCGGACGCTCACCGTGGCCGTCGGGGCAAGCCGGTCGCCGTCCTCGGCGTAGAAGGCGGTCGGGCTCCAGCGGAGCGAGCCGGCCGTCCGGTCGACGACGAGCGGTGCCGTCGTCGTCCCGCGGTTCGCGAGGGCGTCGGCTCCCGTGAGCGAGACGGTATACCGGCCGTCGGCGACGACGCGCCCGCGGAGGTCGCGGCCGTCCCAGGTCACGGCGCCGCTCGTGCCGACGATCGTCCACGAGCGGACGATCGTCGTGCCGCGGAGCACCCGGAGCGTGCCGCTCGCGGCCTCGCTCGCGGACCAGGCGAGGCGAACGCGGTCGGCCGTGCCGTCGCCGTCGGGGGAGAAGGGGCCGGGCGCCGCCGCGGCGGCGAGGGCCGGCGGCGTCGTGTCGACGACCGCGGTCCACGACCGCTGGGCCGGGTTCCCGGCAGCGTCGAAGAGGCGGAGGGTCACGCGGTACGTCCCGTCCGGGACCCGGGTCCCGTCGTCGGCCGTCCCGTTCCAGTATGCCGACGCCGTGCCACCGGAGCCGGCGATCCGCCGGACCGGGTCGCCGGGCGCGCCGCCGACGACCGGGGCGATGAGGACGTCCCAGCGGACGACGTCCGCGGAGCCCGTGCCGGCGACGCGCAGCGCGTCCCACGCGCCGTCGCCGTTCGGCGAGAGCCGGGTGCCCGTCGCCTTCGCGCTCTCGAGCGTCGGCGCCACCCGGTCGATCGTCACCCCGAGGCGCGCCGGAAGGTCGCCGGCCATCGGGTCGTCGGCGGGCCACATGAAGGTCGTCGCCCCCGATGTCCCGGCGAGCTGGAGCACGTACGACCCGTCGGGGAGCGCGGCCCCGCCGACGGTGCCGTCCCACCCGTACTCCCGGGTCCCCGCTTCCGTGGCGGACAGCGGCACGCTCCCGAGCGCGGTCCCGTCCGGCCGCAGGACCCGGAGGGCGAGGGAGTCGAGGGCGTGGCGGTTGCTCCAGCGGATCGCGAGGAGGTCCCCGGACCCGTCGCCGTTCGGGGAGAAGCTCCGGCTCGCCACCGCCACGCGCGACGTCCCGAGGCTCTCCGCGCCCGCCCCGCCGAAGGTGACCCAGCGGATCCCCGCCTGCACGCGGGTCGCGTTCGGGGCCGGGGCCGCCACGGCGTTCGTCACGCCGGGGCCGGTCACCGCCACCCACGCGCTGTACACGATGTCGGAGACGGGGCCCCAGGTCGTGAGCGGGCCGCTCACCTGGTACCACGTGTAGCCGTCGGCGGCCGTGGGACCGCCGGTCACCGCGAAGAGGTCGCCGCGGGCGGCCGTCGCGAGACGCGTCGCCGAGGTGTCGGGCGCGGCACGGACGTTGAGGCTGTCGCCGGTCACCTCGAGGAAGCCGCCGGGGGCGAGCGATGCGGCGGCGGTCCACAGGCTCGTGACGTTCCAGGCGGAGGCGTTGCCCTTCCCGTCGCGGGCGCGGACGCGGAACGCGTAGCCGCGGTTGTCGAGCCCGAGCCAGGTGGCGCTCGTCGCCTTCGTGGCCAGGAGCCAGTTCGCCCACGTCCCGCCGTCGACCGAGACCTGGACGTCGTAGTTCGCGACGCCGCTCCAGTCGTCCGCGGCGGTCCAGCGGACGACGAACCCCTCGCTCCGCTGGTCAGCCCCGGCGAAGCCGACGATCCCCGCCTGCGGCGGCGTCGAGTCGCGGAGGAACTTCGCGGCAAGCGTCGCGTAGAGCTCCCGGCGCGTCCCGTCGTAGCCGAGCGCCCAGATCCCGGCGCCCCGGAGCCCGGCCCGGTTCACGAGGTCGTAGCGGGCGCCGAGGGTCGCGGCGTCGTCGTAGTAGAGCTGGCGCCACGTCGTCACGCACCCGTACGTCGACGTGCAGCTCTGCTTGCGGTAGGCGACCCACGCCGAGACTTCCCGCCCGTCGTAGCGGCGGCCGTGCTCGGCCGCGTAGTCGGCGGCGATGTCGTACGGGACGGCGGCGGAGTAGCCGTACTTCGCCCCGGTCTGCGTCCGGGCGTTGACGTCATCGGAGACGGTGGACCAGGCGCGGCCGTAGTACGGGACGCCGAGGATCACCCGGGAGGCCGGGACGCGAAGGGTGTACGCGCGGATCGTGTCGGCGAGGTCGTACGCCGGGCCGCCGAGCGGGTCGATCGAGCCGGCGTAGTTCGATCCGGCGGTCCGGTAGTCGTAGCCCATGACGAAGACGGCGTCCGCGCCGCCCGGCGCGAGGGCCGCCTCGAGCGGGTAGTTGCCCGGGTAGCCGAGCGTCGCGAACGAGAGGTGGTACCCGGGGGCGACCTGGTCGAGCTCCGCGCGGATCGCCCGGACGAGGGCGACGAACCCGTCCTCAGAGCCCGCGACGAGGGGTTCGAAGTCGAGGTTGATCCCGTCCGCGCCGCGGTCGCGCACGGCGGCGGCCGCCTGGCGGGCGAGGCTGCGGCGGGCGCTCGAGCTGCCGAGGAGCGCCTTCTGGACAGCCGCCTGCGACGACGTCCAGGCGAACGCCGTGAGGGTGAGGGTGACGCGGCTCCGCTGGCGGTGGGCGGCGTCGATGATCGCGGTCATCTTCGAGCTCGTCCAGCCGGCCCAGCCGGTCGTCAGCGACCCGTCCGATTCGCGCTTGCGGAGATCCCCCTTCGCGTCGACCCCGACGGAGAAGTACGCGACGTGGGTGAGGACGCTGAAGTCGAGGCGCGTGCTCGCGTCGGAGACCTCCCAGTACGGGAGGTAGCCGTAGACCTCGCGGCGCATCCCGACGGCGGCCGGCGCCGCCGGGGCGGCGTCCGACGGGACGCGAAGCGACGCCCCGACCGCGCGGATGGGGGCCGTGGCGGGCGTCGCCGCGGCCAGCGTCGACGGGGCGGCCGCCCCGCCGTCCGGGGGAGCTGGTGAGGTCATGTCCGGCGGGGCGGGCTCCGGGGCGGCGGGCGCCGCTGCCGCGGCCGCCATCTCGGCCCCGGACTCGCGGCCCGCCGGGAGCGGGCGCGGAGCGCTCCCGCCCACGGACCAGCGGTCGTCGACGCGCGGCTCGAAGGGGACCGTGACGCGGCCGCCGGGCGTGAAGGCGTACGCCCGGTCCTCGTTCGCGACGGTGTCGAGGTACATCTGGCTCGGGGCGTCGCCGGGATCGACCTGGAACGGCCGGAGGTCGGGAGGCGGCGCGCCGACCGGGGCCGGGGCCGCGGCGGGTGCCGGGGACGCGGCCGGGAAGTCGGCCGCAGCGGGCGCCGGATCCACGGCGGCGGCGCCGACGGGCAGGCCGGCGAGGACGACGAGCGACAGGAGGGCGGCGAGGACGGGTCGAGCCCGCCGGTGGGGCGCGGCGAGGCGGATCGTCATGAGGGAGCCACCGTACGCCGCGCCTCCGCTCGCGGCCATCCGCCGATGGTCCCGGGGGCGGGGTAGTACGGCTCGGTCCGGTGCGGTCCGGTGCGGTCCCGTGCAGCTGCGCGCGGGCTCGTCAGGGGCGCCCGGACGGGCGCGGGGTCGGGGCGAGCGTGGCGTACGGCTGCTCGGTGTCGGGCAGCGTGCCGTCCGGGTTCACCTGGTCGCTCGGCAGGTTGTCGATCGACGGGATCCCGCCCTGGTAGTCGGTGATGACGAGGACGGCCTCGATCTTGTTGAGGTCGACGGCCGGCTCGATGAACGCCGTCTGGACGACCGCGTTCGGGTCGCGCGCCGCGTCGACGACCCGCCCGATGACGAGCCCCTTCGGGTAGGGCGACCGGATCGCCGGCCCGAGGCTGATTCCCGCGGTGACGACCTCGTCGCCGAGCGTGATCTGCTGGGTCGCGTCGATCTTCGTCATGACGAGCGTCCCGCCGAGGTCGCCGACGACCTCGCCGGTCGCCCGGGTCGTCGCGAGCTCGCCGATCACCGTCGAGGCGGGGTCGCTGATGAGCGTCACCTGCGCCGCCTCGGCCCCCAGGTCGGTGACGCGCCCGACGAGCGCGCCGCCGGCGCCGATGACGACGTCGCCGATCCGGAGCCCGGCGCTGCTGCCGGCGTCGATCATCACGACCCGGTTGACGTCGGCGAGCTCGCGGGAGATGACCCGCGCGGCGACCGTCGAGTAGTCGAGGGAGTTCCGGATCGCGAGGAGCGCCGTGAGCTGCTCGTTCTCGACCGCGAGCGCCTCGAGCGTCCGGTTCCGCTGGTCGAGCCGGTCGTTGTCGGCCCGGAGGGCGGCGTTCTCCCGCCGGAGCCGGTCGATCTCCCCGGCCGCCTCGACGATCGAGCGGACCTGGGCGCCGGCGCCGTTCACGGCCTCCGCGATGGGGGCGAGGGCGAAGGCGAGGCCGCGCTGGAGCTCGGCGACGGGCGCCGTCGCGCTCGCGAGCATGAGGACGAACGACATCCCGAGGAGGCCGGAGAAGACGAGCGCGCGCCGCCGGGCGATCCGCGGGGCGCGGTGCCCGTACCCGGCGAGCCGGCCGCTGACCACCGCGACCTACCGCAGCGGCCGCGCGTACGTGTCGGCGACGAGGACGCGGTTCATCCGGTCCAGCTCCTGGAGGACGACGCCCGTGCCGCGGGCGACGCACGTGAGGGGGTCGTCGGCGATGTGGACCGGCATCTGGGTCGCCTCGGCGACCCGCCGGTCGAGCCCGAGGAGGAGGGCGCCCCCGCCGGCGAGGACGATCCCCTGGTCCATGATGTCGGCGACGAGCTCCGGCGGCGTCTCCTCGATCGTGTCCTTGATCGTGTCGACGATCTGCTGGACCGAGGGCTCGATCGCTTCCCGGACCTGGTCGGCGCCGACCTCGACGCTCCGCGGGAGGCCGGTGAGGAGGTCCCGGCCGCGGAGGAGGACCCGCTGGCCGTCCCAGTCGCCGGGGTTCGCCGACCCGATCGCGATCTTGATGTCCTCGGCGGTCCGCTCGCCGAGGAGGAGGTTGTACTCGCGGCGGGCGAAGTTGACGATGTCCTGGTCCATCTCGTCGCCGCCGATCCGGATGCTCCGGCTGACGACGATCCCCCCGAGGCTGATGACCGCCACCTCGGTCGTGCCGCCGCCGATGTCGACGATGAGGCTTCCCGTCGGCTCCGAGACGGGGAGCCCGGCGCCGATTGCGGCGGCCATCGGCTCCTCGATGAGGCGCGCCCAGCGGGCGCCCGCGTTGAGGGCAGCGTCGCGGACGGCCCGCTTCTCGACCTCGGTGACGCCCGACGGGATCCCCAGCACCATCCGCGGCCGCGGGATGAGCCCGATCCGGTCGTGGACCCGGTGGACGAAGTACTTGATCATCTGCTCGGTGACGTCGAAGTCGCTGATGACGCCGTCGCGGAGAGGGCGGACCGCGACGATGTTCGCCGGCGTCCGGCCGACCATCCGCTTCGCCTCGGCGCCGATCGCCATGACCTTCTTCGTCTTCGCGTCGATCGCGACGACGCTCGGCTCGCTGATGACGATCCCCCGGTCGCGCACGTGGACGAGCGTGTTCGCGGTCCCGAGGTCGATGCCGATGTCGCGCGAGAAGATGCTGAGGAGCGCGTCGAGCATGGTGCGGGGGGACGTCCTCTGGTGGATCGCTCGGGGGCCGCCCGCGGCGGGCGCCCCGGCGGCCGGGGGCGCGCGACGGCGCGTGCGGCCGTTCCGGGCCGCGGCGCGAGTATACCCCGGGGTGGAGCGGGAGCCTTTCCGCCCGGCGGCTACGGCGGGGGGTGCGTCGGCCGGCCGCCCACGAACGTCGCGGCGACGCGGACGCGGCGGAGGCCGGCGGCAACCTCGGCCGTGTCGCGGCCGCCGCGGAGCGGGTCGTCGTCGAGGAGGACGACGTCGCCGCGGCTGCCGACGGCGAGCGTGCCCTGTCCGTCCGTGCTCGCGGCGAGCGCGTCCGCGGCCGTGACCGCCTCCTCCGGGTGCCACGGCTCGCGCGCGTCGGCGCTGCGGTGGACGGCCGCGGCCATCGCCAGCCACGGGTCGAGGGGCGCGATCGGGGCGTCGGACCCGAGGACGAGGACGACCCCCGCGTCCCGCATCGAGCGGAAGGCGAAGCACCGCCCGGCGCGGTCGGGCCAGATCCGCTCGGTCGGATCCCGGTCGTCGAGGACGTGCGCGGGCTGGACGCTCGCGCGAATCCCGAGCCGGGCCATCCGGTCGACGTCTTCCCGGCGGAGGAGCTGGGCGTGCTCGATCGAGCCCGCGGCGCCCGTCGCCTCGATCGCGTCGATCGCGTCCGCCGCCGCGGCGTCGCCGATGGCGTGGACGGCGACCTCGAGGCCGTGCTCCCGGGCCCGGGCGAGGAGGCGCCGCAGCTCGTCCCGGGCGAGGTTCGGCCGGCCGCGCGGGAACGGGAGGTCGGCGGCGTACGGGGCGTCGCAGAACGCGGTCCGCGTGTTGAGAGACCCGTCGGAGATGATCTTCAGGGGACCCATGGCCAGGAGGTCGCCCCCGCCCGGGAGCCGCCGGCCGGTCCGGAGGCCGGCGCCGATCACCTCGTCGAGCCGGTCGGGGTACGTGGCCGTCCGCACGCGGAGCGCGTCGTGCCCGCGGGCGAGCCGCCCCGGCCAGTCGCGATACCCCCGCCCGAACTCCATGTCGACGATCCCCACGACGCCGGCGGCCGCGGCCCGAGCGGCGGCGGCGCGGTAGCCCTCCTCCGCCTGCTCCTCGGCCCCGGGGAGGGTCTCGAGCCGGGCGAAGACCTCGAACCACTCGGCCTCCTCGAGCACCGTGTCGCGCGGGGGGACGCCGAGCAGCTCGAGGGCCCGGGAGCTCAACCAGCCGTTGTGGGCATCGCCGCTGATGAGGACGACGGGATGGGCGCCGCTCACGGCGTCGAGCTCGGCGACCGTCGGTGGCCGGGGCCACTCCGGCGACCGGTATCCGAACCCGGTGATCACCTCGGCGCCGCGCACAGGCAGCAGGGCGGCGACCCGCTCGGCGACGATCCGGACGACCTCGGCGGGGTGGGCGGTCCCGGCAAGGTCGAGGCGCGTCGCCGTGAGCGCCCACTGCCGCATGTGGACGTGCCCGTCCCAGAGGCCCGGGATCGCCCAGCGGCCCTCGCCCTCGACGACGGCGGCGGGGCCGGCCGCGAGCCCCGGGCCGACTTCCGTGACGATACCCCCCGCGATCCGCAGGTCGACCGGCGCGACCGGCGCCGGCCGCCCGCCGACGGGGACGAGGCGGACCTCGCGGATGAGGGCCTGCGGCGCCGGGGTCGCCATCGCGCTCCTCGGGAGTCGTCGGGGATGCGGAGCGGACGACCGCCCGCTCGCGGCCCCGCCGGCGGCGCGGCCGGCGATGACAGTACTCTCCGGGCCGGCTCCCGGGGCCCCTGGTGCGCGGCCCGGGGCGGGACGGCGTCAGCCGGCGGCGGCCGGCCTTCCCCGGAGCCCCGGCTCACCCCGATCGAACGTCACGCCCCGATCGCGGAGCGAGACGAACGCGTCGTGGCCGATGACGACGTGGTCGAGGAGCTCGATGTCGAGGAGCCGGCCGGCGGCGAGGGCCTCCGCCGTGAGGTGGAGGTCATCGGGCGACGGGGTCGGGTCACCGCTCGGGTGGTTGTGGACGAGGATCGCCCCCGCGGCGTTCATCCGCACGGCGTCGCGGAACAGCTCGCCGACCCGCACGAGCGACGCCGACACGTTCCCCTGGTAGACGGTCACGACCTTGAGGACGGCGTTCTTCGCGTTGAGGAGGACGACCCGCAGCTCCTCGCGCTCGAGGCTCCCCATGAGCGGGATGAGCCGGTCGGCGACGTCTCGCGGCGCGCGCACCGTCCAGCGGCCGGCGGGCCAGTCGGCGACGAGCCGGCGCCCGAGCTCGAACGAGGCCGTGAGCTGCGCCGCCTTCGCCGCCCCGACGCCGGGCAGGTCGAGAAGCTCGAGCTCGCTCGCCCGGGCGAGCCCGGCGAGGCCGTCGTGGCGGGCGAGGGCCTCCTCCGCGAGGTCGACCGCGCCGAGGCCCCGCGACCCCGATCCCCACACGAGCGCGATGAGCTCGGCCGTCGTGAGCCCGGCCGCGCCGCGCGCCGCGAGGCGCTCGCGCGGGCGCTCCTGGGCGGGGATCTCGCGGATCGCGCGGCGCCGCGGCGCGGCAGCGCCGAGAGGCGAGGGACGGCGGCGCGCGGGAGACGCCGGGCGGAGGGCGACGGCCGGGGGCAGGTCGAACACGGGGCGGCTCCTTCGGTCCGCGGCGGGGCCTGGGTCCCCGGGCCCGGACGACGGAGCCCGCCGATTCCTCCGCCATCCGAACCCGGGGACGCCGCGCATCCTACGGGCGGGCGCTCACGCCGAGCTCATCCCTGGATCACCCCGGGATCACCGGGCGGCAGTCAGGTCGCCGCGGCGCCGGCGCCGAGGGCGACGAGGAGGAGCGGGATCGCGTTGTAGGCGGCGTGGAGGGCGATCGGCGCGACGAGCGTCCCGCGGCGGAGGAAGACCCAGCCGAGGACGAGCCCCACGGGAAGCCGGACGACGAAGGCGACGACGGCGGCCCGGAGCGCCATGCCGAAGTCGCTGCCGCTGAGCGTCAGGACGTGGACGAGGGCGAAGAAGACGGCGCCGCGCCAGAGAGCCGCCTGCGGCCCGGCGGCCCGGGCCCAGGCCGTCGTCACGAAGCCCCGGAAGAACGCCTCCTCCCACAACGGCGCGACGACGACCGCGGCAAGGAGGTTGACGGCGATCCCCGCCGGGTCGCCCGCCGGCGGGACCGGGGGCTCCGGCGTCACCCCGAGGAGCGCCACGGCCGCGGCGGCGAGGAGCCCCGCCCCGAACAGCGTCGGCACCGCGAAGGCGATCCCCCAGGCGACGTCCGCGACGACCGAGCCCGCGCCCGGCCCCGGGAGACGGAGGCCCATCGCGCGCCACGAGAGCGCGCCCGGCGAGACGACGACGAGGGCCACGACCCCCAGCGAGACGCCCGCCGACGCGAGGACGGCAGCGAGGACCTCGGGCGGCCCGGCGGGCACGACGCCGAGGGCGCCGACCGCGAACTCGACGACGAGCGTGAGGGCGATGACGGCCGCGAACACGAGGACCGGCGCCGGGCCCGCGTAGGCGGCGCCGTCGGCCCGCCGCTGGAGTGCCTGGGCCCCGGCGCCGGCGGTGAGCCCGAGGCCGAGCACGGCGAGCCCGAGGACGAACGCGAGGCGCGCCCCGGGGCCGCCGCCGCCCGTCATCGCGACGAAGGCCGCGGCGACGCCGGCGAACGCCAGGGCCCACCCGACGAGGTAGAGACCCGGGGCGGCGCGGCCCTCGAGGGAGAAGGTCCCCCGCCGGCCGACGGTGGCGCCGGGCGGTGGCGCGGCGGGGGGCGAAGGCGGGGCGGGAAGCAGCGGCGCGGCGTCGTCCGCCAGCGGGGGCCCGGCCGGCGGTGGCCCGGCCGGCGGTGGCGCGGCCCCGTCGCGCGCGGCCCCGTCGCCCGACGCGGGGCCGCCGGGCTCGTCCGGCGCCGTGGCTCAGCCCTGGGTCGTGCCGCGCGGCGCGCTCGCGCCGGGCGCCGGTGCTGGGGCTGCGGCGGACTGCCGGGCCGGGGTCACGGCCTGGGTCCGCGCGGTCGCCGCCACCGCGGGCCGGGGAGCGCGCGCGGGTCGCGGCGCCGGGGTGACGGCGGGCGGCTCCGGCACGGCTGTCGGGGTCGCGTCGATCGCGGGAGCCCGGACCGGCCGGGGCGGCACGGTCGCCGTCGCGACCGCCTCACGGCGCTCGAAGTCGCGGCCGCACCACGCGCAGAGTGACCAGTCGAGGCCGACGAGCTTCGAGCAATTCGGGCAGACGCGCTTGAGGCGGGCCCGGCACGTGGGGCAGATGATCCAGTCCTCGTCGACCTTGCGGCCGCACGTCGCGCAGTGCTCGATCTGCTCGATCTCGGCGATGAGCGCCTCCTCGGCGAGCCCCCGCTCGTACGCCTCGCCGAGGCGCTCCTGCGGCCGGATGATCCGGTAGACGAGGATGCCGAAGAGGAAGAGGGCCGGCGTGAAGCCGATGACGAGCGCGGCCGCCAGGTACGGAAGGACCGGGTTCGCCGTGCGGGACTGCATGTCCCGGAACGCCCAGTAGGCCGACGCGAGCCAGATGACGACGATGTAGATGCCGATCGCCTGGATGCCCAGCTGCACGATCGGGCTGTTGAAGAACGCGGCGATCGCGTCGCCGATCCCCGACAGGAAGCTCAGGTCCATGCGGTGGGGTCACCCACCTCCATGCGAAGGGCCGCTCCGGGGCGCGTCGGCCGGCTCCCACGGGCACGCCCGGCGCAGTGTAGCAGGGCGTCCGGCGCGCCCCGCGCCCGCTGTCCCGCCCCGCACTCCCATCGGACGAACGGTCACGGCGCCGCGTGGCGCGCGCTGCGAGACGCCCGGCCGGACGACGGATGGCGGCGGAGGAGCTCACCGGTGACGAGGGTCGCCCGCCACGCGGCGGCAATCGCCGCCACGAGGAGGGCCGCGAGCCATGCGACGGCGAGGAGGAGCGTGGCCCCGAGCGCGCCGAGCGGGTCGGCCGATCCGACGAGCGCCGCCCGGGCACCGTCCCAGGCGGCGCCGAGGGCCGCGATGGCCGGTGCGAGGACGATGAGGCTCGGGACGATCCCGGCGACGAGCGCCAGCGCGGTGCCGGCCGGGTCGCGGAGCACGTCGAGGAGCCCCTCGCCGAGGGCGCGACCGGCGCCGCTGTCGAGGAGCGCCGCCCGGCGTGCCGCGAACCCGCCGACGGCCTCCGCGGCGAGCCACGTCACCGCAACGGCGAGGCTCGGGAGCGGCGCGCCGGCGAGGACCCGGACCGGGAGCGGCGTCGCGATGTCGCTCGGGAGGGTGAGCTCGTGGTACGCGACCGCGGCCCACGGCGGCAGCGCCACGGCGACGGCGACGACGACCGGGACGACGAGCGCAAGGCGGACGGCGGCGACCCGGGCCGCGGCGCGCGCGGCGCTCGTCGCGGGAGCCGGAAGCGCGAACGGCGCAAGGGTCGGCCGCCGGCCCGCCTCGCCGGTCCCGGCGCCGGTCCCGTCGGCGATGGCACCGCTCCCGTCGGCCACGGCCGACGGGGCCGTCGCGCGGTGGAGCGCCGTCTCGGTGGCGGCCGCGAGGAGCGTCCCCGCCACGGCGAGCGCGGCGCCGGACCCGACGACCAGGACGATGAGGCCGAGGAGCCGCGGCGAGGGTCCCGAGGCGGAGACCGACGCGGGGCCGATGACGTTCGCGAGCCCGATGAACGTCGGCAGGACGACGATCGGCAGGGCGAGCACGACGACGCCGCCCCGGGCGAGGAACGCGAGGAGCGCGTACACCCACAGGTCGGGGCGCGCGGCGGCAAGGCCGGCGGCGCGGCGCGCGGCCGCCGGCCAGGGGATCGCGGGCGCGACCGGCGCCGCCTCCGGCGCGCGGATCGGCGACCCGTCGAGCTCCTCGAGCGACCCCGCGGCCGCGATGGAGGGGCCTCCCGCCGGGTCCGGCGTCCCGGGGACGCCGCCCCCGCTCACGGCGCGGGCGTCGCGGCGCCGGTGAGGACCTGGAGCTGCCGGAGGGTCTTCTCGACCTCGGCCATCTCGACGCCGTACGTCGCGAAGTCGCCCCGCCGAAGCGCGTCCTGCGCGGCCGCGTAGCGCTCGTTCGCGTAGTCGACGAGCGCCCGGACGTCGTCGGGGCGCGGCGTCGTCCCGGGGCCGGCCGTGGGAGGCGGCGGCGGGGAGGCGCCGGGGCCGGGGGTCGCCCCGGGGGTCGCCCCGGGCGACGGCGAGGGCGTCGGGGTCGTGCCGGCGAGGAGCGCGTCGAGGGCCTCGCCCAGCGTGTCACCCCACACGACCCGCGTCGGGCTCGCGACGACGATCTTCGTGAACTCCGGGATCGCCGAGCCGGTCGACTGGAGGTAGATCGGCTCGAGGTAGAGGATCGAGTCCTGGACCGGGATGACGATGAGGTTGCCGCGGATCACCTGGCTGCCGGCCTGGCTCCAGAGCGTGATCTGGGAGCTGATGATCGGGTCCTGGTCGATCCGGGCCTCGATCTGGACCGGCCCGAAGATCGACGTGTCGCGCGGGAAGCGGTACACGCGGACCGTGCCGTAGGCGTCCCCGTCGTTCCGGGCGGCGACCCACGCGATCATGTTCGGCCGTTTCGCCGGGACCATCGGCTGGAGGAGGAGGAACTCGGGCTCCGTTTCGCTCGGCATCCGCATGTAGACGTAGTACGCCTCGAGGGGGAGCTGCCCGGTGTCGCTCGTCGGGTTCTGGGGCACCGTCCAGAGGTCGTCGCCCTGGAAGAACGTGAGGGGGTCGGTCACGTGGTACCGGGCGAAGACGCGGGTCTGGACGTTGAAGAGCTCCTCCGGGACCCGCAGGTGCGGCCGCAGCCCGGACGGCATGTCGGAGAGCGGCCGGAAGAGCGCCGGGAAGACGCCCTGCCAGGCCCGGATGAGCGGGTCCAACGGGTCGGCGACGTAGAAGGTCATCCGCCCGTCGTAGGCGTCCATGACGATCTTCACGCTGTTCCGGATGTAGTCGAACGTCCGGCCGGCGAGCCCGCTCGTGTCCCCCAGCTCGGAGCCGTCGAACGGCTCCGCGTTCGGGAAGCGGTCCGTCAGCGTGTAGGCGTCCTGGATCCACACGAGCCGCCCGTCGTCGGCGACGACGAGGTAGGGGTCCTTGTCGTAGGCGAGGAACGGCGCGATCCGGTCCAGGCGGTCGGCGAGGCTCCGGTGCATGAGGAGCTGGCTCTCCGCGGTCACCTGGTCGCTGATGAGGAGGTTCAGGTCGCGGAAGCGGGCCGCGAAGAGGAGGCGCGTGAGGGCATTGTCGAGCCGGATCCCGGTGCCGCCCGTCCAGCGGAACTCGGTCTGGTTCCCGCTCCCATCGGTCCCGTCACCCGTCCCGATCGGGTAGTCGAACTCGGGCTGCCGGGCGCCGACGACGACCCAGTCGCTGGGGCGCTCTCCGAAGTAGATCCGCGGCTGGGTGACGGGCGGCGCGCCGGCCACCGCGACCGGCGGGAGGTCGCGGATGAAGAGCCGCGGGAGGCCCTGGTCGTCCACCTCGTTCACCGGGACCATGACGATCCCGAAGCCGTGGGTGAAGACGATCCGCTGGTTGACCCAGGACCCGGCCTGGGGGTTGCGCTCGGGGGCCAGCTCGCGGGCGGAGAGCATGACCTGGCGTGTCGTTCCGCCGATCTGGTAGCGGTCGACGTCGACGTCGTAGAAGTCGTAGTACTGGCGCACGGTCTGGATCTGGTTGAGGGTCGTCTGGAGCGGCCGGTAGTCCCACAGCCGGGCGTTCTGGAACGTCGCCTGCTCATCATCGAGCGCCGCGCTCGTGAGGGGCTGGTCGCCGCGGTAGCTGCGGTCCTCCCATGAGCTGAGGCCGAACGAGAGCCGGGTCATGTTCAGGTTGTTCGTGATGTACGGCTGCTCCTGGGCGAACTCGTTCGGGTCGACCGTGAAGCGCTGGATCGCCTCGGGGTAGACGGTGCCGAGGAGGATCGAGAGGCCGAACCAGGTGACGACCGCGGCCCCGAGCGGCCAGACCCAGCGGGTGAACGCCCCGCCGACGAGGAGGGCGGCGACGACGCCGGCGACGATCGTGAGGGCATCGAGGGCGAAGAACTGGGCGGCCTGGTCCGTGTAGCTGACCCCGGTGGCGAAGCCGCGGGTGCTGTAGACGAGCTCGAGCTTGTCGAGCTGGTAGCCGGC
>JAJZRQ010000135.1 GCA_021802585.1 Chloroflexota bacterium
GCGAAAGGGGCCTCGTGGGCCGCGGTCGCCCGGCCCTGCGCGGCGGGTGCGGTCCCGGCCGCGCGGGCCGCCGCCGCACCCGGCGCCGCACCTTCGACGTCGGCCTGCCGGCGTGGCCGCGCCGCCGCGCCGCCCGCCCGGCCGGCGTGCCGCGGCGTCGATCCAGGTGCCTCGGGCCGCGGCGCCGAGGGACCTCCGGCACCCTCCGCCTCCTGCTCAGCCGTCCGGCCGTCGCCCGACCCCCGGCGTGCCCGCGCCTGGTACGCGGGCCCGTGCTTCCGCGGGTCCGCGTACTCCTTCGGGTTCAGCGTCCAGTACGTGCCCGACGTCGGGCCGTACCAGCTCGCCCCGCCCCAGTCCGGCTCGAAGGCCTCCTCGGCCTCGTCGTACGAGGTCGACCCGAGCGTCGCCCGCCGCCGGCCGGGCCCGCGTCGCCCGCGCGCCGGGTCGCCGGCCGGGCCGGGCCCGCGACCCTCCCCGCCGGGGGAGCCGCGGCCACCGGCCCTCTTCCCCGCCCCGGCGGCCGTCCCGCGCGGCCGACGTGCCCACGCCGTGCTCGCGGGACCGGCGGATGCCGCCCCATCACCCTCCCCGCGGACGCCCCCGCGCGGTCCCGCGGTCGCCGGGCGGCCCGCGACGAGCGCTTCGTATGCGGCGTGGATCTCGAGGAACCGCGCGACAGAGCCGTGGTGCGCGTCCGGATGGTGGCGCTTCGCGAGGGCCCGAAAGGCACGCCGGACCTCCGCCTCTCCCGCGTCGCGCGAGACGCCGAGGACGCGGTACGGATCGACGCCGCTCGTGGCCACCGCCGCCGGCTCCCCTCACCCTTCCGGCTCCTGCGCCTCTGGCGCCGGTCCGCCGTCCCGGCCGCCGCCGGCATCGGCCCGCCCCACGGCCGGGCCGCCCCGTCTCAGCCGACGAGCTCTCCGACCGGGACGAGCTCGAAGGCGGGAACCGTCTCGGCGACGATCCTGCCGTGCGGATCGAGCTCGACCGGACGATGGTAGCGGCCGACGACGCGAAGCGCCTGTCCCTCGAGGATCCCGGCGAGCCGCAGCGCTTCGACCGTGACCGACCAGGCCGCCCGGGCGAATCCGCCGCCGTCCTCGACCTTCACCGCGAACGCCGATGCGCCGCTCCCGCCGGGCCGCTCCGGGAGGACGGCGACCGCGCGGAGGCCCTCGGCGCCGCCCTTCACGACGAGGCGTCCCGGGAGCGCCTTCGCGAGCGACGTGTCGAGCCGGTCGCGGGTGCCGCCGACGAGCTCCGGGTGGGCCGCCATCGCGTCCCGGATCGGCCGGAGCGATGCGGCGAGACTCCGGCGCGGGTCGTCCGCCGGCAGCGCGTCGGGGGCGGCGAGGAGGGCGTAGGCGCGGGCGACGGCCGCCAGGGGGAAGGCGAACGTCTCGACCCCGCACCCGTCGATCGCCGTCCGGAGCTGCTCCGGCGTCGTCTCGAACACGCGAGCGACGACGCCGCGGACGGCGACCTGGGCGGGATGCCGCGGCTCCCAATAGTCCTCGAGGCTCCAGCCGCCGAGCCGGGCGAGGAGGAGCATCCCCGCGTGGTAGCCCGAGCACATGTGGCGGATCGCGCCGGCCTTCTCACCGTCGCGCGCGAGCCGCGCGGCGGTGAGGCCGTCGAGCGGCGCCCCGGCACTCCCGCAGGCGAGGAGCCCCTGGGAGAGCCCTGAACGCCGGAAGACGGCCTGGAGGGTCCGCACGTGGAGATCCTCCCCGGAGTGGGAGCTCGCCATGACGGCGACCTCGGCAGGGGTCAGCTCGAAGTCGTGGAAGCCCCCGGCCTCGGCGAGCGCGACGAGGGTGAACGGCTTGACGGCGGAGCGGAGCGTCACCTCGAGGTCCGGGTCGCCGGCGACGTGGGTGACCCGGCCGTCGGCCCCCACCCGGACCACGTGGCCCCGGTGGACGCTCTCGACGATCTCGCCGCGCACCTGGCGCGCGAGGACCGGCGCGGCCTTCCGCAGACCGCGCGAGCTGGTGGCGGGGGTGGTGCGGGCGCCCCGGACGGGGCGAGCCGTCGGCATCGTGGGGCCGAGGATAGCGCGCGCCGCGCATGCCGGAGCGGCGAACGCGTCGCCCGGCGGTGCCGGCGGGCATCGGGGCGGGGTGTCGGCGCGCACCGGAGTGCCCTCCCCGGCGGCGCCCGCGCGCGACCGCTGTCGGGGAGCCCGCGGGCGCCCGGGGACACGGGTTCGGCGGCGGCCACCCGCGACAACCGCCGCGGCGCGACCGCCGCACCGTGGCGCGGGGCCGGCGGCCAACCGCCGGGGCGCGACCGCCGCACCGTGGCACGAGCCCGGTGCTAGGATCGGTCCGGTCGGGCCCCCGCCCGGGGTGCCGGCCGCGCCGACCGCCCGCTCCACGCCCGAGGTGCGCGCCCGTGTCCGACAACCCCGTCCCGCCCAACCTCCACGTCTCGCGGCACCCGGCCGTCCTCCACAAGCTGGCGATCCTGCGCGACCAGCAGACGGAGCCGAAGAAGTTCCGCGAGGTCGTCCGCGAGCTGTCCTGGCTCCTCGGCTACGAGGCCCTCGCCGACGCCCGCCTCCGGCCGCTCCGCGTCCGGACGCCCCTCGCCGAAGTCGAGGCCCACGAGCTCGGCGACCGGATCGGCCTCGTCCCGATCCTCCGCGCCGGCCTCGGGATGGTCGACGCGATGCTCGAGCTCATGCCGACGGCCCAGGTCTGGCACCTCGGGCTCTTCCGGGACGAGCGGACACTCCGGCCGGTCGAGTACTACAACAAGCTCCCCGACTCCGCGACGGTCGACCTCTGCCTCATCCTCGACCCGATGCTGGCGACCGGCGGCTCGGCGACGGCCGCGATCGACGTCCTCAAGCGCTGGGGCGCGAACCGGATCAAGCTGATCAACCTCATCGCCGCTCCCGAGGGCGTGGCCGCCGTGAGCGCGGCCCACCCCGATGTCACGATCCACTGCGCCGCGCTCGACCGGGGCCTCAACGACAAGGGCTACATCCTCCCCGGCCTCGGCGACGCCGGCGACCGCCAGTTCGGGACCGGCCGCCGCGACTGACGCACCCGCGACCAAGCGCGGCCGGCAGGGGCGAGGCCCGGCCGGCAGGGGCGAGGCCGGCGGTTGCGGGCGCGGGCGCGCGCCAGG
>JAJZRQ010000136.1 GCA_021802585.1 Chloroflexota bacterium
GATGAGCCAACACCCGGACACGCCCCTGCGCCGATGGCTTCCCTTCATCGCGTTCAGCCTGCTCGTCGGGTTCGCCATCGTCGTCGGCGCCAGCCTCGCCTCGCCGCCACGAGCCGACCAGGAGGCGTCCGACGCCTTCTGGGCGCGCCTGTCCGTCAACGGTGTCTCGCCCGGCTACGCGTCGATGGAGGACATGCTGCGGTCGTCGGAGACGGTCATCGTCGGGCGCATGGGTGAGCTCCGGGAGTCGCGGTCGTGGGTCGCGGACCCCGACCTGGGCCCGGACGGCATCGCCTTCTACGCCGTGTCTCCGGTCAAGGTCGAGCAGGTCATCCGCGGCAGCTACGTCTCGTCGACGCCCGGCACCATCGACGTCGAACTGTTCGTCCCCGTGCCGGCCGAGTTTGCAGAGTTCAGGCGGCCCAGCCGGCCGAGCGATTGATCCTCTTCCTGGATCGAAAGGAAGACTCGATCACGCCCGTCTATGGCATCGTCAGCCCGAACCGGGGGTACGTACGCGACTTTGGCGCGGCGGAGCCCCCGATCGGCGCCGATGACGAGTGGCTTGTCCGCGTTCGGGATGTCCCGTTTGACGAGCTCGTCCGACGGCTCACCGAGGCTGCTGCTCGATCGTGACCGCGCGGGGCGCGGTCGCCAATTGGGTTCGCGCCCAGACGATGTCAGGCGCGGTGCCCATGGCCCGATGGCCACCCACGCGTCTGTTGGCGCTATGCGCTGATCACGCTCCGCATGATCAGCTCGAGGCGCTCGCGCGCCTCCGGCTGGACGACGCCGGCCGCGTCGAGCTGGGCGATCGCCTCGTCGCGCCAGCGCCGCGCCTCCGTGCGGGTGTACTCCTGCGCGCCGGTCCGCTCGAGGATCGCCATCGCCTCGGCGATCTCCCCCGCGCCCGGGTGGTCGGCCCCGTAGATCGCCTCGAGGCGCGCCCGGTCGGTCGGCTCGGCGTGCTCGAGGGCGTAGATGACCGGCAGCGTCTTCTTGTGCTTCGCGAGGTCCGAGGGCTCCTTGCCCGTCGCCTGCTCGCGGCCCCAGATCCCGAGGAGGTCGTCGTTGAGCTGGAAGGCGAGCCCGAGCGCCCAGCCGAACTGCCGGTAGCGCCGGATCACCTCCTCGTCGTCCGTCGCGAGGAGCGCGCCCGCCTCGATGCTCGCCGAGATGAGGGCCGCGGTCTTCCGCCCGATCATGTCGAAGTAGAGCTCGACGCCCGACCGGTCGTCGTGCTCGCCCGTCCAGATGTCGAGGTACTGGCCCTCGCAGAGCGCGAGGCAGGTCTCGTCATAGAGGCGCATGAGGCGGAGGACCTTCGCATCCGGAAAGCCGAGGTCCGTCAGGCGGTGGAGGGCGATCCGGGAGAGGACGAAGACGGCATCCCCGGTATTGATCGCCTGGGGGATCCCGTGGAGCGTCCAGAGGGTCGGCCGGTGGCGCCGTTCGCGGTCGCCGTCCTCGATGTCGTCGTGGATGAGGCTGAAGTTGTGGCCCAGCTCCACGGCGGCGGCCCCGGGGAGCGCCGGCGCGTACTCGCCGGTGATCGAGGCGTACGCGAGGAGCCCCAGGAGGGGGCGCATCCGCTTCCCCGAGCTGCCGGACCCGTCGAGGCCGAGGTGGTAGCGGACCATCTCGTACATCCCGCGCGTCGAGGCGTCGCGATCGGCGACGAGGCGGAGGATCTCGTCCTCGACGTCGGCGAGGAGGGTGGGCAGGTCGAGATCGACGGGCGCGGGCACGCGCTCGATGATAGGTGCTACGGTGGCCGCGTGCCCGACCGCCGCCTCTACGTGACGGACGCGATCGTCCTCTCCCGCTTCGACTTCGGCGAGGCGGACCGGATCCTCACGCTCCTCACCCCGGGCCTCGGGAAGATCAAGGCGATCGCGAAGGGGATCCGCCGGCCGACGAGCCGGATCGGGGGCTCGCTCGAGCCGCTCGCCGAGTTGCGCCTCCAGCTTGCGAGGGGCCGGACGTTCGACGTCGTCACCCAGGTCACGATGCAGCACGCGTGGCTCGGCCTCCGCGACCGCCTCGAGGTGACGGCGACCGCGTGGTACTGCGCCGAGCTCGTCGACCGCTCGCTCGAGGAGCGCCACGCGGCCGAGCCGCTCTACCTCCTCCTCCGGCGGTCGTACGAGCTGCTCGACGCGAGGATGGCGCCGGGGCGGGTGGCCCGCTGGTTCGAGATGCGCCTCTGCGACGAGCTCGGCGTCCGCCCCGAGGTGGACCGCTGCGTCGAGTGCGGGCGGCTCCTCGAGGCCGGTGACGCCGTCCGCTGGATCCCGCTCCTCGGCGGCGTCCTCTGCGGGAGCCACCCGGGTCCCTCGCAGGCCTCGGCCGGCCTCTCGACGGACGCCCTCCGCGTCCTGAAGGCGTACCAGCGGATGGACGTCGAGGCGCTCGCCGGCCTCCGGCTTCCGGCCGCCGTCGAAGTGGAGGTGGAGCGGGTGCTCGGGGAGTTCGTCCGCCACGTCATGGAGCGCGACACGCGCTCGCGCCGCTTCCTCGAGGAGGTCCGGGCGGGGTATGGCGGCGGAACGTCGGCGATGCACGCTCAGGCGCCGGCCGCCGGGTCGGCCGGGGTCGCCGCCCAGGCGCCGGCCGCCGGGTCGGCCGGGGTCGCCGGGCCGGCCGCGCGCCCTGGAGCGGCGTCGTGATCGACCCCGCGACGACGCGCGGCGCCCGCGTCCTCGAGCGCCTCGAGCACGAGCCGATCATCTGGCTCACAACCGTCACGCCCGAGGGCCAGCCGCAGACGTCCCCGGTCTGGTTCCTCTGGCTCGACGGCGAGATTCTCCTCTACAGCCGGGCCGACACGCCGCGCCCGGCGAATGTCCGGGCGAACCCCCGGGTGGCTGCAAACCTGAACGCCGGCGAGGACGGCAATGACGTCATCTCCCTCGAGGGCGAGGCGCGGATCGCGCGGCAGCGGGCGACGGTCGCCGACGTCCCCGCCGCGTACGTCACCAAGTACGCCTCGCGGCTCGCCGCGTTCGGCTGGACGATGGAGAGCATGCTCGTCGACTACCCCGTGGAGATCCGGGTCCGCCCGACTCGC
>JAJZRQ010000049.1 GCA_021802585.1 Chloroflexota bacterium
CGGCACGACGACGACCGGCACGACGACGACCGGCACGACGACGACCGGCACGACGACGACCGGCACGACGACGACCGGCACGACGACGACCGGCACGACGACGACCGGCACGACGACGACCGGCACGACGACGACCGGCACGACGACGACCGGCACGACGACGACCGGCACGACGACGACCGGCACGACGACGACCGGCACGGGCGGCGTCGAGGCCGCGACGGCGACGCCGAAGATCACCCCGCCCCCCACGGCCACGACGTCCGGCACCGGGACGCCCGGCGGCGACGGCTGGCGGATCGCGCTCCTCGCGATCGCCGCGCTCCTGACGACGATCCTCCTCCTGACCCCGGCCTCCCCGGCGAAGGCCCGCCGCCGCTAGGCGCGCCGCCGCCAGGGACGCCCCCTGCGTTCGCCGTCCCCGAGACGGAGGCAGAAGCCGGGACCTTCGGGTCCCGGCTTCTCCGATCCCGGGAGCGGTCCCCGGCGCCCGACGACGCCCGAGCGCTCCGGGCCGCCGTGCGTCAGGGGACCTGGCGGAACGGGAAGTAGGCGGCGAGGCCGGCGACGAACGCGGCCACGTACCCGACGGTCACGAGGCGCGGCAGGCCCGCGCGACGGAGGAGGAGCGCCGTGGCGGCCGCGAGGGCCGGGATGACCGGCAGGAAGTAGTAGATGTACATCACCCGGTGGGTGAGGAGCGCGAGCGCCACGAACGGCAGGTAGTTCGCCGCCGCCCAGACGAGGCTCCACTCGGCGAGGCGGTTGCGGCGCTGCCAGGCGAGCCATCCGGCGGCGAGGAACGCGACGACGACCGACCCGATGAGGATCGGGTTCATCGCGCCGCGGAAGTCGATCGTCGGGTGGATCGACACGATCTGCTCGCCGGCCCGCACCGTCACGTCCACCCGCAGGTACGACATCTGGCAGTCGTTGAAGAGCCACTGCCAGGGCAGGCTGTCGTTGCCCGGGCAGCTCCCCGGGCCTGCGATGCTGCCCGCGAGGTTCGCCCCGTACTGGACCATGTGGAGGAGGTGCTCGAAGGGGTTCGTGAAGCTCGAGAAGCGCAGGTCGAGGAGCCCCAGGCCGCCGATCGTGACGATCGAGAAGGCGACGAGCGCGAGGACCGTCGGGCGGAGGTGGGCCGGGCGGAGGCGCCGCTCGAGCCGCACGGCCCGCCCGAGGTGGAGCGCGAGCATGAGGAGGAGGGCGAGGAGCCCGTAGAGCGCGGTGAGCTTCATGAGCATGGCGAGCCCCATCGCCGCGCCGGCGGCCGTCCAGCGGCCGCGGAGGGCGAGCCAGGACCCCACGAGCATCGGGGCGAGGACGAGGATGTCGAGCGTCCCGATCCGGCCGTGGACGAGGGCGAGGTTGTCGAAGGCGAAGAAGCCGACGGCGAGGACCGCCAGTCGGCGCGTCTCGCCGGTCGCCCTGACGATCCCGTAGAGCGCGCCGAGGGCGACCATCCCCGCGACGACGCTCGGCAGCCGCCAGCCGTAGCCGTTGTCCCCGAAGACCGCCATCGAGAAGGCCATGAGGAGCTTCCCGAGGGGCGGATGCTCCATGTTCGGGTCGAGGCCCACCGCCGCACCGTGGTACGGCGCGCCGGTGGGAACGGGCCAGCCGAGGATCACCCGGGCGGCGTTCACGTAGTACGTCTCGTCGAAGATGAGCGACCCGTGGGGCAACGCGAGCCACGCCACGCGGACCGCGAGCGCCGCGATGAGGGTCAGGGCGAGGAGCGTGCCCGGGTCGCCGAGGTTGTCGCGGAGCCGCCCGAGGATGGCCCGGGGCAGGCCCGGCTCATCGTCCGGCGCGCCCGTCGCCGTGCCGCCGCCGATCTCGCCGGCGCCCGACACGCGCGTCACGGGCGGTCAGCTCCGCTCGCCGCCAGGCCGCCGCCGGACGACGGGCTCGGCGTCCGAGGCGCGTGCGATCCTTCCGTCCGTGCAGCGCTCGGCATCGCTGGACCTCCTCGGCAGCGGGCGACGCGGTGAAGGGTAGCGGACTGCTGCCGCCTCCTGTGCCGGTTCGCCGGGGTTTCGTCGCCTGACGGCGCGACGGCGACCGCGCCGTCTCAGACCGGGAACGTGTCGCCGTCGGCCACGAGCGCGAGTGGGCCCGCATACCGCGCTCGCACGGCGGCGACGGTCGCCGCCGGGTTGCGGCCCGCCTGGAGGTGGGTGAGGAGGACGCGCCCGGGGCGCGTCGCCGCGGCGAGGGCCCCCACGGCGGGTCCGTCGAGGTGGAGGTCGCCGACGGGGACCGGGCCGGGGCCGAAGGCGACCTCGACGAGGAGCGTGTCGCCGGGCCGGACGAGCGGCGCGAGGTCGTCGGCGCGCCCGCAGTCTCCCGAGTAGACGAGGCCGGGCGCCGCAGGGTCGTCCGCCGGCGCGACGCGGACGGCGTACGCCTCCTCGGTGTGGGTCACGAGGCGGCTCTCGAGCGTGAAGGGCCCGATCGCGGCGATCCCCTCGCCTCGACGTTCGACGTCGAGGGCGGCGGCCACGAAGCCCGGCTCGTCGAGGAGGGCGTCGAGGCGGCCCGCGAGCCCGGCCGGCGCGACGACGCGGACCCGCCGCGGTGGCTCGAACTCGTAGCGCAGGTAGTGCCGGAGCGCCACGAGGTCGACGAAGTGGTCGGGGTGGAGGTGGCTCACGACGACGGCCTCGAGCGTGCTCGGCTCGAGACGGTCGGCGAGGCCGGCGAACCCGCCCTGGCCGAGGTCGAGGCAGAGCCGCCGGCCGCCGTGGCACACGACGTACGTGCTGGAGGCGGTGCCCGCGCGATCCGGGTAGGCCGCGCCGGACCCCACGACGAGCAGCTCCATGCGATGCAGGGTAGCGGGTCCGGCGGGGCGGCGACACCCCGCGAGCCGCGGCGCCGGCGCCGGCTCCCCGCGGCGGCGCCACGGGGCGGCGCTACGGCGCGGGCGTCACCTTCGGGCTGTGGGTCGGGTGCGGCCTGGGGGTCGGCCGCGGCGTCGCCTCGGGCTTCGCCTCGGGCGTCGGGTGCGGCTTGGGGGTCGGCCGCGGCGTCGCCTCCGGCTTCGCCTCGGGCGTCGGGTGCGGCTTGGGGGTCGGCCGCGGCGTCGCCCCGGGCGTGCCGGGCGCGGTCGTGTCCGGCGGTACCGGCTTCCCGGGCGGCGTGGCGAGGATCTGCTCGATCCGCGTCTCGGCCCGCTCGACGGCGGCCTCGATCGCCTGGCTGGCGCGCTCGGGCACCTCCCCGGCGAGCGCCTCGAGGACCGCGACGTGGACGCCGAGCGCGGCGGCAAGGTCCTCGCGGCGGGTGACGTCCGTGCCCGCCGCGGCCGATGCCTCGTCGACGGTCGCCCGGTACGCGTCGAGGGCCGCCGTGACGGCACCGCCGTTCCCGGTCGCGGCCGCGGAGCGGGCCTCGGCGAGGCGCTCCTCCATGTGGTCGAGCTGGGCGGCGGCGCGGGCGGCGGGATCGGACGGGAGAGTCAGTTCCTCGACCCACAGCCGCGCCCCGTAGAGGGGTCCGCCGGGCACGCTCGCCGCCGCCGCCCCGCCGACGGCCGCGAGGACGAGGGCCAGCGAGGCGGCCATGAGGAGGACCCCGCGGAGCGGTCGGCGGAGCCACGGGAGCGGGCGCCGTTCGGGGCCGGCCACGGCGCGCCGGCGGGCCTCGGCGACGATCCGGGCGCGCGCCCGCGCGGCCGCCTGCGGGTCGGACCCGAGGCGCTCGGCGGCGTACGCGTCGAGGAGCGGGCCGAGCCCGCCGTCGTCGCCCCAGTCGCCGTGCCGTTCGCCCGTCATCGCCCTCGATCGTCCTCCGCGGTCATCGCCGCGTCCGCCGCGCCGGGTGTTCCCAGCCGGCGCCGGAGCGCCGCGATCGCCCGGAACTGGATCCCGCGGACCGTACCTTCCTGCTTGCCCATCGCCGCCGCGGCCTCGCGGGCCGAGAGCCCGGCGAAGAACCGCAGGGAGATCGCGTCGCGCTGCTCGTCGGTGAGGTCCGCGAGCGCCGCGGCGACGGCGTCCATCTCCCGTCGGGCGAGGGCCTGCTCCTCGGGCCCGGCCGCCTCGGCCGGCCGCTCCAGCAGCGCGTCGAGGTCGACGTGCTCGCGGTGCGTCCGGATGTGATCGATCACCACGTTCCTGGCCAGCCGGAAGAGCCAGCCCCCGAACGGGACGCCCCGCTGCTCGTAGCGCGGGAGCGCCTCCAGGGCCTTGACGAAGACGAGCTGCGCCAGGTCCTCCGCGTCGCTCGGGCGGCGGACGCGGGAGGCGACGTAGCGGTGGACGGCCTCGTGGTAGTGGTCGAAGAGCCGGCCGAACGCCTCTGCGTCGCCGGCCTTCGCCGCGGTCACGAACCCCTCGATCGCCGCGTCGTCCGTACCCCTCATAACGAGCCGCTGTCCGCTGCGTTAGGGCGGGCCCGCCCGCCGCCGGGCTCCGCCGTCACCCGGCGACGATCCCCAGCTCGCGCCCGACGCGGCCGAACGCCTCGAGGCACGTGTCGAGCTCGTCGTCCGAATGGGCGGCCGTGACGATCGTCCGGAGCCGGGCGCCGTCGAGGGCCACGGTCGGGTAGACGACCGACGTCGCCCAGACGCCCTCGTCGAGGAGCCGGTCGGCGAACCGGATCGCCGCCGCGGATTCGCCGACCATGACCGGGGTGATCGGCGTCTCGGAGGCGCCGGTGTCGAACCCCAGCGAGCGCAGTCCCTCCTTGAACCGCCGCGTGTTCGCCCAGAGCCGGTCGATGAGCGCGGGCTCGTCCTCGAGGACGCGGATCGCGGCGAGGCACGCCGCGGCCACGGCGGGCGGGTGGGAGGTGGAGAAGAGGAACGGCCGGCCGCGCTGGATGAGCATCTCGCGGAGGTCGAGGGGCCCCGCGACATAGCCGCCGAGGACGCCGATCGCCTTGCTCAGGGTGCCGACCTGGATCGCGACGCGACCGTGGAGCCCGAAGTGGTCGACGCTCCCCCGGCCGTTCCGGCCCAGGACGCCGGACGCGTGGGCGTCATCCACGTAGACGGCCGCGCCATGCTCCTCGGCGGCCTCGACGATCGCCGGGAGGGGGGCGATATCGCCGTCCATGCTGAAGACGCCGTCGGTGACGACGAGGATCGACCGGTACGGCTCCCCGCCGGAACGGCCGTCGCGCCGCGCGGCGGCGAGGAGCTCGCGGAGATGCCCGACGTCCTTGTGCCGGTAGACGACTCGCGGCGCCTTCGACATCCGCATCCCGTCGATGATCGAGGCGTGGTTGAGCTGGTCGGAGACGATGAGGTCGGGCTCGCCGGCGACGACGGGGATGACCCCGGTGTTGCAGGTGAAGCCGGACTGGAACGTGAGGACCGCCTCCACGCGCTTGAACGCGGCGAGGGCCGCCTCGAGCTCCTCGTGGAGGCTCATCGTCCCCGAGATCGTGCGAACGGCCCCGGAGCCGGCCCCGAACCGGCGGGCCGCCTCGGCCGCCGCCTCGACGAGCCGGGGGTGGGTGTTCAGCCCGAGGTAGTTGTTCGAGGCGAGGGAGATGACATCGCGGCCGTCGACCGTGACGCGCGTCCCGTTCGCCGAGCTCATCACCCGGAGCGGCCGGTAGAGATGGGCCGCCTTCAGCTCCGCGAGCTCGACGGACAGGTGGGCGAGCGGGTTCGCGCCGGTCGTCATCGCCTCGACCTCCTCGCCGGGCCGCGCCTCACGCGGTCCAGTCCATGATCACCTTGCCGACGTCGCCCGAGCGGGCGGCCGCGAAGGCGGCCTCGTGGTCGTGGAACGAGAAGCGGTGGGTGATCGCCGGCGCGATGTCGAGGCCGGACTGGAGCATGACCGTCATCTTGTACCAGGTCTCGTACATCTCGCGGCCATAGATCCCGCGCAGGGTGAGCATCTTGAACACGATCTCGTTCACGTCGAGCGCGATCTCCTCGGTCGGGATCCCGAGGATCGCGACCCCCCCGCCGTGGGCCATCGCCGTGATCGCGGCGCGGAGCGCGGCCGGGTTGCCGGACATCTCGAGGGCGACGTCGTAGCCCTCCACCATCCCGAGCTCGCGGCCGGCCTCCCGGAGGTCGCGCTCGCGGGGATCGACGGCGACCGTCGCCCCCATCCGCAGCGCGATCGCCCGTCGTGCCGGGTTCGGCTCGGAGACGACGACGAAGCGGGCGCCGGCATGCCGGACGACGGCGGTTGCCATGAGCCCGATCGGCCCGGCCCCGGAGACGAGGACGTCCTCGCCGAGGACGGGGAAGGCGAGAGCGGTGTGGACGGCGTTCCCGAAGGGGTCGAAGATCGCCGCGACCTCCTCGTCGATCCCCGGCCAGTGGTGCCAGACGTTCGTCATCGGGAGCGCCACGTACTCGGCGAAGGCGCCGTCGCGTCCCACGCCGAGGCCGATCGTGTTCGCGCAGAGGTGCCGCCGTCCGGCGAGGCAGTGGCGGCAGCGACCGCAGACGACGTGCCCCTCGCCGCTCACGAGGTCCCCCGGCCGGAAGTCGACGACGTTCGACCCCACGGCGACGACCTGGCCGACGAACTCGTGCCCGACGACGAGGGGCGGCACGATCGTCCGGGCCGCCCATGCATCCCACGCCGCGATGTGGAGGTCCGTGCCGCAGATCCCCGTCCGGCGGACCTTCACGAGGACGTCGTTGATCCCGATCACGGGCTCCGGGACGTCGCGGAGCTCGAGCCCGGGGCCCGGGGCCACCTTCACGAGGGCGAGCATGTGCCGACCTCCACTCCGCCGCCGCCGATGGCGCGGCCGCTGCCTGGCCTCCGCCGGCGCCGCGCCGGCCGTCGCCCGGATTCTGCGCCCTTCGCGCCGGCGGCGCGAAGGGCACCGGGTGCCCGCCGCGCCCGCCGCGTGCGCGTCAGCCGGGCGTGCCGCCGAGGAGGCGGGCGGCGGGCGTCCCGGCCGGGGCGGTGCCGTCGGCGTCCACGATCGGGTTCGTCAGCGACCCGATCCCCTCGACCTCGACCCGCACGACGTCGCCGGGCGCGAGGAAGACGGGCGGATCGCGGAACACGCCGACGCCCGACGGGGTCCCGGTCACGATGACGTCCCCCGGCTGGAGCGTGATGCTCGCCGAGATGAAGGCGATGAGCTCGGCGACGGAGAAGACCATGTCGGAGGTGCGCCCGTCCTGGACCCGGACCTCGCGCCCGGCCTCCGGCCCGCTCGCGGGGGTGTGGTAGCCGCGGACGGCGAGGTTGCCCGGGTCCGGCAGCTCGTCCGCGGTGACGAGGCACGGCCCGAGGGGGAGGAACGTGTCGGAGCCCTTCGCCCGGAGCCACTGGCCGTCGCCGCGCTCGTCCTCGCGGAGGGCGGGCCTGCTCCCCTGGAGGTCGCGCGCCGACACATCGTTCGCGCCCGCGTAGCCCGCCACGTGGGCGAGGGCGTCGACCGCCGCCACGCGTCGGGCGCGCCGGCCGATGACGACGGCGAGCTCGGCCTCGAGGTCGAGGGCATGGGTCGTCGAGGGACGGATCACCGGCTCCCCGTCGCCGACGACCGCGTTGGCGAACTTCGCGAAGAGCATCGGCCGGGTCGGGAGGGGCAGGCCCTGCTCCCGGACGTGGCCGGCGTAGTTGTGGCCGACGCAGACGATCTTGCCGGGCTCGAGGATCGCGGTCCGCCGGAGGGTGGCCGCGGGGACGCCGGCGAGGCCCGCGCGCTCGGCGCGGGCGACCGCCGCGCGCGTCTCCGCGAGGTCCTCGTCCTCGGCGAGGAGGCCGCGCGGGTCGAGGAGGGCGAGCTCGTCGCGCAGCCCGGCGCGCTCGACGAGGAGGGCGAGGGTGAGGACGCGGTCGCCGACGAGGATGCCGGCGACCGGCAGGTCGAGGTCGTCGAGGTGGGCGACGAGGCGCACGGGTGGTCCCTCCGGCTACGGGGCGGCGGTCGCCGCCGGCGAGGGCGAGGCCCCCGGGGCCGCCGACGGGCTCGCCCCGGGCGCCGCGTTCGGGCATTCGGGCTCCGGGCCGCGGTCGCCGCTCTGCTGCCAGAACGTCGAGATCTGCGGCACGTCGAGGGTGGAGAGGAAGAGGACCCGCCCCCACACGACCGCGGCGTACGGCGTCGGGAGGTCGTCGAAGCGGGTCACCGGGACGCTCGTCGCTGGCGCGAAGCCGCAGAGAGGGCTCGGCGGGAGCTCGGCCTGGAGGGCCGCGAGGGCGGCCTGGGCGGTGTCGTCGCAGCCCTCCGGGCAGCGGTAGAGGACGGTCATCTGGCCGTGCTCGAGGTTGTGGACCCACCCGTCGGGAGCGGTCCGGTCGGCGGCCCGATAGAACCGCGCCGGGATGGGGCCGTCGCTCGTCTCGTTGTAGTGCGGCCCGGATGTTGGCGGGCAGAACGCGTAGCGGATCTTCTCGCCGGTCGCGACATGGGCGCGGCCGAGGTCGCTCGTCACCTGGCCGAGGCGAGGCGTCGCCCCCGGCGCGGCCGTGGCGGCGGGCGCCGGCGCGAGGATGCTGTCGCAGGCGTACGTCGGCTGGGCTGCCTGGAGGAAGAGGAGCGCCCCGCCCGCCGCGACGACCGCGACGACCACGGCCCCGAGGATCGCGGTACGGTACCGCTCGAGGGGCGAGCGGGGACCCATCGGGCCGGCGGGCCTGGCGCGCCGGGCGGGGGCTCCGGCTCCCGCGCTCCCCGGGGATCTGCCGCCCGCCTCGCGTGCGGTGCGCCCGGGGCCTGGGGCGGGCGACGGGCCGGCGGATCGCGCGTTCCTGGATTGCTTCGACACGGGCGGAGGGTCCTTCGCGGCGGCTGGTGGGACGACTGGAGCCGACAGGGTAGCCGAGGTCGGGGTCGAGGGTCATCGGCCGTCGAGGGTCGTCGGCCGCGCACCGACCGCGTTCAGGGGGCGAGGTTGCCGAGCGGCGGCGAGGCGCCGGCCGGGCTTCGCGCCGCCGCGCGTTCGCGCCTACGGCTCCGACAGCCAGGCCGCGACGGACGGCCGGCGGAGGCCGGCGACGAGGGCGAGCCCGAGGACCGCCGGCGCGAGCGCCGTCGCCGGCACCGGCCCGAGGAGGAGGAGCGGGACAGCGGGAATCGTGAGCGTGCTCAGGCCGATGGCGAGGCCGCGGGCGGCCTGCTTCCGCTGGAGGACCATCGTGATCGTGAAGATCGTGTAGGCGAGGAGGACCATCGCCACGATCCCGGGCAGGCTGACCGGGGCGGAGATCGCCATGTCCACGACCCAGCGGAGCGACACGCCGATCGCGCCGAGGACGAGGAACGCGTAGGCGAGGAAGAGGAGGAGGCCGGGCGGGGGGAACCGGCGGGCGGGGGCCATGGCCCGATTCTGCCACGGGAACCGGCCGGGCCCGTCCCCGCCCGATCCCCCCTTGACACCGTCCCGGAACCCGGTCTATCGTCGCCTAAACCGGTTTGCTAAACCGGTTTGCACTGTCCCGAGCGCAGGCCCGGATCCGCTCGGACGGCGCCAGGAGGAGCAGAGGGAGCGTGGAGCAGCAGCGGGGTCGACCGCGCATCGCCGACGTCGCCCGCGAGGCGGGCGTGTCCAAGACGGCGGTTTCCTTCGCCTTCAACAGCCCGGAGCGGCTGAGCCCGGACACCGCGACGCGGATCCGCGAGGTCGCGGATTCGCTCGGGTACCGGCCGCACCCCGTGGCCCGCATGCTGACACAGCGGCGCACTCGGACCCTCGGGGTCCTGACGCCGCAGGCCCTCTCGGTCGTGTTCGCCAACCCGTTCTTCGCGACGTTCAGTGAGGGCGTGGCGGCGGCGGCCGAGGAGGCCGGCTACGGGCTCCTCTTCGTCTCCCCGGTCTACGGCTCGCTCGCCCGCGCCGTCGGGCGGGCGACCGTGGACGGGTTCGTGGCAATCGGCCTCTCGGAGGAGCACCCGGAGGTCGGGCAGATTCGCAGGGCGGACCTGCCGATCGTGCTCGTCGACTCGTCGGCGTTTCCGGAGCACGCCGCCGTCGACGTCGATGACGAGGGCGGAGCGCGCCAGGCGGCCGAGCACCTGCTCGCGCTCGGCCACCGCGAGTTCCTCGTCGTGGGCGTCGAGCCGCCCACGCCGGGCGCCCACCCCGACTTCGGGGGCGTCGTCGGACGCCGGCTCGCCGGCTACCGCGCGGCCTTCGCCGAGGACGGAGTCGAGCTCCCGGACGACCGCGTCGTCGTCGGGCCCGCGAGCATCGACGGCGGCGCCGCCTGCTTCACGCGAGCGTGGGAGGACGGCCTGCGGCCGACCGCGGTGCTCGCGATGAGCGACGCCATGGCCATCGGGGTGATCGGCGCCGCCCGGCGCCTCGGCCTGGCCGTGCCCGCCGACGTCAGCGTCGTCGGGTTCGACGACATCGAGCTCGCCCGGCACGTCGACCCTCCGCTCACGACCGTGCGCCAGCCGGTCCGCCGCAAGGGCGAGGAGGCCTGCCGCCTCCTCCTCGCGGCGATCGAGCGGGGCGACGGCGCCGGGCCCGAGCACCGCCGCCTCGAGACCCGGCTCATCGTCCGGGGCTCGAGCGGTCCCGCGCCCCGCCGGGGCAGGGAGGTGGCGGCGGGAGACTGAACGGCCGGACGCGCGGGCGTCGCACGGCGGCGACCCGCACCGGAGCCCGAAGGCACCAGCCGGAGGGTCCACCCTATCGTCGCCGGCGCCGAGGTGGCGGCCGGCAGCAGGAGGAACACAGAGACCGATGCACCGAACGACCAAGCTGGTGGCCGCGCTCGGAGCGCTGGCCATCGTCGTGGGCGCGTGCGGCGGGGGTGCCACGACGGCTCCCTCCGTGGCCCCGTCCACGGCCCCGTCCACGGCTCCCTCCGTGGCCCCGTCCGCGACCCCGGCCGCGACGCTCAAGGGCGACCTCACGGTCTGGAACGCGTACGGCTCCGGCGGCACGGCCGAGGGCAAGGCCTTCGAGCAGATCCTCGCCGAGGCGAAGAAGGTCTACCCCGACGTCAACGTCACCGTCCTCGACGTCCCGTTCGACCAGCTGTACACGAAGTTCGAGACCGCGGCCGCGTCCGGCGGCGGGCCCGACATGTACATCGCGCCGAACGACAACCTCGGCAACGAGGTCCGCGCCGGCCTCCTCGTCGACGTCTCGACCCCCTTCGAGGCGAGCGAGAACTTCAAGAACACCCTCGACGTCGCCATCGGCGGCTCGAAGGTGGACGGCAAGTGGTACATGGTCCCCGAGAGCCTGAAGGCCGTGGCCATGTTCTACCGGAAGAGCAAGGTCGCGACCCCGCCGGCCACGACCGCCGATCTCCTCAACGCGGTCAAGGGCGGCCTCCAGTTCGGCATCAACCAGAACCCGTACCACAACTGGGGCTTCTGGTATGCCTTCGGCGGCAAGATCATGGACGACACCGGCAAGTGCGTCGCCGACCAGGGCGGCGTCGCGGATGCCATGAAGTTCCTGGCCGACCTCAAGGCGGCCGGGGCGAAGTTCTACACCGACGGCGCGAAGTTCCAGGACGACTTCAAGACCGGCAAGCTCGACGCGATCATCGAGGGCCCGTGGTTCTCCGGTGATGCCAAGGCAGCCGCCGGCGATGATCTCGCCGTCGCCCCGATGCCGGCCGGTCCGGCCGGTCCGTCGCAGCCGATGACCGGCGTCGACGGCTGGTACATCAACCTCGCCTCGCCGAACGTCGACCTCGCCACGGCGTTCGCGATCTACCTGACGAACGCCGCCAACCAGCAGATCTACGTCGACGTCGCGGGCCACGTGCCGGCCGACAAGACGATCACGATCTCCGACCCGATCGTGAAGGGCTTCAGCGACGCGGTGGCCACCGGCTTCCCGCGGCCGCAGAGCACCGACCTCAACAACTACTGGGGCAACTTCGGCAATGCCCTCAACGAGGTCCTCGACAAGGGCACCGACCCCACCGCGGCCGTCGCCACGGCGTGCGCCGAGATGAACAAGGCGAACAACAAGTAGCCCAGCCTGCTCCGGCTCGCCGGAGCGCCCGGGAGCGCCGGTCCGCCGGCGCTCCCGGGCAGCCCGCCGCCCCTTGCCGGGGCGGCGGGCGCTCGTCAGGATGCGGAGAGCACCACCGGTCACGCCCCCGAGGCGGGAGAAAGGGAGCATGAGCGCAGCAGCCCCGGCCCTGCGGCTACCGCCGCGTCAGAGCTGGTGGAGACGGTCGGCGAACGGCCGGCTCATCGTCCTCTACCTGCTGCCGGCGATCCTCGTCATGGGGATCATCACGGCGTACCCGCTCATCTTCCAGGTCTGGCTCTCCTTCACCGACTACGGCGTGAAGAACCTGCGGGTCGGATCGCCGGCGCCGAACGTCGTCGGGTTCGACAACTACATCCGGATCTTCCAGAGCAACCTCGGGATCCCGAACTTCGAGTTCCTGCGGCTCATCCTCTACAACCTGTTCTGGGCCCTCTCGAACGTCATCATCCACGTCATCCTGGGCGTCCTCATCGCCGTCCTCCTCAACACGAAGGGCCTCTGGTTCAAGCGCTTCTACCGGGCGATCTTCATCATCCCCGTGGTCATCCCCCCGATCATCGTCGCGACGGTCTGGCGCAACATGTACGACCCGGACTACGGCGCGATCAACCTGCTCCTCTCGGGCACGGTCGGGACGCTCCTGCGGATTCCGCCCGACGCGTTCCGGATCGACTGGATGCAGCAGGTGGCGGACCCGATCGGCTTCATCCCGCTTCCGCTCGCGTTCTACGGGATGCTCATCGCCAACACGTGGCTCGGCTGGCCGCTCAACGCGGTCGTCGCCACGGGGGCCCTCCAGTCGATCCCGAACGAGCTGTACGAGGCCGCCGAGATCGACGGCGCATCCTCGTGGCAGCGGTTCCGGAACATCACGATCGTCTACCTGCGGCCGGCGATGCTGCCCTACGCGATCTACGGCTTCGTCATCACCTTCAACCTGTTCTACCTCGCCTACTTCATGTCGGGAGGTGGCCCGTTCGGGCGGACGGAGCTCCTCGTGACGCAGGCCTATCGACTGGTGAACGAGCAGCGCCTCTACGGCGTCGGGGCGGCGTTCGCCGTGATCATGTTCTTCATCCTCCTCGTGATCACGATCATCACGAACCGGATGGCGAAGGCGACGGCCCGCTATGACGCCTGAGCGTCGCGCCGTCCGCTTTCCCGACGCCCGCGGAGAGGAGGTGACGGTCCGATGACGACCGCCACGGCGAAGGCTCCCGCGCGCGTCATCGCCCGGGTCCGCGGCGGGGGCCGGGACCGGCCGACCCTCCTCAAGCAGCTGATCCTCCAGCTCATCTGCCTCGGGATCCTCTTCACGGTCATGTTCCCGGTCCTGTGGATCCTCAGCATGGCCCTCGACCCGCGGAACCTGTCGCGTCCCGACGGGCTGAACCTCATTCCCCCGGGGGCGTCCCTCGACGCGTTCCGGAAGGTCATCGCTCAGCCGACGGTCAACCCCGTCTCGTTCGTGGAGCTCGCCCTCAACAGCCTGAAGATCGCCGCCGGCACGTCGATCGCGAGCGTCCTCATCGGCGTCCTCGCCGCGTACATCCTCTCGCGCTTCGACTTCCGGGGCCGCCAGGTCCTCATGATCGCGATCCTCGGCGTCCTCATGCTCCCCGCGGTGGCCACGCTCGCGCCGCTCTTCATCACCCTGAACCAGGTCCGCTTCGAGATCCCCGGCCTCGGCCTGTTCAACCTCCGCAACTCGCTCCTCGGCGTGATGATCGCCATCACGTCGGGGCTCCTGCCGTTCGCGATCTGGAACCTCAAGGGGTACCTCGACACGATCCCCCGCGAGCTGGAGGAGGCGGCCGCCGTCGACGGCGCGACGAAGAACCAGACGTTCTTCCGGGTGATCCTGCCGCTCGCCACCCCGGCCCTCGCCGTGACCGCGTTCCTGGGGTTCCTGTCGGGCTGGACGGAGTTCTACTTCTCCTGGCAGTTCCTCGAGAACCCCAAGGACTTCACCCTCGCGATGGCCCTCTACAACCTCGTCGGGCAGTACGCCCGCACGACGCCGTGGAGCCAGTTCGCGGCCTTCGCGATCCTCACCGCGCTCCCCGTGTCCCTCGTGTACTTCATCTTCCAGCGCTACATCGTCTCCGGTCTCGCGATCGGCGGCGTGAAGGGCTGACGCCGCGCCACGACGGCGCCCGGGCGGCCGACCGGCCCGCCCGGGCGCTTCCGGCTCCGCCCCCGGGTCCGCCGCCAGCGGCGGTCTCGAGCACGGCAGGCCGGCACCGCCCGATCCCGCACCGCAGGAGCCCGCAGCAGCATGTCGCCCGAAGTCCCCGGCTGGGTCCGGGATGCCGTCTTCTACCAGGTCTTCCCGGACCGCTTCGCGCGGAGCGGGCGGGTGCCCGCGCCCGGCCCCCTCGAGCCGTGGGACACCCCGCCGACGACCCACGGGTTCAAGGGCGGCGACCTCCACGGCCTCGCCGATCGGCTCCCGGAGCTCGCCGACCTCGGGATCACGGCGCTCTACCTGAACCCGGTGTTCAGCTCCGCCGCGAACCACCGGTACCACACGTACGACTACCTCGCGGTCGACCCGCTCCTCGGCGGCGACGCGGCCCTCCGTGAGCTCCTCGACGCGGCCCACGCACGCGGGATGCGGGTGATCCTCGACGGCGTGTTCAACCACGTCGGGCGCGGCTTCTGGGCCTTCCACCACGTCCTCGAGAACGGCGCCGATTCCCCGTACCGCGACTGGTTCCACCTCTCCCCCGCCGTCCTCGCCCGGCAACGCGGCCTCCGCGCGTACCCCGAGGCCACGCCCGCGTCGACCGAGGTCGCGGCCGACCCGGGCCCCTTCGCCTCCGGGGACTGGAGCCTGGACGAGCTCGGGTACCGTGCCTGGTGGGGCCTTCCGGCGCTCCCCAAGCTGAACACGGAGAACCCCGTCGTCCGGGAGATGCTGTGGTCCGTGGCCGAACGGTGGCTCCGCTTCGGCGCCGACGGGTGGCGGCTCGACGTGCCGGCCGAGATCGACGACCCGCCGTTCTGGCAGGAGTTCCGCCGCCGCTGCCGCGCCGCGAACCCGGAGGCGTACCTCGTCGGCGAGATCTGGGACGTCGCCCCCGCATGGCTGGCGGGCGACCGGTTCGACGGGCTCATGAACTATCCGCTCCTCGAGGCGATCCTCTCGTTCGTCGGCGGCCCGTCGCTCGACCGCGCGCTCGTCGCCAGCCACCACGAGCTCTCGCAGCACGTCGACGCGGGGGACGGCGCTGCGTTCGGGGCCCGCCTTGCCGGCCTCCTCGGGGCGTACGACCCGGCGACGAACGGGGCGATGCTCAACCTCCTCTCCTCCCACGACATGCCCCGGATCCGCTCCCTCCTCTCGGGCGACCTCGCGGCGGTGCGCCTCGCGGTGCTCCTCCAGATGACGCTGCCGGGCGCGCCGAGCGTCTACTACGGCGACGAGGTAGGGCTCGAGGGCGGCAACGACCCGGACTGCCGGCGCGCCTTCCCGCCCGGTCCGGAGGGGCGCGACGAGGCGCTCCGCGGCTTCCACCGGGCGGCGATCGCGGCGCGGCGGGCCCACCCCGCCCTCCGCGCCGACCGGGTCCGGATCGCGGCCTCGGCGGCCTCGGCGGTGGCCCTCGTCCGGGGCGGCCCGGACGACCCGACGGCTGCCGGCGAGACCTGCGTGGTGGCGCTCAACGCCGGCACGGAGCCGCAGGTGCTCGAGGTCGCGGTGCCCGAGCTGGCCGGGCGCCGGCTCGCCGCGCTCGACGCCGCCCTCGTCGTCGGCGCGCCGGGAGACGCGTCGGCGGCCGCCGGTGCCGGCCTCGACACCCCGACGGTGGGGCGGGACGGGGTCGTCGCGCTGGCGCTCCCGCCGCGCGACGGCGTCGTCCTCGGCCCGGCCTGAGCGGCGCCCCGGCGGCCCGCCGTTCGTCGGCGGCCGCCCCCTATACTCCCTGAACGTGGCCGATCTTCCGTTCGCCCCGTTCCGCCCGGAGCTCGCCGACCGGCTCGTCGCGGCCCTCGACGTCGAGGGCAAGATCGCGCGCGCGCTGGCGACCCTGGGGCCGCTCGAGGGGGCGGACGTCGTCCTCCTCGGCGACGCTCCCGCGCGCGCGGCGGAGCTGTCCGCGGCCGGCGCCCGGGTGACCGTCGTGCCGCTCCCCGGCGGGCCGGAGCCCGTGCCCGACGCCCTCGTGGCCGAGCTCCTCGACGGCCTCCCGGAGGCGTCCGCGGACGCTCTCGTCGGGATGTGGTCGTGCTTCGCCGCCCCGTCGCCGCGATCGGTCGCCGCGGCAGACCGCGTCCTCCGCGCCGGCGGGCGGCTCCTCGTCGTCCAGGAGTACGGGCGCGACGACCTCGACGGCGTTCGCGGCACCGACCGCGCCGCCGAGCTCGTGCGCTGGAGCCGCCGCGACGGGTGGTACCTCGGCTCCGGGTTCCGGATCCGGGTCGTCCACGCGTTCTGGACGACCGGCGACCTGGCCGAGGCCGGCGAGCTCCTGGAGGCGGCGTTCGGCGAGGCCGGCGCGGAGGCCGCCGCGCGCCTGCGGCGACCGCGGGTCACCCACAACGTCGCCGTCTACCACCGCACCCGGCCCGCGGCATGAGCGACCGTCGTCACGTCACGCGGCGCGGCCCCGATGGATTGCCCGTGCGGCAGCGCCCCCCCCTCGGCCCCATCCGGGTCACGCCGACGCGCCTCGTCTTCCTCGTCGCCGTCACCGGGACGATCGGCTACCTCGTCTACGCGATCACCGTCCGGGACGCCACCCAGATCCCGATGCTCGCCTCCGGCGCCGCCGTCCTCGGGATCATCTTCGCCGCGCTCGCGATCGCCGGCGCCGTCGAGACCGTGCGCGCCGCCCGTGCGGATCGCCCGGCGCGTTCGGTCGCCGCGGCGGTCTTCGGCGGCGTCGCCGGCATCGTCGCCTTCGGCTGCTTCGCGGCGGCCGTCGTCCTCGCCCTCCTCGTCGGCGCCGCCTGAGGTCGGCCCGGTCGCGGCGGGACCGGCCGCCACCGGGCGTCGGCCCGGCCCCTGCTAGACTCGGCCCGCGTCGCCCCCATCGTCTAGAGGCCTAGGACGCCACCCTTTCAAGGTGGAGACCAGGGGTTCGAATCCCCTTGGGGGCACTCCCGCTGTCTTTCGGATACCGACGGAACCGGCCATAGA
>JAJZRQ010000050.1 GCA_021802585.1 Chloroflexota bacterium
TGCCAACCGCGGCACCGACCGCCCCGGTCGTCGCTGCGCCGTCTCCCTGGATCGCCCCCTACCCCATCGTGCGGCTCGCCGGCGATGCCGTCCGGACGGTCGATCTCCCCGAAGGGTTCTCGATCCACCGTCCCTCCGCGAGCGGCTCGCGGGTGGTCTTCGACCAGTCCGGCTGGGGCAGCGACGACCCGGCGGCCGGGCGGTCGATCTTCTACGCCGACCTGAGCACGGAGACGCTGCGTCCCCTCGTGACCGCCGAACACGGCGATGCCGCCTGGACGCCGGTCATCTCGGGGGACGACGTGGCCTGGGTGGAATGGCAGTACGCCGACAACGTCAACTCCAGGGGCGACCTGTCCTGGCGGATCAGGACCCTGCGCCTGCCGGACGGGGAGCCGCATACGATCGCGACTGGCGTGAACCGACGCCTCGAGGGCGGCCAGGGCGTACCCCCGGCGCTTTCGATCGATGGCGGCCAGCTCGCCTACACGATCGAGAGCCCCACCCCGTCCAGCCCCCTCGGCTGGAAGGTGATCGTCCGCGACGTCGCTTCGGGAGCGATCCGGCGCTCCCTGCAGACGCGATTCTCCGTCTACTCGGTGGCCCTGTCGGACGGCAGCGTCGCCTACAGTGAGGGCCTCGTCGACCAGGCCGCGAACTTCAAGTACGCGACCCGCCTCATGTTCTGGCGGCGCGGATCCGATGCGGCCGTCAAGGTCGCGGACGACGCGTTCGAGGTCGCCCTCGGCGGATCGACGATCGCCTAGGTGAGCGACGCGACAGCCAGCCAGGGCCGGGCCGGGCTGGCCCAGCGACCCTGGATCTGGGTTGCCTCGACCGACGACCTCGTGGCGCGGCCGGCCGGCCACGAGCCGGACGGCGTCATCAGCTGGGGAGGCCTCTGGCCCGCGAGCGGTGGTGGCTTCGTCACCTGGGCCGACAAGCAGGACACGCCGTCCCACCCGGATTCGACGGGCGACCACCTCGTCATCTGGGACAACCGCACGGATCGCGCGTACCAGGTCGAGCCGACCGCGGGGCTGGACCTGTCGGGCGTCGGGGAGGGCTGGCTCGTCTGGCACAGCGAATGGGACCCGGTGCCGGTCTGGCGCGGCGTCCGCCTCGAAGCGCTGGCGCTGCCCGCCGAACCCTGACCAGCGCATCGCGCCCTGGCGGAGGCCTCAGGAGCGCGCCGCCTCGTGGCGGGCCAGCAGGCGGAGGAGCGCGTCAAGGGCGTCGCGGAAGGCGATCGCATCGTCCCAGGGGAGGACCTCGGCGATCGAGTCCTTGGGGCCGTAGGCGGCGCGGCCTCTCCGGGCCGCGGCGCGCAGCTCCGCCGGCGGCGCGTCGCGGAGGCGGTCGGGCAGTGGGGCGAGGTACGCCTCCCACCGCGCGTCGCCGATCGAGCGGGCGGCCGCGAGGAGGCGGTCGGCCGCGCGGGCGGCGGCGAGGCCCGCCTCGTCGATCTCGGGGAGCTCGTGGCGGCCGGGCGGCCGGGACGTCATCGACCGCCGGTCAGTTGACCGAGGTCCCGCCGTCCCCGAAGGCCTGGAACGGCGGCCCGGGCTCTCCCGGGAGCTGCTCGACGACGAGCGGCAGCCGCTTCCGCTCCGACCCGTCGACGAGGATCCGGAACGAGTGGTCCCCCGCCCGGTCGAAGCCGACGTTCCAGAGGTCGACGACGAACGTGACGAGGCTGTCACGGGCGTTCGGCGGCGGCCCTGCCTGGACGACCCCGCCCGCCCCGGCGAGCTCGCGGCCGTCCGGATCGAGGAGGACGAACCGGACCTCGTGCGCCCGGCCGGCCTCGGCCGCGGTCACCTTCAGGGCGATGAGGAGGGCGAGGTGCGGATGGCGGAATGGGACGGTCCGCGAGGCGAGCCGGCTCACGCCGCCGCCGAGGACGCTGAACTTGTCACCCGGGCTCGCCTGGGCGGCGTCGGCGAGGAACGCGTACTCGATCTCGGGCATGGACGGATCGTACCGCGCCGGTCCCGGAACGCGGACGGCCGCGGGCGGCGCTCGCCGCCCGCGGCCGGGCCTCCTCCGGGAGACGCGCGATCAGGCAGCGGGTGCCGGCCCCTCGGAACGGCCGAGGCGGAGGAGGAACCGCCCGAACAGGGCGGCCGCGGTGAGGGCGAAGAGGCCGAGGCTCCCCCAGAAGAGCGGGCGGGCGACGGTCATGTTCGTCACGCTCACGAGCGCCTTGGGAAGGTCGCCGAGGTAGGCCTGGTCGGCGGCCTCCATCCCGTACACCTGGGGGACGATGTAGAGGACGGAGGCGACGACGAGGAGGATGCTGACGAGGCGGAAGGCGGCCGGGTCCTCATCGGCGTCGCGGACGAGCTTCACCGCGAGGGCCCAGAACAGGACGAGGGCGGCGAGCGGTGCCGTGATCGGCAGGCCCTCGCCGGTGAGGTAGAGGTTCGGCATGAAGAAGATCATGCTGAGGCCGAGGGTCACGAACAGGAGCCCGTCCCGCAGGAGGACGTACGAGAGCCACCAGACGTCGCCGCCGAAGCGGAGGGTGAGCGTCCGGAGGAACCGCAGGATGTACGGCCGGCCGAAGTGGAGGGCGAGGGAGAACGCCCAGAGGATCGGGAGGACGGCCGCCAGGGAGAGGACGAGCCACGCGGAGGCGCCCGTCGTCAGGGCCGTTGCCAGGTCGTCGCCGCTCATCGGATCACTCCTCGCTGCCGGGCATCGGGCGGCGCACGCTCGTGAGCCGCAGGTTGAAGGCGACCGCGACGATGCCGAGGATGCCGGCGAGGGCGGCCGAGAGGTAGCAGAGGGGGAGCGCCAGGCCGGGGTTCTGGGAGCTCACGAGGGCCGGCACGAGCTTCGTGATGTGCTGGCCGGTGAGCTGCGTCGCCTGGACGCCGAGGAAGTACGGCCCGATGTAGAGGACCGCGCCGAGGGCGATGAGGAGGACCTGGACGCGGAACCAGCGGAGGTCGGCGTCGCCCTTCGTCGTGAGCTTGAGGAGGAGGGCGGCGAACGCGGCCACGGCCGCGAGGCCGCCGGTGACCGGGAGGTCCTGGCCGGTCACGACGTCCGGGTAGAAGAAGATGAAGCTCCCGAGGAACACCTGGAGGAGGACGACGTCGCGGATCGCGACGTAGATGATCCACCACAGGTCGGCGCCGAGCCGGAGCGTGAACTTCCCCGTCGTGCTCGCCATGTACGGCCGGGCGAGGTGGAGCCCGAGCGCGACGAGCCAGAGGACGACGAGCGCCGCCCCGATCGTCCCCTCGACGAAGGACTCGCCGGCGCCGAAGAATCCCGTGACCTGGTCGGGTGTCATGCCTGGTCTCCTCCGAAGGTGATGGGCCCGGGCGCCGCGGAGCGGACAGCCCCCGACGGGGCGGCGACGGACGGTCGGTCGGCGGGCCCGCGGCCGGCCCGGACGGTCACGGTCGAGCAGGCGTAGACCGCGTCGCAGCGGAAGCAGCGCGACGCCTCCCCGCGGGCGGTGGCCTCGTCAAACCCCTCCTGGGTGGCCCCGAACGACCCGGGCTGGAAGAGGGGCAGCGGCGGGTGGGCTCGCGAATGCGGCGCGATGTCGAGCGCGAGCGAGGGCTCGGGCGGGGTCGCGTAGCGGACCGTCCGCAGGATCGCGGCCTCGCCGTCCCGGACGCCGGCGAGGAACTCGTGGACGGAAGCGGCGGCGCGCCGCCCCGACGCCACGGCGTCGATGATCGTCTTCGGGCCGGAGACGACGTCGCCGCCGGCGAAGATGCCGGCCCGGCCCGTGGCGAGGGTCCGCGGGTCGGCGACGATGCCGGCCCAGCCGCTCACCTCGATCCCGGCCCCCTCGGGGAGGATCGACGGGTCGGGCTCCTCGCCGACCGCGACGAGGATCGTCGTCGCCGGCAGCTCCACGGCCGAGCCGGGAATCGCCGCCCAGACGGCGCGGCCGTCCTCGACCGCGCCGGTCGGCCGCTGCTCCGCGCAGCGGAGGGCGACGACGGACCCGTCCCGCCCGGCGACCTCGACCGGGGCGAGGCCCGGCCGGATGACGATCCCCTCGCGCTCGGCCGCCTCGATCTCCTCGACCTGCGCTGGCATGTCGGAACGGCCTCGGCGGTACGCGATCGTCACCGAGGCGGCGCCGCTCCGGAGGGCCGAGCGGGCGGCGTCCATCGCCGTGCTCCCGCCCCCGACGACGACGACCGGCCCCCCGAGCCGGGGGTGCTCGCCGAGGTTGACCTGCTTGAGGAAGAGGGTCGCCGGGACGACCCCGGCGAGGGCGTCGCCGGGGACCCCGAGGCGGCGGCTCTTCGAGGCGCCGGTGGCGAGGAAGACGGCGCGATAGCCGTCCCGCTCGAGGTCGCCGAGCGTGAAGTCGCGGCCCATCGCGCTGTCGAGCCGGAGCTCGACGCCGAGCCCGACGATCCGCCCGATCTCCTCCTGGAGCACCTCCCGGGGCAGGCGGTACTCCGGGATCCCGATCGCCATCATCCCGCCGGGAACCGGCATCGCCTCGAAGACGGTGACCGGGTAGCCGAGCCGGGCGAGGTAGTAGGCGGCCGACATCCCGGCCGGGCCGCCGCCGACGATCGCGACGCGCTCCGGGCGCCGCGTCGCGGGCGCCGCGACCGGCGGCAGGTGGCCGTGCTCGGCCGCGAACCGCTTCAGGGTCCGGATGGAGATCGGCTCATCAAGGACACCGCGGCGGCAGGCCGCCTCGCAGGGCGCCGTGCAGATCCAGCCGCAGACTGAGGGGAACGGGTTCACCTCGGCGGCGACGGCGTAGGCGTCGTCGTAGCGGCCCTCGGCGATGAGGCCGACGTAGCGACCGGCGTCCGTCCCGGCCGGGCAGGCGACCTGGCACGGCGCCTTCGGCGATTCCGGCGCGCCCTCGACCATCGAGCGCCAGACCTGCCACGGCTGCGGCCGCTCGGCCGTCCGCCAGGCGAACAGGTCGCCCCAGGGGGAGGGATGGTCCGGCTTGAGCGCCTCGCGGGTGACGGCCGAGAGCGGGATCCAGCCGCCCTCGGTGGCGACGGGGCGCTCGATCGGTCCCTGGCGCGCCGCGAGCGGCGTGGGGCCGTCCACCGTCGCGAGGGTCATGACGACCGTGGGACACTCGCGGATGCAGATCCCGCAGCCGATGCACTCCCCGACCTGGACGGGTCGCTCCATCATCCAGGGCAGGGGCGCCCCTCGACCGGCGGTCTCGATCCCGGGCCCGGCCGGCCGGCTCATGTCGAGCGCCTCGACCGGGCAGACGTCCATGCAGACGCCGCAGTTGAGGCAGTTGGCGTGATCGATGTCGATCCGGTAGCCCATCGAGCGTCTCCATGCGGGCTCGTCGGGGGCAGCATCGACCCGCGGGCGCGCCGCGACCACCCTCGACGGGGTGGGGCGCGGCCCACCCGTTCGGGCAGGGCGAGGCGGGGGCGGAGCGCGCGCCGGCGGGCCGCGGGCGAGCGGCACGAGGCCGCGCGCGACCTGGACGCCCCCTCTGGGCCGGTCAGCCGGGCGGGACGAGCCCTTCGCGCACGGCGCGGGTCGCGACCTCCGTCCGGCTCTCCGCGTGGAGCTTCTCGAGGATGTTCCGGAGGTGGAACTTCACGGTGTTCTCCGAGATCTCGAGGCGGGCCGCGATCTCCTTGTTCCGGAGCCCGCCCACGACGAGCCGGAGGACGGCCGTCTCGCGCTCCGTCAGGCGGTCCGGGGCGGGGCTCGCGGCGGGGCGGGCGAGCTCGGCGATGATCCGGGCCGCGGTCGCCGGGGAGATCGCCGCCTCGCCGCGCGCCACACCCTCGATCATCGCCCGCAGCTGGGCGGCCTCGAGGTTCTTCAGGAGGTAGCCGCGGGCGCCGGCCTTCATCGCCGCGAAGAGGTCGTCCTCGTCCTCGCTCACCGTGAGCATGACGATCGCGGCGCGCGTGCCGCAGGCCGCAAGGCGGCGGGTCGCCTCGAGGCCGGACGCCCGGGGCATCCCGACGTCCATGAGGACGAGCTCGGGGGCGAGCCGCTCGACGAGCCGGACCGCCTCATCGCCGTCCCCCGCCATCCCGACGACCTCGTGGCCCCACGCCGCGAGGAGGGAGGCGAGGCCGTCGCGGAACAGCGGGTGGTCATCCGCGAGGACGATCCTCATGCCCCGGCTCCCGGCGGCCCGGCCGGCACGCCGCCCACGGGGGGAACCGGGCGGGCGGATCCCGTCTCGGCCCGTCGGCCGTCCGTCCGCACCCCGAGGGGCACGAGGAGCCGGACCGTCGCCCCCGCGGCGCCGGCCGCCCCGCCGTCCGTGCCCCAGTCGATCTCCGCGCCGATCGCGGCGGCCCGCTCCCGCATCGCGGCCAGGCCGTAGCGCGGCCAGTCGGCGGGCACCGGGCGGGCGGCGAAGCCCCGACCGTCGTCGGCGACACGGACGACGAGTGACGCGCCGTCGACGTCGATCGCGACCGTGGCCCGGCGCGCCTCCGCGTGCTTGCGGACGTTCGTGAGCGACTCCTGGACGATGCGGAAGACCTGGGCCTCGGCCTCGGGCGAGAGCGCGGCCCGCCGCGCCGCCGGGCTCGCCTCGACGGTGACCGCCAGCTTCGAGGCGTCGGCGAAGCGGAGCGCGTACGCCTCGACGGCAGCAACGAGGCCGGCCCCCGGGTCGATCGGGCTGCGGAGCCCGAGGATCGCCTCCCGGACGTCGACGTAGACCGAGCGCGCCGCGCCCGCCAGCTCGCCGAGCTGGGTCCGGGCCTCGTCGACGCGCCCGGTGGCGAGGTACTCGTCGACGGCCTGCGACTTCGTGCTCACGTAGCCGAGCACCTGGGCCAGCCCGTCGTGCATCTCGCGGGCGATCCGCTCGCGCTCCTCGATGACGGCGAGCTCGCGGAGCCGGGCCTGGAGGTGCGCGTTCTCGATCGCGATCGCGGCCTGGTTCGCAAGCGATCCGAGGGTCTCGACGTCGTCGACGCCGAACGAGCGGGCGGCGCGGCTCCCGACCGCGAGAAGCCCGATCGTCCTCCCGCCGCGCTGGAGCGGGGCGGCGAGGCGGCCGACCGCCCAGGCAGGATGGACGAAGCGAAGGACGTCCTCGTCGGCGAGCGCTCCGGCCGGCCGGAGCGCCTCCGCCGGCCCGCTCGCGACCCGGAGCGCCAGCCGGCCGTCCGACCCGCCGAGGAGGAGCACCGCGACGTCGCCGCCGAGGAGCTCGCGGGCGCTCCCGACGACCCCCTCGAGGATCCGGTCGAGGTCGGCGAGGGCGGTGATCGCGACGCTCACGCGGTGGAGGGCCCGGGCGGTCGCGTTCGCCGACTCGAGGGCGGTGTTCCGGGCCGCCAGCTCGGCCGCCAGCCGGTCGATCCGGCCGAACATGACGGACGAGAAGACGGCGGCCGCGCCGGCGACGACCGCGACGATGAAGACCGTGTCGAGCGGGAGCGGGAGGCCGACGTCCAGGACGCTGTCGCCCACGAGCTCGATCGCCCCGACGGCGATGGCGGGGACGAGGATCGTGAGCCAGCGCAATCGCCGGAACATCGCACCGTCGCGTGCCGGCCCGGCCCGGCGCACGTCGCCGGTGGCGGGACGCGTGAAGGATAGTGCGTCGGGTGCGCGGCGCCAGCCGGCGGAGAGCCCCGCCGCGGCGGCCCCGGCTACGCGCCCCGGCTCTGCACGGCCGCCGCGCGCTTCGGGGACACGAGCGGGACGAGCGGCTCGCCGGTCGACGCCGCGGTCCGGGCGACCTCCCGGCCGAGTTCCTCCGCGAACGTCACGTCCGAGAGCGGCACGAGCGGTTCGCCGCGGAGGACGCGAGCGAGGTACTCCCCGGTGGCCGAGCCCGCGACCCGCGCCACCTCCTCCGGCGTCCCCTCGGCGACGACCGCGCCGCCGCGCACGCCGCCCTCGGGACCGAGGTCGACGATCCAGTCCGCGGTCTTGATGACGTCGAGGTTGTGCTCGATGACGACGACGGTGTTCCCCGCGTCGACGAGGCGGTGGAGGACCTGGAGGAGCTTCTCCACGTCGGCGAAATGGAGGCCGGTCGTCGGCTCGTCGAGGACGTAGAGCGTCTTTCCCGTCGCCCGGCGCGAGAGCTCCGTGGCGAGCTTCACGCGCTGCGCCTCGCCCCCCGAGAGCGTCGTCGCGGGCTGGCCGAGGTGGACGTAGCCGAGGCCGACGTCGACGAGAGTCCGGAGCTTCGCGGCGACCTTCGGCACGGCGCCGAAGGCCTCGAGCGCCTCTTCGATCGTCATGTCGAGGACGTCGGCGATCGAGTGGCCGCGGTAGTGGACCTCGAGGGCCTCGCGGTTGTACCGCTTCCCCTTGCAGACCTCGCACGGGACGTAGACGTCGGGGAGGAACTGCATCTCGATCTTCAGGATCCCGTCGCCCTTGCAGTTCTCGCAGCGGCCGCCCTTCACGTTGAAGCTGAAGCGTCCCGGCCCGTAGCCGCGGACGCGGGCCTCCGGCACGCCCGCGAACAGCTCGCGGATCGGCGTGAAGAGCCCGGTGTACGTCGCCGGGTTCGAGCGCGGCGTCCGCCCGATCGGGCTCTGGTCGATCTCGATCACCTTGTCGACGAGGCCGGCCCCCTCGAGCGCGTCGTGGGCGCCGGGGATCTCGCGGGCACCCGTGAGCTCGCGAGCCAGGGCCCGGTAGAGGATCTCCGTGACGAGCGTGCTCTTCCCCGAGCCGGAGACGCCGGTGACGGCGACGAATCGGCCGAGCGGGAAGGCGACGTCGATCCCGCGGAGGTTGTGCTGCCGGGCGCCGCGGACGGTGACGGCGCTCCCGTTGCCCCGTCGCCGGCGGCCGGGGACCGGGATCTCCCGCTCGCCGCGGAGGAAGGCGCCGGTGATCGAGCGGGGCTCGGCGAGGATCGCCTCGAGCGGCCCGGAGGCGACGATCTCGCCGCCGTGCTCCCCCGCCCCGGGCCCGATGTCGACGACCCAGTCGGCCGTCCGGATCGTCTCCTCGTCGTGCTCCACGACGAGGAGCGTGTTGCCGAGGTCGCGAAGGCGCGTCAGCGTCGCGATGAGCTTCGCGTTGTCACGCTGGTGGAGCCCGATCGAGGGCTCGTCGAGGATGTAGAGGACGCCGACGAGCGAGCTGCCGATCTGTGTCGCGAGGCGGATCCGCTGAGCCTCGCCGCCCGACAGCGTGGAGCTCGTCCGGTCGATCGTGAGGTAGTCCAGGCCGACGTCGGCGAGGAACCCCAGGCGGGCGACGATCTCCTTGAGGACCATCCGGGCGATCGCCCGCTCGCGCTCCGTGAGGCGCTGCGGGAGTGCCGCGACCCAGTCGAGCGCCTCTGTCACCGTGAGCGTCGAGACGTCGTGAATGCTCCGCCCGGCGACCGTCACCGCGAGCGCCTCGGGCCGGAGCCGCCGGCCGCCGCAGGCGGGGCAGGGCCGGGCGACCATGTACTTCTCGAGCTCGGTCTTGATGTACTCCGACTCGGTCTCCCGGAAGCGCCGCTCGAGGTTCGTGACGAGTCCCTCGAACGTCGCCCAGTACGTGTTCTCGCCGCGTTCGTGGCGATACCGGACGAGGACCTTCTCCTCCTTCGCCGAGTAGAGGAGGTGCTCGACGGCCTCCGGCGGGAGGTCACGGACAGGTGCCCGGATGTCCCAGCCGTGCTCGGCGAAGATCGCATCGAGGATCTTCATCCGCCACGACGCCTCGGTCGGCATCCTCGCCCACGGGACGAGGGCTCCCCCGGCCACGCTCTTCGAGCGGTCCGGGAGGACGAGGTCGGGGTCGATGACGAGCCGGGTCCCGATCCCGGTGCAGGTGGGGCACGCGCCGTGCGGCGAGTTGAAGGAGAAGCTCCGCGGCTCGAGCTCGTCGATCGTCGTCCCGTCGTAGGGGCAGCTGTAGCGCTCGCTGTACCGCCGCTCCTCGAAGGCCGGCGCCTCCCCGTCCCGCGGCGCCGGCGCGACGACCACGACCCCCTCGCCGAGGCGGAGGGCCGTCTCGATCGAGTCCGCGAGGCGCGCCGCGTCGGGCGGTGCCTCGCCCTCGCGCTCGGGCCCCCGGACGACGAAGCGATCGACGACCACCTCGATCGTGTGGCGCCGGTACTTGTCGAGGCTCGTCGTCTCGGAGAGGTCCATCTGCTCGCCATCGACGCGGACGCGGACGAATCCCTGCTTGCGGGCGGCGTCGAAGATCCGGTCGCCCTCCGTCTTGCGGTCCTTCACGAGCGGCCCGAGGACGAGGAGGCGGGTCCCCTCGGGAAGGCGGTAGACCTGGTCGACGATCTGCTGGACGGTCTGGCGCTCGATCTCCCGCCCGCACGTCGGGCAGTGGGGGTGGCCGACCCGGGCGAAGAGGAGCCGCAGGTGGTCGTAGATCTCCGTGACCGTGCCGACCGTGGAGCGCGGGTTCCGGCTCGCGCCCTTCTGGTCGATCGAGATCGCCGGGGAGAGCCCGTCGATCTGGTCGACGTCGGGCTTCTCCATCTGGCCGAGGAACTGGCGCGCGTACGCCGAGAGGCTCTCGACGTAGCGCCGCTGGCCTTCGGCGTAGATCGTGTCGAAGGCAAGACTCGACTTGCCGCTCCCGGACAGGCCGGTGATGACGACGAGCCGGTCGCGCGGGAGCTCGACGGTGATGTTCTTGAGGTTGTGCTCGCGGGCACCGCGAACGACCAGCAACTCCTGGGGCATCTCGCTGCAGAGTGTAGCCGGTCTGGGTCCATTCGAACAGATGTGCTATGTCGCGGCCTGGACGCCTGGGGCGCAGGAGCGCGGCCCGTCAGTCCGGCATGCGCTGCCCGGCGACGAGGTCGGCCGGGTCGAGGCGCTGACGCAGGAGCCACGCGTGCCCGCCGCGCACGCCCACCTCCGCCGGCCCCTCGTGCGAAAGGAACCAGGGCATCGACTGGGTGAAGCCATACGCGCCGACATCGAGAGCCACGATCAGGTCGCCGGGTCGCGCCTCCGGGAACGCGTCTGGTCGCGCCAAGACGTCGAGGCCCGTGCACAGGGGTCCGACGAGGTCGGTCGGGACGGGATCACGGTCACCCGGCTGCGGCGACCCGACGAGCCGCAGGCGGTGGTGCCGCCCGACGAGGGCGGGCGCGAGGAGATGGTTGATGCCGCCGTCCAGGACCGCGACGTGGCGGCCATGGAGCCGCTTGACGTCCATGACGCGCGCGAGGTACGCGCCGGCCGGCGCGACCAGGAACCGCCCGGGCTCCAGGAGGACCCGCGTGTCCCGCGTCGCCGGGTCGTCCGCCAAGGCCTCGTCCAGCCGCCCCAGGTGATCGCCGAGGACCGCCGGGTCGAGCGGGGCGTCGCCGTCCGCGTACGGGATGCCGAGCCCTCCCCCCGCGTCGACGAGCCGGAGCGCAAACCCGGCCTCCCGGGACAGCCGGCGCCCGGCCTCCACCGTCCGCTCGACGTGGGCGGCGAGGACCGCCGGGTCGACCTCCGCCGACACGCCGAACGCGTGCACGCCCAGGGGCTCGAGCACCGGGGAAGCCACCGCCCGACGGGCGGCCTCGATCGCGTCCTCCGCCGACATCCCGAACACCTGTCCCTCGTGGGCCGGCAGCCGGAAGAGGACGGGGACCACGACGCCCGCATCGTCCGCGATCCGCTCGAGCCTTCCGAGCTCCCCCGGAGACTCGACCACGACCGCCCGGACGCCTGACCTGACCGCCTGCCCGAGGAACCGGTCGCTCTTGCCGGGCCCGGTGACAACGATCGACGTCGGAGGGACGCCGGCTCGCCGGGCCGCCTCGAGCTCGCCGGCGGACGAGACGTCCGCGCCCGTGCATCCCGACAGGGCGGCGGCGATGACGGCAAGGGACGGGTTCGCCTTGACCGCGTAGGCGATGTCGGCGCGGGCCGGGACGCGGGCCCGAAGCATGCGGGCCCGCGCCGCGACCAGGTCCAGGTCGTAGACGTACAGGGGGGTGCCGAAGGTCGATGCGAGGTCCGCGGGATGGAGCCCCGCGAGGAGGCCGTCGCGCCAGATCCCGCGCCCCTCGACGTCTCTCGCCGGGGAAGCCGCACCCGGAACACGCAGCGGGGCGGTCAACGGAGTGCCGCCTCGAGCGCCGTCCGCGCCGACGTCCCCGCATCTCTCATCTTCACGATCGCGGCGCACTGGAGGCCCAGCCCCAGCGCGGCCGCGAACGCCCCCCGGGCCGGGCGACTGGCCGGGACGACGACCGCCCCCGGCGGGACGCACAGCGGCGCCTCCGGCGTGCCCTCGAGGACCCGTTCGCCCACGAGGTCGTACAGCCGGCTCGTGCCGGTGAGGATGACGCCGGCGGCCAGCACCGCCCCCTGGCCCACCAGCACGCCTTCGAAGAGACCGCATTGCGCGCCGACGAACGCTTCGTCCTCCACGATCACGGGCCGCGCATTGGCCGGCTCGAGCACGCCGCCGACCTGCACGCCCGCGGACAGGTGGACGCGCGCGCCAACCTGCGCGCAGGAGCCGACGAGCACGTGCGAGTCGACCATCGTGTCGTCGCCCACCCACGCGCCCACGTTCACGTACGACGGCGGCATGATGACGACGCCGCGGCCGAGGTACGCCCCGGCGCGGACGCTGGTGCCGCCCGGGACCACCCGCCACTCCCCCTCGAGCAGGCGTTTGGTGGGGAGGGTTGCCCGATCACGAAACGCGAACAGGTGCTGGACCTCCCACGACCGCATCGCGGGCTCCCGGAAGAGCGCGAGCAGCTCGGCCCGCAGGTCCGGGTCCACGCGCCAGCCGTCGGGTGCGTCGGGGTCCGGCGAGGCCGCCCGCCGGCGGCCGGCGTCCAGGTCGTCCAGGAGGCCCGACGGGAGACCGGCCGCCGGAGTGTCGGCCCGCGCGCCCGCGCCGAGCGTCTGCCGCATCGCGCCCGCCGTCACGCCGAGGCCTCCACGGCGAGCGTCGCGCCCGCCGCCGCGACGACGTCCGCCGGGGCCGCGCCCGCGCCCAAGAGCCCTTCCTGCCGGAGCAGCGCCCCCAGCCTCCCACGGGACGGCTCGTCGAGCGACAGCAGGGGCATGCGCAGCTGGTCCTCGATCAGCCCCATCATGGCGAGCGCCGACTTGACGGGCACCGGGTTGGCGGCCCCGCGGAAGTTGGCCCGGAAGAGCGGAAGCCACCGGTCGTGGAGCCGCCGCGCGCGGTTCCAGTCGCCCTCCAGCGCCGCCGCGCACAGGGCCGCCATCTCGGCCGGGATCTCGTTGGAGGCGACGCTGATGACGCCGTCGCCGCCCATCGCGAGCACGGCGAGCGTCCAGGCGTCGTCGCCGGCCATCACGGCGAAACCCTCGGGTCGGTCGCGGATGATCGTCGCGATCTGCTCCAGGTTGCCCGAGGCCTCCTTGACGGCCGCGATGCGCGGGTGCTCGGCCAGCCGCAGCACCGTGTCCGCCTCGACGTTGGAACCGGTCCGCGACGGGACGTTGTAGACCACGACGGGCAGGCCGCCCTCGTCCGCGACCGTCGTGAAATGCGCGGCCAGCATCCGCTGGTCGGGGCGGTTGTAGTACGGCGCCACCACCAGGGCCGCGTCGGCGCCCAGCTCGGCGGCGCGGCGGGTGGCGCGGATCGTGGCCGCCGTGTCGTTCGTGCCGGTGCCCGCGAGCACCGTGATGGGCGCGGCGGACGAGCGTCGTGCGGCGATCTCGACCGTGGTCGCGATGACGCGCTCGCGCTCGGCGCTGCTCATGGTGGGTGCTTCGCCGGTGGTCCCGCACGGGACAAGTCCGTCGATGCCGGCGAGGGCCTGCCGCGAGACGAGGCGCCGGAGCGCCGTCTCGTCCAGGCTTCCGTCAGCCGCGAACGGCGTCACGAGGGCCGTGAAGGCGCCGCGGATGCGCGGCGCGGGCGGTGCCATGACGGCGGTGGGGGCGTGGACGGGGCGCGGGGTGGTCATCGGGGTGCTCCAGTTCGAGTCGGTGTCGCGAGGTCCCGGATGGGGCCCTCGGTCGGTCGCGCGGTGGTCGGTTGCGCGGTCGGCTACGCCATGGGCACGGCCACGGGATCCATCCGGCGACCGGCTCGGCCGGTGCCCCGACGAAGGGGAGCCGACGACGGATCCGTCCCGGGCAGGCCGACCAGCTGGTCCACCACCTCGTCGAAGCCGTGGAGGCCCGGCCGTCGCGGTTCCTCGGCGAGCCAGTCGGCCGCGGCCAGCGCGCCCAGGACGTAGGCAGAGCGATCGCGCGCGGTCAGCCGCAGCTCGAGCGTCTCGCCCGGTGCGTCGAAGCCCACCACGTGCATCCCGGGTGACGAGCCGGCGCGCACGCTCGACACCTCCAGCTCGTCGGCCTCGGCAGCCCCGGGGCGCGCGTGGTCCGCGATCCGTGCCTTGCCAGGGTGCGCGGCGAGGATCCGGCGCGACAGCTCGAGAGCCGTGCCGGAGGGCCGGTCCGCCTTCCCGCGCCGGTGCCACTCCACGACGTACGGGTCGTAGGCGGGGAGCGGCCCGAAGAGGTACGAGGCGCTCTCGACGAGCCGGGCGAGCATGTTCACGCCGGGACTGAAGTTCGCCGCCGCCACGGCCGCCGCACCGTACTGGGCCAGGATCGCGCCGATCTTCACGGGTCCGGCGGTCCAGGCCGTGGTCCCGACGACGTACCGCCGGCATCCGCCCGCCAGGCCCGAGGCGAGGTTCGGCAGGACGCCGTCCCCGCGCGAGAAGTCGAAGACGACGTCGATGCCATCGAACGCGCCCGGCGGATGCGTGGAGCGGGGGCGGCCCAGCACCGTCACGTCGTCGCCGCGCCCCTCCAGCCCCGCTGCCACGGCGCGGCCCATCGGCCCGCTCCCGAGGACGATCGTTCTCATCGGTTTGTGCCTCCTCGTCGGAGGGCCGCCGGTCGGAGGTCTGCCCTGGCGGACAAACGAAAAGCCGCGGTTCCACCTCTGGAAACCGCGGCCCTGGGACCTCCGCGCCTGGAGGCCCCGTTCGTCGTCCGACGCGAAGCCTCTAGGCCCGTGCCTCCCGGCAGGGCCGCCAGCGCTTCGCCTTCAGTGCGACGTGGTTCATGGTCGCCGGACCATACCGGCCGCACCAGCCGGTGTCAACTGCCCGACCTCGGCGTGTGAACGGCCAGACCTGGGCGTCGGAGGCGCCCCCACGGATCAGGGAACGCGGACGGCGCGGCGCGACCCGCGATCGCCCCCCGGGCGCCCTCCGGCTACAGCCTGACCAGCAGGACCGGGCAGGGAGCGTGATCGACGACGAAGCGCGACACGTGCCCCAGGCTGTGCGGCTCGGGCGCCGTCCGGTCCTCCCCGGGGCGTGCCCCCACGACGACCAGCGACGCCCCGACGTTCGCGGCCCGGGAGACGATCTCCCGCTCGGGCCGCCCACGCCCGAGCGCCTCGGTCGCCGACCTCCCGATCGCCGTCCGTGCCCCCGCCAGGATCGCGTCGGACCCACGTGTCTCAGCCTCCCGCACACGGGCATCCAGTCCGGGTGGCCGCGGATGGCCGGGCCGCCTGGCGAACTGCATCCCGAGCTCCCACGCGGGTGCTTCGTCGACCACGTGGTACAGCTCGACACGTATCCCAGGCGGGAGCAGCAGGCGGACCCGTTCCCAGAACTGTTCCGTCTCCGCTCCGGCCACGGCCACCAGTGCGAGCGCCTGCTCGGCCATCATGTCCCTCCTACCGGAGCATCGCCACCATGAGCAGCGTCGAGACGACGAGGACCGGCGGCGTCACGAGGAGCCCGATGCGCAGGTAGGTCGCCGGCCGCACCTCCAGGCCGCGCTCTCGCAGGATGAGCAGCCACAGCACGGTCGCGAGCGATCCCACCGTGGTGAGGTTGGGGCCGAGATCGGCGCCGATGATCGTGCCGTACGCGGCCGCCTCGCGCACCGGCCCGGAGAGGTGCGCTCCCTCGATGCCACTGACCATGATCAGGGTCATGGGCACATTGTTCACGAGGTTCGATCCGGCCGCCGCAAGCACGCTCGACGAGATCGCTGCCAGGGCCGGCGATTCCCCCGCCCAGCCGAGCACGGACCCGACCACCCGCTCCACGACGCCCAGGCGCTCCAGCACGGCCACGAGCACGACCATCCCGCCGACGTAGCCGAGGATGGGCCAGCTCACCCCGTCGAGCGGCCGGCGGTGAAGCCGCCCCAGCGCCGACGCCTCCAGCGCGAGCAGGAACGCGAACCCGGCGCAGGCGACAATCCCGAGTGGTGCCCCGAGGAGGCCGCCGGCGACGAACGCGAGGGCCACGACCGCCAGCCCTGCCCAGACGCGGGGCGTCCGCGCCACCGGCGTTTCCGCACGACGCAGCGCAGTGGTCGACGCGATCCGGGCCGGCACGCCGCGGCGGAAGAGCAGGGCGAGCGCGGCCGCGGTGAGACCCGCAGCAGCCAGGGCGGCGGGCTCGATGGCGAGCATGTACCGCGGCAGCGACAGGCCGAGGCCGTCGAGCACCAGCAGGTTGACGGGGTTGCTCACGGGGAGGATCAGGGACGCGGCGTCGGCGATGAACGTGCACGCCAGGACGTACGGGAGTGCGTCGATGCCCAGCGAGACCACGAGTCCGTAGACCACTGGCGTCAGGATCAGCGCGGTCGCGTCGTTGGAGAGGAAGGCGCTGATCACCACGCCCAGGCCCAGCACGGCGAGGAGGAGCCGCCGCCCGCTCCCGGCCGCCAGTCGCTCGGCGAGCTCGGCCGCGCGCCCGAAGAAGCCGCTCCGCTCCGCGACCGCCGCGAGCCCGGTCATGCCGACGAAGAACGCCAGCACGTTCCAGTCCGCGGCCACCGCGCGCACCGCCTCCTCGACACCGACCAGCCCCAACGCCAGCGCGACCGCGGCCCCGGCGAGTGCGGACGCCCACTCCGGGATTCCCCGTGGCCGCCCGATCGTGGCCGCGACCACGACGAGGAACAGGACGGTCCCGACGAGCGCTGGCAGCATCGCGTTACGGTAGCCGCAGGTGCTGCCCAGCGCCACGGACATGGCTGGCGCCCCGGACACGGCTGGCGTCGATCGTCATGTCGAGGACGTCGGCGATCGAGTGGCCGCGGTAGTGGACCTCGAGGGCCTCGCGGTTGTACCGCTTCCCCTTGCAGACCTCGCACGGGACGTAGACGTCGGGGAGGAACTGCATCT
>JAJZRQ010000051.1 GCA_021802585.1 Chloroflexota bacterium
GCCGAGAATACGCGCGTGGGAGCCGTCACGGTCCTCGTCCTCCACCCGCCCCTCGCCGCGGGCGCGGGGCCCCTCGTCACCGCGCTCGACGTTGCGCGCCGTGCGCTCGCCGCGCGCCACGCCGCCGGCTTCCGGGCGGCGGGAGCCGCCGTCGCGATCGTCGAGGAGCCGGCGGTCGACGAGCCGTTCGGAGCCCGACTCCGCCGCCTCGCCGCCGCCGCGGCGACGCCCGGCCTCGTCGTCCTCGGATCCGGGGCCCTGGCCCTCGCGCGCCCGGCCGACTACCGGGCCTTCGTCGCCGCGGCCGCCGCCGATGTGCCGGGCGCCCTGGCGAACAACCGGTACTCGGCGGACGCGGTGGCGATCGCCGGGGCGGCCGTCCTCCGCGACCTGCCCGACCTCCCCGCCGACAACGCCCTGCCGCGCTGGCTCGCGGAGGTTGCCGGGATGCCGGTCGTCGACCTCCGGGGGCGGGCCCGCCTCGGCCTCGACCTCGACTCGCCGGCCGACGTCGTGCTCGCCGGCGGCGCGCTCCCCGCCGACGTCGCGACCTCCCCGCTCCCCGCCCGCCTCGCGGCCGTCCGCTCCGTCCTCGCCGACCGGACGGCAGAGCTGACCGTCGCGGGGCGTACGTCCGCCGCGACCCTCGCGGCGCTCGAGCGGCGGGCGGCCTGCCGGGTCCGGGCGCTCGTCGAGGAGCGCGGCCTCCGCGCCGCTTCGCCGATCGCGCAGGCGCCGAGTGCCGCGCGCCGAGTGCCGCGCCCGCCGGCCTCCGTCCTGGGCATCCTCCTCGACCGCGACGGCCCGGGCGCCCTCGGGGGCATCCTCGCCCGGCTCGGCGACGCCGCGGTCGTGGACACGCGGGTCCTCCTCGCGCACCGCCTCGGCGCCGGCGAGGCCGCCTGGCCGGCGCCCGAGGACCGCTTCGCCGCGGACCTCCTGCTCCCCGGGCGGGTCGACGACCCGTGGCTGCGGGCCCTGGCGGCCTCGGCGGCGGCGGCGCCGATCCCCGTCCTCCTCGGCGGGCACACCTTCGCCGGGCCGGGCCTGCGGCTCCTCGCGGAGCGCGCCGCACGCCGGAACCGGGGAACGCGGCCGTGACGCCCGCCGAGGAGGCGATCCGGGCAGAGATCGCGCGGCGCGGGCCGATCCCCTTCGCCGACTTCATGGCCCTCGCCCTCGGGCACCCGGGAGGCGGCTACTACACCGCGGCGGCGGCGCGGCCGACGCGCGGGGGCGACTTCCTCACCGCCCCCGAGCTCCACCCCGTCTTCGGGGCAGCCCTCGCCAGGCAGGCGGAGGAAGCCTGGGAGCGACTCGGGCAACCGGAGCCGTTCACGCTCCTCGAGTACGGCGCGGGAGCGGGCACGCTCGCCCTCGCGCTCCTCGCCGGCCTCCGCGCCGACGCCTCGCCGCTCGCCGGCGTCCTCGCGTACGCGCCCGTCGAGCTGAACGCCCACCGTCTCGCCGAGCTCCGCGCCGGCGCGGGGGCGGCGGACCTCCCGCTCCTCGACCCGGCCGCGCTCGACGCCGCGCCGGCGGCCGGGATCGTCGTGGCGAACGAGTTCCTCGACGCGCTGCCGGCCCATGTCGTCGAGATCCACGGCGGCCGCCCGCGCGAGGTGCACGTCCGGACGGGCTGCGACGGCGCGTTCGAGGAGGTCCCCGGCGAGCTGTCCGGGCCCGCCGTCGCGGAGCGCCTTGCCGCGCTGGACGCCGGGGGCGTCGAGCTGGCGGAGGGCCAGCGGCTCGAGGTGCGGCCGGCGGTCGGGGCGTGGGCGGCGGAGGTGGGGCGCCGCCTCGCGGCGGGCCTCGTCCTCGTCCTCGACTACGGCGCCCCGGCCGCCGGGCTGTACGGCGCGCGGCGGCGGGCGGGCACGCTGATGACGTACCGCGGGCACGTCGCCGACGGGTCCTCCGACGCCCCCTACCACGACATCGGGGAGCGGGACATCACGGCCCACGTCGACACCACGGCCCTCGCCGCCGCGCTCGCCGCGGCCGGCCTCGATCTCCTCGGCGAGACCTCGCAGGCCGAGCTGCTCGTGGGTTGCGGGCTCGAGGAGCTGCTGGCGCGGCGGCAGGCGGCGGTTGCATCGGTGGCCGAGGCGCTCGAGCTGCGGAGCGCCGTGATGCGCCTGCTCGACCCGCGCCACCTCGGCGGGTTCCGGGCCGTCCTCGCCGGGCGCGGGATCGCCCCCGACCCGCCGCTCCGCGGCCTCGCGTTCCGGACGCCGGGGCGGCGCTGACCGCGCCCGGCCCGCCCGGCCCGGGCCGGGCGGGCCGCCGCGGGCCGGCGTCCCCTGCTACGATGCCTCCGCACGCCCGGGCCCCCAGGGGTGCGCGCGTGCGCGCGTCCCACCCGAGCTTCCAGCCGGGCCGCCGGAGCACCACCGTGATCGCACGGACCGTCGGCCGCAGAGAGGTGCGATGGAAGGCATCTGGTACGTCATCGGCTTCGCCGTGGCCGGCGTCTCATTCGTGTTCCTCACGATTGGCGCCTCGTGGCTCATCAGCCACCGGACGAAGGGGAGCCCCCTCAAGGGGCTGCCGTACGAGAGCGGCATCCCGACGTACGGCGACACCCACGGTCGCTTCGGCGTCAGCTACTACATCTACGCCCTCCTCTTCGTCGCCTTCGACATCGAGGTCGTCTTCATCTTCCTGTGGGCGCTCGTCGTCCGCGACCCGATCCCCGGCGTCCTGGCCTCGATGGGGATCTTCATCGCCGTCCTCCTCCTCGGCCTCGCCTACGCGTGGCGGAAGGGCGTGCTCACGTGGCGTTGACCGGCCGGGCCCCGGGGGGCCCCGACGCGCCGCCCGGGACGCTCGGCAGCCGCCTCCCCGTCCCCGCGACGACCGCCGGCGACGCGCTCGCCGAGGCCGTCGTCGTGCCGAACACCCTGTGGACGCCGGCCGACCCGGCCGCGTATGGCGGCGTCCCCGTGGACGAGGCCCCCAGCCTCGCCCTGAAGCGGTACGACGCATCCGGCGAGGGGCGCCGCAACGACGGCCGCTGGGGCGCCCTCGATATCGTCCCGACGAAGGCCGACTACGTCCTCGACCTGATCCGGATGAACAGCCTCTGGCCGCTCCTGTCCGGGCTCGCCTGCTGCGCGTTCGAGATGATGTCGATGTCCACGAGCCGCCACGACATCGACCGCTGGGGGATGTTCCCGTTCCGGGCGTCGCCCCGCCAGGCCGACGTCCTCATCGTCGCGGGCACCCTGACGACGAAGATGGCCGAGCCGCTCGTCCGCCTCTGGGAGGAGATGCCGGAGCCGAAGTGGTGCGTGGCGATGGGCGACTGCACCTGCTCCGGCGGGCGCTACAAGCGAAGCTACAGCACGATCCAGGGGATCGACCGGGTCCTGCCCGTCGACGTGTACGTCCCCGGGTGCCCGCCCCGCCCCGAGGGCCTCATCTACGGGATGATGAAGCTCCAGCAGCTCGTGCGGCAGCGCCGCGGCCACTGGCCGGAGCGGAACGTCGGCCCGACCGTGCCGGAGGGCATCTAGGGTGGACCGCGCGTTCAAGGCGCTCCTCGAGCGGAAGCTCGCCACCTGGCTCGAGGGGCCGGTGCGCCAGCGCCACGACGAGACGGAGGTCCGCGTCCGCGCGGGGGACGTCCCGCAGGTGATGCGGACGCTCCACGACGACTCCGACCTGCGGTTCGAGTACCTCGCCGACCTCTGCGGCGTCGACACGGGTACGGCGTTCCAGGTCGTCTACCACCTCTGGAGCGACGTCACGCCCGACTGGCTCCGCGTGATCGCCGACGGGATCCCCCGCGACGAGCCGCGCGTCCCCTCCCTCTCCTTCCTCTGGAAGGGCGCCGAGTGGCTGGAGCGCGAGGCCTACGACATGTTCGGGCTCGTCTTCGAGGGGAACCGCGACCTGCGGCGGATCTACCTCCCCGAGGACTTCATCGGGTTCCCGCTGCGCAAGGACTTCCACCTCGCCGACGACGCCGCCCGCTCGCCGGGGGGCGGCGTGCGGCCGATGGACCGCCCCGTGCCGCCCGCGGACGCTGATGCGACGACGCTCCGCCGCACAAGCCCGGGGGCGTAGGGATCACGATGACGACACCGACGCGCCCCAGCCTCGACGACCCGGCCCTCGCGATCCCCGTCGAGCACGCCGGCATCTTCGAGCCGATCCCGGTCCCCCGGACGGAGCGCGAGCGCGAGTTCTACGACCTCAAGGACGGCGAGCTCCTCCTCAACATGGGCCCGCATCACCCCTCGACGCACGGCGTCCTGCGGGTCGTCCTCAAGATCAACGGGGAGCAGATCGTCGACGTCGATCCGGTCCTCGGCTACCTCCACCGGGGCGCCGAGAAGATCTGCGAGAACGCGGACTACCACCAGGTCATCAGCCAGGTCGACCCGCTCGAGTACATCAGCGCGCTGTTCAACGAGTGGGGCGCCGTCCTCTCGTTCGAGAAGCTCCTCGACGTCGAGGTCCCGCGGCGCGCGGAGTACATCCGGGTCCTCGCGGGGGAGCTGAACCGGGTCGCCAGCCACATGCTCTTCCTGGGCTTCTACGCCCTGGACCTCGGGGGGATCACGCCGATCCTGTGGAGCTTCGCCGAGCGCGACGAGATCATGGAGGCGCTGGCGGCCCTCACCGGCCAGAAGCTCCTCTTCAACTACTTCCGGATCGGCGGGGTGAACGGCGACCTGAACCACGAGTTCCTGAGCCGCGTCGGCGACTGGATGAGCCGGGCGGGCACCCACCTCGAGGACGGGATGACCCTCCTCAACGAGAACGAGATCTTCGTCCGGCGCACGCGCGGGATCGGCGTCATCGACCGCGAGACGGCCCTCCGGATGTGCGTCAGCGGGGCGAACCTCCGGGCCTCCGGCGTCCCGTTCGACCTTCGTCGGGCCCACCCGTACAGCGTCTACCCCGAGCTCGACTTCGACATCCCGACCCGCGCCGAGGGGGACTCCCTCGCCCGCTACCTCCTGCGCTTCGACGAGGTGAAGCAGAGCCTGCGGATCATCGACCAGTGCCTCCATGAGATGCCGGACGGGCCGGTGATGGCGAAGCTCCCCCGCCTCCTCCGGCCGCGGCCCGGACGGGCGTTCAGCTCGGTCGAGGCGCCGCGCGGCCAGTACTCGACGTACGTGGTCAGCGACGGCACCGACCAGCCGTTCCGCATGCGGATCCACGACGCGAGCTTCCTCCACCTCGAGATCCTCGGGCTCCTCATGCCGGGCACCCTCGTCCAGGACATCATGGTGGTCATGTCCTCGCTCGACCCGGTCATGGGCGGCGTGGACAAGTGAGGGGCGGGCGTCGATGACCGCCGTGACCGGCTACTGGAACCGGCTCTCGCTCGCCTCGCGGGCGCTCCTCGTCCTCGTCCCGGCGCTCCTCGTCCTCGGCGGCGTCGCGACGGTCGCGCTCGCCCTCCTCCTCCCCCCGCTCCTCGACTTCCTGGGGGCGAACCTCGGCCTCGTCCGGTTCATCATCGCCGCGACGGTGATCATCGTCGTCACGATCCCGACGGCGTTCGTCATCATCTACATGGAGCTGAAGGTCATCGCCCGGATGAACCTCCGGGTCGGCCCGGACCGCGTGGGCCCGTTCGGCGCCGCCCAGTCCGTCGTCCACGGGCTGAAGGTGCTCTCGAAGGAGGACTACACCCCGGCCGGCGTCGACGTCTCGGTCTTCACCCTCGCCCCCGTCGCCGTCTTCCTGACGACGATCATGAGCTTCCTCGTGATCCCGTTCGCCCCGGGGCTCGTGGCCCAGGACCTCAACATCGCCCTGCTCTACTTCTTCGCGATCGGCGGGCTCAACGTCGTCGGCCTGATGATGGCCGGCTGGGCGAGCTACAACAAGTACAGCCTCATCGGCGCCCTGCGCGCCGCGGCCCAGGCGATCAGCTACGAGATCCCGCTCACCCTCTCCGTCGTCGGGGTCATCATCCTCGCCGGGACGATGAGCACGACGGCGATCGTCGCCCAGCAGTCCGGCTCGTTCCTCGACTGGAACGTCTGGAAGCAGCCACTCGCGCTCCTCGTCTTCTTCATCGCCGCCACGGCCGAGGCGAACCGGACGCCGCTCGACATGACGGAGGCCGACCAGGAGCTCGTCGCCGGGTTCGCCACCGAGTACTCCGGGATGCGCTTCGGGTTCTTCTTCTTCGCCGAGTACGTCAACGTGTTCGTCGTCTCGGCGATCATGGTCGTCCTCTTCTTCGGCGGCTGGACGGCCCCGTTCGACTGGCCGTTCCCGGTCCAGCTCGCCCTCGACCCGGCGAGCCTCGGGATCGGCCTCCTCTTCCTCATCGCCCTCGCGCCGGTCCTCGGGACCGTCATCCTGGCCCTCCCGTTCTGGCTCGGCTCCTCCCGGATCTCGACCCTCCAGGCGCTCCTGATCGGCTTCGTCCTGTTCAACGTCGTCGCCGTCGCGGCGCTCCTCGGCTGGGCGTTCGTGAGCTTCGACTGGGTCGTCGGGCTCTTCTGGATGCTCGCGAAGTCGTACGTCTTCGTCTTCGTCTTCGTCCAGATGCGGGCGACGTTCCCCCGCGTCCGGATCGACCAGCTCATGGGCTTCGCCTGGAAGTGGCTGCTGCCGGCGGCGCTCCTCAACATCTTCGTGACCGCGATCGCGGTCTCCCTCGTGGGGAAGGGGTAGGGCGGGGATGAGCATGGTCCCGGGCCTCGGGCTCCTCAAGGGGATGGCGCTCACCCTCCGCCGCTTCTTCCAGCCGGCGGTCACGATCCGCTACCCGGAGGTCCCCGCCGACATCGCGGTGAAGTTCCGGGGCCGGCTCCAGCTCCTCTACGACGAGCACGGGGCGCTGAAGTGCGAGACCTGCTTCCAGTGCGCCCAGGCCTGCCCGATCGAGTGCATCGACATGGGCGGCACGGACACGAAGGGCCGCTTCGCCGTCCACTGGGGCGCCGCGGAGACGTACGGCGAGCGGCGGGAGGAGTCGGCGCTCCGCCGGTCCGGGCGCGAGGTCCCCGACGCCCCGTACGCGAGCTTCGCCCCGATCGACCTCGGGCCGGTCGACGCGATCCTCGACGAGCAGGACCACGACCCGCACCGGATGCTCTCGATCCTCGAGGCGGTCCAGGCGGCGTACGGGCACCTGCCGGTGGCCGCGCTCAAGCAGATCAGCCACCGCACCGGCGCCTGGTACGCCATGGTCTACGGGACCGCCAGCTACTACCGCCACCTCCGCTTCGAGCGGACGGTCGAGGAGGTCGCGGTCTGCCGCTGCACCGCCTGCCTCCTCGCCGGGGGCGGCCGCCTCGCCGAGTCGATCGGCGAGGGCCTCCGGGTCCGGCTCGGGCAGCCGACCCCGGACGGGCGGATCCGCTTCGCCTGGCTCTCGACCCACGTCCCGGGCGCTCCGTCGCCGCTCGTCGCCCTCGACGGCGAGCCCCAGGCCGAGGTGACCGCCGCGAACGCCGCCGCCTGGGCCCGGGCGCTCGCCGGGGAGCACCCGGCCACCCGCACCGTGCACTGAGCCGATGACGACGATCCTCCCGTCCCCCGCCTCCGGCCCCCGACCCCTGCTCGGCGACGTGCCGGCCGCCGGCGGGCCGGCCCCCACGGACCTCGCCGCGGCGGTCGCCGGCGGGGCGTTCGCCGCGCTCCGGACCGTCGTCGGCGACCTCGGGCCGACGGGCACGCTCGTCACGATCGCGGCGTCGGGCCTCCGCGGCCGCGGCGGTGGGGGGTTCCCCGCGGGGGACAAGTGGCGAGCGGTCGCCTCCGCGGACGACCCGGTCCGCTACGTCGTCGCGAACGGCTACGAGGCCGACCCCGCCCAGGCCACGGGCCGGCTCCTCATGGAGACGCGGCCGTTCGCCGTCGTGGAGGGCGCGGCGATCGCGGCCCTCGCGGTGGGGGCGCGGGAGGCGATCGTCGCCGTCCGCGCGGAGTACGCCGACGCGGTCCGGGCCCTCGAGGCGGCGGCCTTCGCCGCCGAGGAGGCCGGCTACCTCGGCAGGGACGTCCTCCGCTCCGGGCGGGATGTCGCGGTGACGATCCGGACCGTCCAGGGCGCGTACATGCTCGGCGAGGAGACGGTCCTCCTCAAGGCGCTCGAGGGGCGCCGCGGCCAGCCGGAGCAGCGGCCGCCGCACCCGTCCGAACGGGGCCTCTTCGGCCACCCGACCCTCGTCCACAACGTCGCGACGCTGGCGGCCGTGCCGTGGGTCGTCGTCCACGGGGCCGACGCGTTCCGGGCGATCGGCGACCCCGACGCGCCGGGCACCATGCTCGTGCAGGTCTCCGGCGCGGTCGCCGCGCCGGGGATCGCCGAGGTGCCGACGGGCACGACCCTCCGGACCCTCGTCGATCTCGCCGGCGGCGTCGCCCCCGGCCGGACGTTCAAGGCCGTACTCGTCGGCGGGCCGACGGGCGGCTTCCTCCCCGCCGAGCTCCTCGACACGCCGTACACGTTCGCGGCGCTCCGGGACGCCGGCGCCCACGTCGGCTCGGGGGCCGTCGTCGTGGCCGACACGACGACCTGCCTCGTCGACCTCGCCCGCCTCCTCGTCCGCTTCAGCGCCGACGAGGCGTGCGGGAAGACGATCCCCTGCCGGATCGGCCTCCGCCGCCTCGCCGAGATCGGGCAGCGCTACGCCGACGGCACGGCCCGGCCGACCGACCCGCAGCTCCTCGTCGACCTCGCGGACGACTGCGCCGCGAGCGCGCTCTGCGACCACGAGCGGCTCGCCCCGAGCCCCCTCCGCACGGCGATGCGGTACTTCGGCCCGGAGATCGACGACCACGTCCTGCGGGGCACCTGCCCCGCCGGCGTCTGCGGCCCCGTCCGGCTCGCGGCCGCAGCGGGAAGGCAGGGAGGACCGCGATGACCGACGTGATCGCCCGCCCCCCGGACCTCGTCCCGGCGAGCCCCCCGGCGCCCGCCGCGGAGTCGCTCGCCGAGCGCCTCCTCCGGACGCAGGCGCCGCAGCGCCCCCAGTCCGCGCCGGCCATCCGCCTCGAGGTCGACGGGCGCGTCGTCGAGGGCCGCGAGGGCCAGACGATCCTCGAGGTCTGCCGCGATAACGGGATCGAGATCCCCACGCTCTGCTACGAGCCGAAGCTCCCGGGGTTCGGGGCGTGCCGGATGTGCGTCGTCGACGTGGAGGGCGAGGAGCACCCACCGATCTCCTGCTCGCGGGCGGCCGAGGCCGGGATGGTCGTCCGGACGCAGACCGAGGAGGTCCGGCGGCTCCGCCGCACGAACCTCGAGCTCATCTTCTCGGACCACAACGCGTACTGCCTGCCGCCGTGCCAGAACAAGTGCCCGAGCCACATCGACATCCCGGGCTTCCTGAAGGCGAACGCGGAGGGCGAGTTCCGCGAGTCGGCCCGGATCTTCAAGCGGACGATCCCGTTCCCCTCGATCCTCGGCCGCGTCTGCCCGGCACCGTGCGAGGAGCACTGCCGGCGCGACGAGGTCGACGAGGCGATCGCGATCCGCGACAGCCACCGCTACGCGGGCGACCAGGTCATCCGCGAGATGGTCGAGCGGGACGTCGACCCGCCGCTCCCGTTCGAGCTCCAGCCGCCGACGGGCAAGCGGGTCGCGGTCGTCGGGTCCGGCCCGGCCGGCGCGTCGGCGGCGTACTACCTCCTCATCGCCGGGCACGACGTGACGATCCTCGAGCGCGACGAGGCCCCCGGCGGGATGCTCCGCTACGGGATCCCCGAATACCGGCTGCCGAAGGCGCGGGTCCTCGAGCCCGAGTACGAGAGCATCACCCGGCTCGGCGGGCGCTTCGAGTGCGGCCGGGAGCTCGGCCGCGACTTCAGCCTCGACGACCTCCAGAACCAGGGCTACGACGCCGTCGTCCTCGCGATCGGGTGCTACGACACGAACAAGCTGGGGATCCCGAACGAGGACGCCGAGGGCGTGATCGACGGCCTCGAGTACCTGAAGATCGCGACCCTCGGCCACACGTACCCCGGCCACGCCGGGACGCGGGTCGTCGTCATCGGCGGCGGCTTCACCGCGATGGACTGCGTGCGGACCTCGGTCCGCCAGGGCGCGGCGGAGGTGACGCTCGTCTATCGCCGCGACATGAAGGACATGCCGGCCGCGAGCGAGGTCCACGAGGCGATCGAGGAAGGCGTCACGACGATCTTCCAGGCCGGCCCGACGCGGGTCCTCGTCGACGAGGCGACGGGGAGGGTGACCGGGGTCGAGTTCATCCGGATGCAGCTCGGCGCGCCCGACGCGTCCGGGCGGCGGCGGCCGGAGCCGGCCCCCGGCACCGAGTTCGTCCTGGAGTGCGACCGGGTGCTCCTTGCGATCGGGCAGGGCCCCGACCTCTCGTGGATCGGCCCCGGCAACGAGGGGGCCCAGGCGACGAAGCAGCGCCGCCTGAGGGCGGACGCCGTCACGTTCGAGACCGGGCGGGCGGGCGTCTTCGGCACCGGCGACGTCCGGAACGGGGCCCAGACCGTCGTCCAGGCGATCGCCGACGGGCGCCGCGCGGCGTACGCCGTCGACGCGTACGTCCGCGGCCTCGACCTCGGCGCGATCCGCACGCGCCAGACCCTCGCGGAACCGCAGCCCGAGTTCCTCTCGATCGTGCCCTTCACGTCCGAGGTGAAGGAGTCGCGCCACCGCCTCTCGAGCCTGCCGGCGGAGGAGCGGCGGAGCACGTACGTGGAGTACGAGATCCCATACAGCCGCTCGGAGGCCGTCGCCGAGGGGACCCGCTGCCTCCAGTGCACGTGCGAGGCGATCGGCTACTGCGACCTCCGCCGCCTCGGGATCGAGTACGGCACGACCCTCCGGACGCTCGAGCCGCGGCTGAACCGTGGCGCCGGCTACCGGAGTGTCACGGAGAACCGCTTCACCGGCTACAACCACGACTACCTCCGCGACGACAGCCACGCGTTCATCCTCCGCGAGCCCTCGCGCTGCATCGACTGCGGGCGCTGCGCGAACGTCTGCGCGGAGGTCGTCGGGGCGGCCTGCTACGACTTCATGCGGATCGGCTTCGACACGCTCGTGACGACGCCGCTCGACATGAGCCTCAACGACACGCCCTGCGTGTCGTGCGGTCGGTGCGCCGAGACGTGCCCGACCGGCGCCCTCATGCCGAAGCCGCGGATCCTCGAGAAGTACGAGGTCGACGAAAGCCGCTGCATCCTCTGCGGGATCTGCGTCGACGCCTGCCCGTACGACGCGCTGCGCTGCGGCCCCGACTTCGAGCTCGCCCACACGAGCCGGGAGGAGCCGATGATCGACCTCATCGCGATCGCGGCGGTCGACCGCGAGACCGAGATGACGTACGTCCGGCGCGAGCGCGACTGGGCCCCGCGGGCCCTCGCCGCGGGTCGCGACATCGGGCCGCGGATGCTGCCCGTCCTGCCGGCCTCCCTCGCGGGGCCGGGGGGCGGCAACGGCCACGCGGCGGCCCACGCCACCGGAGACAATGGGCACGCGGCCGCCGGAGACGCCGGCGGGCACGCGCCCCACGACTAGCCTCGCGCGACGCGGGCGCGCAGGGACGCCCCGCGCCGGGCGTGGACGAGACGGCGGAGAGAAGGACCACGTGCCGATACCGGATACCGTGCCGATCCTCGGGATCAGCTGGGCCGACGCGCTGTTCCTGGCCCTGGCGGCGGTGCTGCTCGGCAGCGCCCTGCTCGTCGTCACGCTCCGCGACATCATTCGCAGCGGCCTGGCGATGGTCTCCGCATTCGGCGCGCTCGCCGGGATCTACGTCCTCCTCGGGGCCCCGCTCGTGGCGGCCGCCCAGGTGCTCGTCTACATCGGGGCGATCGCGGTCCTCATCCTCTTCGCGGTCATGCTGACCCAGGAAAAGGCCGCGCCCGTCCGCCTCGTCTTCCAGACCCAGGCGATCCCCGCCGCGATCGCGGCGATCGTCCTCGCGCTCATCATCGCGCTCTCCGTCGTCGCCACGGACTGGGGCGCCGTGGGGCGCCGGATCGCGACCGCGACGGACGCCCTCGCCCGGCTCCTCTTCGGCCAGTACGTCCTGCCGTTCGAGGTCGTCGGCGTCCTGCTCCTCGCCGCGGTCATCGGCGGCGTCTACATCGCGAAGCGGGAGGACCGGGACGCATGAGCCAGTCGCTGGACGCCTACCTCGTCCTCTCCGGGATCCTCTTCGCGATCGGGACCTTCGGCTTCCTCGCCCGGCGGAACGCGATCAGCATGCTCATGTCGATCGAGCTGATGCTCAACGGCGTCAACCTCGCGATCGTCGCCTTCGGGGCCTTCCTGCCGGCGCTCAACGTCGACGCCTCGGTGATCGCCCTCCTCGTCATGGCGGTCGCGGCGGCGGAGGCCACCGTCGGCCTCGCGATCGTCATGGCGATCTACCGCAACCGCCGCACGCCGCTCGTCGACGAGTACGACGCGATGCGCCAGTAGCCACGAGGAGCCGGAGACCCGCGTGTTCCACCCCCTCGTCCCGAGCGTCGCCCCCCTGCTCGCCGCCGTCACGGAGGCCGAGCCCCTGCCGGCCGGCGCCGCCGACATCCTGAACCTCGTCCCGCTCATCCTCGCCCTGCCGCTCGCCGGATTCGTCTTCACGGCGTTCTTCGGGCGGCGGATCGGGCGCTTCGCGTTCCTCGTCCCGCTCCTCCTCGTCGTCGCCTCGTGGGCCCTCGCGATGGTCGTCGTCGTTGCCGCCCTGACCGGCGGGCTCGGCGAGCACGGAGCGGGGATCACCCTCTGGACGTGGATCCCGGCGGGCGCCTTCCACGTCGAGGTGGGCCTCTACGTCGACCAGCTGACGGCGTGCCTCCTCATCGTCGTGACGACGATCGGCATGCTCGTCCACCTCTACTCGGTGGGGTACATGGCCCACGACCCGGGCCGCTGGCGGTTCTTCGCCTACCTCAACCTCTTCATGTTCAGCATGCTGCTCCTCGTCCTCGGGGACAGCTGGCTGACCGTCTTCGCGGCGTGGGAGCTCGTCGGCCTCAGCTCGTACCTCCTCATCGGCTTCTGGTACCCCCGCCGCTCCGCCGCCCTCGCGGCGAAGAAGGCGTTCATCGTCAACCGCGTCGGCGATGTCGGCTTCGCCCTCGGGATCATGCTCATCTGGGTGAGCACGGGGACGCTCGACATCCGGGCCTCGTTCACGGCGATCGCGGGGCTCGACACGACGACCGTCGCGGCGATCGCCCTCCTCGTCTTCTGCGGCGCGGTGGGGAAGAGCGCCCAGTTCCCGCTCCACGTCTGGCTCCCCGACGCGATGGAGGGCCCGACGCCGGTGTCGGCCCTCATCCACGCCGCGACGATGGTGAACGCCGGCGTCTACCTCGTGGCCCGGGCGAATCCGATCTTCTCGCTCGTCCCCGGGGTGATGGTCGTCGTCGCCGCGATCGGCATCTTCACGGCGATCCTCGCCGCCTCGATCGCCTTCACCCAGACGGACATCAAGCGGGTCCTCGCGTACTCCACGCTCTCGCAGCTCGGCTACATGTTCGCCGCCCTCGGCGTGGGGGCGTACGCCGCGGCGATCTTCCACCTCATGGCCCACGGCTTCTTCAAGGGCCTCCTGTTCCTCGGGTCGGGGAGCGTGATCCACGCCGTCCACGAGGAGCAGGACATGAACAACATGGGCGGCCTGTGGCGGAAGATCCCCGTCACCCACTGGACGATGTTCGTGGGCACCCTCGCGATCGCCGGGATCCCGCCGCTCGCCGGCTTCTTCAGCAAGGACGAGATCCTCGGGGAGAGCTTCACGTTCGGCTTCTACTGGGTCTGGGCGATCGGCGTCGTCGTCGCGGTGATGACGGCGTTCTACATGTGGCGCCTCATGGGCAAGACGTTCTACGGGCAGCCGTCGGAGCATGCGCGGGGCCTCTGGGACCGGATCCACGAGTCCACCTGGACGATGACCCTGCCGCTCGTCCTTCTCGCGATCCCGTCGATCGGCCTGGGGGCGGCGCTCGGGCTCCCCTTCGGCAGCTCGACTCTCAGCCACTGGCTCGAGCCGGTCTTCGGCGCGTCGGAGACGCTCCTCCACCCCGATCGGGAGCCGTTCGCCCTCTTCGGGATCGACGGCGTCCTCATCCTCGTGAGCGTCACCGCGGCGGCGGTGGGGCTCGTCGCGGCCCTCGCGCTCTTCGGCGCCTTCGGCCGGAGCGGCGCCCGGGCGCGGGTGGCGGCGATCACCGCCTCGAGCGGGCTCACGCGCTTCCTGTACCGCGGCTCGCTGAACAAGTGGTGGTTCGATGACCTCAACCACCTCCTCTTCATCGTCGTCGGCGGGCGCGTGGCGGCAGGGATCTGGTGGTTCGACCGGGTGATCGTCGACGGGACGGTGAACGGGGTCGGGCGCCTCACGATCGACGCGGGCCGCGGTCTCCGCCGGATCCAGACGGGGCGCGTCCAGAACTACGCCCTCGGGATCGCGATCGGGCTCCTCGTGATGGCCGGCTCGTACCTCCTCATCGCGGCCAGGTAGGGGAGGGCGACGATGAGCATCGACGTCGGCACCTTCCCGATCGTGAGCGTCATCACGTTCCTGCCTCTCGTCGGGGCGCTCGTCGTGGCCCTCATCCCGCGCGGCAACCTCGCGGCGATCCGGGGTACGGCGCTCCTCTTCGCCCTCGCGACGTGGGTCGCGAGCCTCTTCCTCCTCCTCGGCTACCTCCCCGGGCGGGACCTCGGCCCCGGGATGTCGTTCCAATTCGTCGAGCAGCTCGACTGGATCCCCCTCTTCGGGATCCAGTACAAGGTCGGCGTCGACGGCCTCTCCATCGCGATGGTCGTCCTCACGACGACGCTGACGTGGGTCTCGATCCTCGCCAGCTTCTCCCCGATCAAGGAGCGGGTGAAGGAGTACATGGTCTCCTTCCTCATCCTCGAGGTCGGGATGCTCGGCGTCTTCGTCTCCCTCGACCTCTTCCTCTTCTACATCTTCTGGGAGGTCGTCCTCGTCCCGATGTACCTCATCATCGGGATCTGGGGCGGGGCGAACCGGATCTACGCGACGATCAAGTTCGTCCTCTACACCCTCGTCGGCTCGCTCCTCATGCTCGTCGCGATCCTCGCCACGGCGTTCGCCTACCAGGCGGCGACGGGGAGCTGGGACGGCGCGTTCGACCTCGAGCGGCTCGCCGGGTTCGGCTTCGACCGGACCTTCCAGCTCCTCGCGTTCGGGGCGTTCGCCCTCGCCTTCGCGATCAAGGTCCCGATGTTCCCGTTCCACACCTGGCTGCCCGACGCCCACGTCGAGGCGCCGACGGCCGGCTCGGTCATCCTCGCCGGCGTCCTCCTGAAGCTCGGCGCCTACGGGTTCATCCGCTTCGCCCTGCCGCTCTTCCCGGAGGGGGCGCAGGCGTTCGCCCCGCTCATCATCGTCCTGTCGGTGATCGCGATCATCTATGGCGCGATCGTGGCCCTCGTCCAGCCCGACCTCAAGAAGCTCGTGGCCTACAGCTCGGTGAGCCACATGGGCTTCGTGACCCTGGGGATCTTCATCTTCCAGGAGCAGGGGCTCCAGGGGGCGATCCTCCAGATGGTGAACCACGGGCTCATCACCGGCGCCCTCTTCCTCCTCGTGGGCGTCATCTACGAGCGGACCCACGACCGGACGATCGCGAAGATCGGGGGCCTCGGGGCGCCGGTCCCGGTCTATGCGGCGACGTTCGGGTTCTTCGTCTTCGCCTCCGTCGGCCTGCCCGGCCTCGCCGGGTTCGTCGGCGAGTTCCTCGTCTTCCAGGGGGCCTTCGCCTTCAACCCGTGGACCGCCGCGACGATTGTGTTCGTCATGATCTTCGCCGCCGCGTACCTCCTCTGGATGCAGCAGCGCCTCCTCTTCGGGCCGGTCTCCGACTTCGTCCGCGGCCTCGGGAACCACCTCACCGACATGAAGCCGGTGGAGATCCTCACCCTCGCCCCGCTCGGCGCCCTGACCGTCGTGCTGGGCCTCTTCCCGGGCCTCGTCCTCGACCTCGTCGCCGGGTCGGTGAAGGCCGTCCTCGCCGCCGTCGACCCGTCGCTCGCGACGGCGATCGGGCACTGACGGGAGCGCAGCCGATGTCCCCCTCCGACCTCGCCGTCGTCGCCCCGCTCGTCGCCGTCGTCCTCGTCGCGGCCGCGATCATCGTCGCCGACCTCGTGCGCCCCGGCTCCACGGCTCTCGCGACGGGGGTCGGGCTCGCGGGGCTCGCGATCGCCGCCGGTCTCGTGGCCTGGGCGGGGGCGACCCCGGGGACCGCGTTCGGGGGTTCGTACCGGGTCGACGCCCTCGCGACGTTCCTCGACCTCGTCTTCATCGCGATCGTGGCCCTCAGCCTCCTCTTCGGCCCGGACTACCTCGTCCCGCGGGGCCTCCCGATGGCGGAGTACGCGGCGATCCTTGCCTTCGCCCTGGCGGGCGCGATGCTCGTCGCGGGCTCCGCCGACCTCCTCGTCCTCTTCCTCGGCCTCGAGCTCATGGTCATCCCGGGCTACCTCCTCGCGGGGTTCCACAAGCGGGATGCGCTCTCGACCGAGGGCGCGATCAAGTACTTCCTCCTCGGCTCGTTCTCGAGCGCGATCTTCCTCTTCGGGCTGGCGTATGTCTGGGGCCTCACCGGGTCGACGCGGATGGCAGACGTGGCGGCGGCGCTCGGGCGGATCGTCGCCGGGCAGGCCGCGCTCTCGCCCGGCCTCGCGCTCGGGCTCGCCTTCCTGACGACGGGGGTCGCCTTCAAGGCGGCGGCCGTCCCCTTCCACTACTGGACGCCGGACGCGTACCAGGGCTCCCCGACGCCGGTCACCGGCTACCTCTCGGTCGGCCCCAAGATCGGGGCGTTCGCCGTGATCCTCCGCGTCTTCGCCGAGGCGCTCGCGCCGCTCCGCCAGGAGTGGCTCATCGTGATCTTCGTCCTCGCGACGCTGACGATGACGCTGGGGAACCTCGTCGCGCTCACCCAGGACAA
>JAJZRQ010000137.1 GCA_021802585.1 Chloroflexota bacterium
GGCGCTGGAGCCGGACGCTGCGGCGGACCGGGCGGAAGCCGACGCGCTCGTAGACCCCGAGCGCCCCCGTCGGGTTCTCCACGTCCACGCCGAGGATCGCCGCCTCCAGGCCGGCGGCGCGGAACGCCTCCATCGACCGGACGAGGAGCGCCGTCGCGACCCCGCGCCCTCGCCAGGGGCGCCGGACCCCGAGCTGGCCGACCCACCCCTCGCGGATCCCCGTCGCCAGCCAGTCGGCCTCGGCGACGTAGTTGACGGTGTACCCGGCGACTTCGTCCCCGGCGAGGGCGACGAACGAGAGGTCGCCGCGGAACGACGGGTCGCCGACGAAGTCGCGGGCCCAGACGTCGACGGCGATCGGCTCCGATCCCCAGTGGTCGGCGAACGCCTCGTTGTGGGCGAGCCGGACGCGTTCCGCCCATCGCGCGCCGGGTGGCTGGGCGTCCGTCGCGGCCGCGCCGTAGCCGCGGATCCGGAGGCCGCCGAGATCGGGCGCCGCCGGGATCGCCTCGCGGAGGTCGCGCCGCATGTCGACGTACCAGCGGACGGGCCGGAAGCCGGCGTCCTCGTGGAGCGCCACCGCGTCCCGGATCCGCTCGTCCCGGAACGCTTCGACGAGCCCCGGCCGGCGGTCCGCCGAGGCCGCGAGGATCTCGTCCGCGCGCGCCACGCCCCAGCCGAGGATCGTCGTGCCGATCCCTCTCCGGCGCCGGTCCGGGTGCGTCACGCCCCACAGGAAGACGCGGCGGGCGGCGGTCCCGGCGAGCCGCTCGTGGACCATGATCGACGCCGCGAGGGATCCGTCCGGGAGGGCGAGGCCGAGGGTGTTCGTCGCCACGGGGCAGTGCGGGTCGGTCAGCTCGCGCCGGGCGACCTCGTCGGTCATGACCTCCTCCCCGCCGTCGGCGACGCGGGCGGCCTCCTGGAGCCGGACGAACGCGGCCGCGTCGCCGAGGGAGAGCGGTCGCCACGCGGCGCCGTCGAGGCCGGGGATCGGGGTCGGCAGGGCGGGCACGGCGCCATTGTCCGTCGGCGGCGCGGTCCCGCGCGGCGCGGGCGCGGCGCTCCGCCGCCGCGGGCGCATGCCGGCCTCCCGCCGCGCCGGCGATACTTCGGCCATGGATGCCAGCGATCTCGCCGCCCCGTTCGACCGTCTCCTCGACGACGCCCGCGCCGCGCTGCCGGACATCGTCGCCGTCCGCCGCCGCCTCCACCAGACGCCCGAGGTCGGGCTCCAGCTCCCGGCGACCCAGGCGATCGTCGCCGACGAGCTCCGCGCCCTCGGCCTGGAGCCGCGCCCCGGGACCGCGACGACGTCCCTGACGGCCGTGATCGACGGCGCCCTCCCCGGCCCGACGATCCTCCTGCGCGCCGACATGGACGGCCTGCCGCTCCTCGAGGAGACCGATCTCCCGTTCGCGTCGGAGCACGCCGGGACGATGCACGCCTGCGGCCACGACACCCACATGGCGATGCTCCTCGGGGCGGCCCGCCTCCTCGTCGCCCGCCGCGACCGGCTCGCCGGCCGGGTCCTCCTCATGTTCCAGCCCGGCGAGGAGGGGTACGCGGGCGCCCGGGTCATGCTCGACGAGGGACTCCTCGACCTGCCGCCCGAGGAGGCCGTGACCGGCGCCTTCGCCTTCCACGTCTCGACGAAGTACCCGAGCGGGACCGTGAACTACCGGGCGCGGGCCATGCTCGTGGCGGCCGACTTCATCCACCTCACGGTCCGCGGGCGGGGCGGCCACGCCTCGGCGCCCCACGAGACGATCGACCCGATCCCCGTCGCCGCGGAGATCATCCTGGCGCTCCAGGCGATGGTCACCCGCCGCGTCGACGTCTTCGACCCGACCGTCGTGACGATCGCCCACGTCGCCGCGGGGACGACGACGAACATCATCCCGGAGACGGCATTCCTCGAGGGGACGATCCGGACGACGTCCGAGGAGAACCGGGCGGCCGTCCACGCCGGGATCCGCCGCGTCGTCGAGGGGATCTGCGCCACCCACGAGGCGACGGCCGAGCTGGAGATCATCCCCGGCTATCCGGTGACCCTCAACGAGCCGTCGTTCACCGCCTTCGCGGCGGGGGTGGCCCGCGAGCTCCTCGGGGAGGAGGCGGTCGTCGAGCTGGCCGCCCCGATCATGGGCGCCGAGGACTTCTCGTACGTCCTCCAGCGGGTCCCCGGGGCAATGTTCTTCGTCGGCGCGCGGCCGCCCGAGGAGGACCCCGCGACTGCGCCGCAGAACCACTCGAACCGGGTGCGGCACGACGAGCCGGCGATGGCGGTCGGCGCTGCGGTCTATGCCGCGGTCGCGCTGCGGCACCTCGCCGGCGGCTCGGGCCCCGGGTGACGTTGACCGGGTAGGAGGTGGGCGGGTCCGAACTCACCGCTCGCGTTCGCCCGGGGGCGCCGGTCGGGATGGGCGCCCGGGACCGTCTCGCTGTCGGCGGCCCGCGCCGCCTCGAGCGCGGCGCCCTCCTCGGCCACCCAGCGGTGGAACTCACTCCTCCCGACCGGCCGGCCGCGCAGCGGAACGGACGTTGTCACGTGTGCTTCGACGCGCCGTAGGCCCGGTAGTAGTCGCGCCAGATGAGGCGATGGACGCGCAGGGACCGGGGCAGGCTGCGCAGGCCCGGGATGAACGGCAGGAAGAAGACCAGCGCAAGCAGGGGCAGCGCGTAGGCGATCGCGGCGAGGTCGCTGTATCCGAGCGCCGCGCGGATCGGGCCTGGCACGTTGTACCACATCGTGTACCACCACAGCCATGGCTGGCCGGGCCAGTTGCCGATCTGGTTCATGACGCCCCAGTGCTCCCCGGCCAACCCGTAGTAGGCACCGACGCCGGTGAGGTAGCCGCCATCGGCGATGTTGAGCAGCGACTTCGTGTGGTCGTTGTTGTACAGCGCACCCGGGGCGTCCACGGCCCCGGAGTCCAGGATCCCCCCGGTGGCGGCGGCCAGGAGGGC
>JAJZRQ010000138.1 GCA_021802585.1 Chloroflexota bacterium
CCTCGCTGCGACCGCCAGGCATCATTGGAGAGGAATTCGGACTGGATGGGCCCCGATCCCGGCCATGCCGTCGCCCAGTGATCGCACGGGCGGCATAGGGGAGCAGACCGGCAGGTCGGCGCAGGTCGGCGCAGGTCGGTCGGGGCCCGCGGCGGCGCGCGGCCCGGCGGCACCCAGCCCTGCGGGCGGCGGCACCCAGCCCTGCGGGCGGCGGCACGCGGCCCGGCGGCACGCGGCCCGGCGGGCGGCCGCGGCGGGCACGGGCCGCCCGATCGTCGTCAGCGCGGAGGGCTGCGTTCGACGACCGAACCACTACATCTTGTTGTCCGCGGGCATCGGGTACCACAACATCTTGTGTTTCGGCGTTGACTCGGGGGCCGGCGCGCGATAGAGTACGGGGACCGCCTCCGACCGGGCGGGCCGTCGCCGGAAGCCATCCGGAGCGGCCGGGACCGGGCCCGGCGGGGGCAGCCGCAGCGCCGCGGCGCCGCACCGGTGCGACGCCGGCGCAGCGACCGACAGCGCCGATGGAGCGGGCCCTCGCCCGCCGCCCGTCGGCCGGGAGCAGGCGGATGGAGGGGCGGGCGGACCGCCAGGAGCAGCGCCCGGCGCGCGTCGCCGGCGGAAGGGACCGGGCCGGCGGCGAGCCGCCGGCCCGGGCGAGGAGCATGCGCACCATGGCTCGATCCGTGCACGACGTCGTCCCGGCCGTCCCCCAGGACGCTCGGCCCGCGAAGCCCCGCGGCGGGAAGGGCCGCGGGGCCCCGGCGCAGCCCGCCGGCGCGGCGGCACTCCCCGCCAGCAGCGCCGCACTCCCCGCCAGCGCGCCGGCGCAGCCCGCGGGCGGCGCCGGGGCCGTCGCCGCCCGAACGGAGACCGCCTTCGCGGAGGCCGCCGCGCTCGCCGCCGAGGCGCAGCGGGCCGCCGGCGCCGCCCTCGCCGCCCTCCGCTTCACCGGGGAGGGAACGCGCGGCCTCACGTTCGAGCGCCGCTGGACGCGCCCGGGCGTCCACCCCTACGACGAGGTCGCCTGGGAGATCCGGACGGCCGCGATCGGGAACGAGTCCGGCAAGCTCGTCTTCGAGCAGAAGGACGTCGAGGTCCCGGCGTCCTGGAGCCAGCTCGCCACGAACGTCGTCGTCAGCAAGTACTTCCGTGGCCACCTCGGGACGCCGGAGCGGGAGACGAGCGTCCGCCAGCTCATCGACCGCGTCGTCCTCACCATCGCCGCCTGGGCGGAGACCCAGCGCTACTTCGCGACCCCGGAGGACCTCGCCACCTTCCAGGCCGAGCTCACCCACATGCTCGTGCACCAGAAGATGAGCTTCAACTCGCCGGTCTGGTTCAACGTCGGCATCGAGCCCCGGCCGCAGTGCTCGGCCTGCTTCATCAACTCCGTCCAGGACTCCATGACCAGCATCATGGACCTGGCCAAGACCGAGGCGATGCTCTTCAAGTACGGCTCCGGCGCCGGCTCCAACCTGTCCACCATCCGCTCCTCGCGGGAGAAGATGGCCGGCGGCGGCACGGCGTCGGGGCCGGTCAGCTTCATGAAGGGCTACGACGCCTTCGCCGGCGTCGTGAAGTGCCTGACGGCCGACACCTACGTCACCACCGGCGGCGGCCTCCTCCGGATCGATGAAGCCATCGAGGCGGACGGTCCGGTCGGTTTCCAGGAGGATGACTCGCTCACGCTCAACACACCGGCCGGACCGACGCGCATCTCGCACGTGTATCGGAGCCCGCGGGCCGATGTCCGCACGGTGACGCTCCGGACCGGCCTGAGCCTGACCGGCACGCACGAGCACCCGGTCCTCACCCTGGCCTCGCCGCTCGAGCTCCGCTGGACCAAGCTGGCCGATCTCCAGCCCGGGGATCGTGTGGCCGTCGAGCGCCGGCGGGAGCTGTGGCCAGCGCAGGCCCCCGCCCTTGACCTGTTCTCGCCGGACCTCGTCGTCGAGCGGCGCCCGCTGCGCTACCCGGCTGAGATGACCCCTGAGCTCGCCCGCCTGCTCGGCTACCTGGTGGCCGAAGGGTCCGTGGAGCAGGAGCGATTCCGCTTCAGCTCTGCCGATCCAGAGGTGATGGCGGACTACTGCCACTGCGTCGAGGTCGTCTTCGGCGTCGATCCGCGCGACCAGGTCCGCGGCAGGATCCATCCCACCACCGGCGTGCGGACCCAGTCCGTCTCGCTCAGCTGGCTGGGCGCCCTCCAGTTCCTCGCGTTCTGCGGCCTGCCCGCAGGCCGGTCGGCGGACAAGGGTGTGCCCGTCGCCATCCGCCGGTCCCCCCGTTCGCTGGTGCTCGAGTTCCTGGCGGCGTACGCGGAGGGAAACGCCCACCTGGGCGCCTCCCGGATCGAGATCGCGTCCGCCTCCCGGCGTCTCTCCGAGGAGCTCCAGCTGCTCGCGCTCAACCTGGGCGCCGTGGGGCACCGTTCGACGACCAACGGCTACGCCCGTCTGGCGTTCCTCGGGGAGGAGGCCGCGCGTCTCGCGCGCCTGCTCCGGCCGTATCTCGTTACGCCTCGAAAGCGCGACGCCGCGGCCGGGCTGGCCGGCATGCCGGCGGACCGGAATCCGAACCTCGACGTGACCCCGGGGCTGGTGCCCGCCCTCCGATCGCTGCTGTCGGGCCGCAACGGCTGGGCCCGAGCGGTGGACGGCGAGCTGGTGATGACGGGCTTCGGGATCTTCAATCGGACGGGCGACAACGTGTCGTACGCGCGGACGCGGGCGATCCCCGGCCTTGTCGACCAGGTCGCGAGCCTGTCACCCGGGCTGGGCGGCACGATCGAGCGTGTCCTCGACGACGAGTACCTCTGGGACGAGGTCCTGACCGTCGCCGACGCCGGCCAGGCGCTCACCTACGACTTCACGGTCCCGGACATCCACGCCTTCGTCTCGAACGGGATCGTCTCCCACAACTCCGGTGGCAAGACCCGGCGCGCGGCGAAGATGGT
>JAJZRQ010000052.1 GCA_021802585.1 Chloroflexota bacterium
GCCGCCGGCTTCTCCAGGATGTCCTCGGGGAGGGCGAGCTTGCCGACGTCGTGGAGGAGCGCGGCGATCCGCAGCCGCTCGAGCTCCACGTCCGGGAGGCCGAGGCGCCGCCCGAGGTGGAAGGCGAGCGTGGCGATCCGCGGCGACGGCTGGCCCCGGTGGTTCGGGTAGGGGACGAGCGTCTGGATGAGGGCCTGCTCGGCGGCGTTCCGGGCGAGCCGGCCGACCTCGCTCGCGCGGGCCCGGCCCTCCGGGGTGATCGGGGCGCGCGGGATCCGCGTGTCGTCGTCGGGTTCCTCGAAGAGGTAGACCTGGTTCCGCCCGAGGGCCTTCGCCGAGTACATCGCGGCGTCCGCGTCGCGGACGAGGGACTCGACCCGAAGGGCCCGGCCGACGCCGGTCACGACGCCGATCGAGACCGTCACGCTGAGCGGCCCGGCCGCGGCCGCGTCGTACCGCGCCGCCTGGACGCGCTGGCGGAGCTTCTCCGCGAGGGCCGCGGCGGCGACCGCGTCCGTCTCGGGGAGGACCGCCATGAACTCCTCGCCGCCGTACCGGCCGACGACGTCGGCCGCGCGGAGGTTCGCCCGCAGGGTCGCCGCCACGCCCCGCAGGACGCCGTCGCCGGCATCGTGGCCGTACGTGTCGTTGACGGCCTTGAAGTGGTCGATGTCGGCGAAGGCGACGGAGAGCGGCCGCTCGTAGCGGTCGGCCCGCTCCACCTCGTCGAAGAGGGCGGCGAGGATCGCCGGGCGGTTGGCGAGCCCGGTGAGCCGGTCGGTCGTCGCCGCGTCGCGGGTCTCGGCAAGGGTCGTGGCGATCGTCCGGACGGCGCCGGCCAGGTGCCCGCCGAGGCCGCCCCGAAGGTCGGGGACGGCCGCCTCGAGGTCGCCCGCCGCGATCCGCTCCAGGGCGTGGACGACCGGGACGAGGCCCGCCCGGAGCCAGAGGGTGACGATCGCGGCGGCGGCGAGGAGGCCGAAGAGGATCCCGCCGGCCGCGGCGATCGTCGCCGCGGCGCTCCCGCCGGGGGGCGCGACGAGCACGACGACGACGAGCGCGACCGGAGCGAGCAGCCCGAGCGCGGCAAGGACGCGGATCACGATCGGAGCGTACGCCGGGGCCCCGAGCCGGCCGGGGCGCCGAAAAGTACCGGGACCTCGCGCGGATGGTCATCCCGACGGCCGCGGGCGCGGCCACCGGGCGCCGCGGCCGAGCTCCCCGTCCCGCGGGACGCCCCGCCGGCGGGCCTGTCGGGATGCCCCTGCTATACTCCGCCGGTCCCGCCCCGCCGGCGCCCCGCGCGTCGCGCCACAGGAGTCGTGCGATTGATCGAGGTCGGCCTCCCGGTCCCCCGATGAACCGAGCGGCCAGCCCCACCGCCCCCGGGCGCCGTCGCGGCGCCGGAACGCAGGGGCCGTGTATCCCGGAGGTCCCCGGCGCGTGCGCCGAGGGCCTTTCTCTTTGCCCGCGGGCGGTGGGCGCCCGCGCCGCCGGAGGACACCGATGCCCGCGACCGTGATCGTCGGCCTCCAGTGGGGGGACGAGGGGAAGGGGAAGGCGACCGACGTCCTCGCCGAGCACGTCGGCTACGTCGTGCGGTACCAGGGCGGCGACAACGCGGGGCACACGATCGTCCTGGGGCGGGAGGTGTTCAAGCTCCACCTCGTCCCGTCGGGGGTCCTCTCGCCGCACATCGTGCCGCTCATCGGACCGGGCGTCGTCGTGAACCCGGCGACGCTCATCCGCGAGCTCGACGGGCTCGTCGCGCGGGGCGTCGACGTGTCGCGGGTCCGCGTCGCGCGGGCCGCGCACGTCATCCTCCCGTACCACGTCGCCCTCGACCGGGCCTCGGAGGCGCGGCTCGGGCACGAGGGGATCGGGACGACGCACCGCGGGATCGGGCCGGCGTACGCCGACCGCGCCCTCCGGGTCGGGATCCGGATGGAGGACCTCCTCGATCCGGCGGCCCTCCGGCGCGGGCTCGAGCGCGTCGTCCCCGACGCGAACGCCCAGCTGGCCCACCTCGGGGATCCCGGGGAGCCGTTCCTCGTCGAGGCGCTCCTCGAGACGGCGGTCGGGTGGGGCGAGCGGCTCCGCCCGCACATCGCCGACACGACCGCGATCGTCCAGGACGCGCTCCGCGCCGGCGAGCACGTCCTCCTCGAGGGCGCGCAGGGGACCCTCCTCGACCTCGACCACGGGTCGTACCCGTTCGTCACCTCCTCGAGCCCCGTTGCCGGCGGGGCGTGCACGGGCGGCGGCGTCGGGCCCCTCCAGGTCACCGAGGTCATCGGGGTCATGAAGGCGTACACGACCCGCGTCGGCAGCGGGCCGTACCCGACGGAGCTCCACGGACCGATCGGGGAGGGGATCGCCGCCCGGGGGCACGAGTTCGGGACGACGACCGGCCGTCGGCGGCGGGTCGGCTGGTTCGACGCCGTGCCGCTGCGCCACGCGGTCGACGTGAACAGCGCGAGCGGCATCGTGCTCAACAAGCTCGACATCCTCTCGGGCCTGGACGACGTCCTCCTCTGCGTCGCCTACGAGATCGACGGCGCCCGCGTCGAGCGCTGGCCCGCCTCGGCGGCCGAGGTCGCCCGTGCCCGCCCGATCTACGAGCGGTTCCCGGGCTGGCCGGAGGAGATCCATGAGGCCCGGACGCCCGACGACCTCCCCCCGAACGCCCGGGCGTACGTTCGCGCGCTCGAGGCGCTCGCCGGCACCCCGATCCGACTCGTCTCGGTGGGTCCGGAGCGGATGCAGACCGTCGCCCTCGACGGGCGGCCGCTCGGCGCGGGGCGGCCGGGGCCGGGCTCCGCGGCCGACCGCGCGGCCCCCGGACCCGCGACGGGGCCGGCCGCGCGATGACCTCCCGCGCCCGCCGCGCGTCGCGCGGCACCCTCCCCGTGCCGCGGCGGGTCCTCGTCGTCGGCGGGGGTGGGCGCGAGCACGCGCTCGCGTGGTGCCTCGCCCGCGAGGCGGGCGTCGCGGAGGTGGTCGTCGCCCCGGGGAGCGCGGGGATCGCCTCCGTCGGGGGCGTCCGCGCCGTGCCGGTCGACCCCCTCGATCCCGAGGCGGTCCTCGCCGTCGCGCGGACGGCCGCCGTCGACCTCGTCGTCATCGGACCCGAGGCACCGCTCGGGGCAGGCGTCGCCGACCGGCTCCGGGCGGACGGCCTCCCGGTCGTCGGCCCCGGGGCCGCGGCCGCCCGGATCGAGACGAGCAAGGCGTTCTGCCACGAGGTCGCGGCCGCGGCCGGCGTCCGGATGGCTCGCGCCCGCGCGTTCGGCGGCGGGGAGGAGGACGCCGCGCGGGCCTTCGTCCGCGCCCTCGACGCCGCGGGGCGGGGGATCGTCCTCAAGGCCGACGGGCTGGCGGCCGGAAAGGGCGTCGTCGTGTGCGACGACCTGGCGTCGGCGCTCGCGCTCGTCCCGTCGTTCCTCCACGGCCGGCCTCCGGGCCCGCCCGCCCTCGTCGTCGAGGAACGGCTCGCGGGGCCCGAGGCGAGCGTCATCGCCCTCTGCGACGGGACGCGTGCCGCGGCGCTGCCGGCCGCCCGGGACCACAAGCGGCTCGGCGATGGCGATCGCGGCCCGAACACGGGCGGGATGGGCGCGTACTCGCCGCTCCCCGATCTGTCCGACGCGGCGGCCGCGGCGATCGTCGGGACGGTCCACCTGCCGATCCTCGCCGAGCTCGCCCGGCGGGGGACCCCGTACCGGGGGTTCCTCTACGCCGGGCTCATGCTCACCGCGGACGGGCCCGCGCTCCTCGAGTGCAACGCCCGGCTCGGCGACCCCGAGGCCCAGGTGATCCTCCCGCGCGTCGCCGCGCCCCTCGCCCCACTCCTCCTCGCGGCGGCCCTCGGAAGGCTCCCGGACGACGCGCCGCGCGTCCTGCCGGCGACCGCCGATGCCGCCGTCGGGATCGTCCTCGCCGCCGCCGGCTATCCGGGTGACCCGCGGCGGGGCGATCCGATCGGCGGGCTCGCCGCCGCCGCCGCGGACGCTCTCGTGTTCCATGCCGGGACCGCCCCGCGCGCCGGCGGCGGGTACGAGACGAACGGGGGCCGCGTCCTCGCGGTCGTCGGCCGCGGGCCGGACCTCGGGCGCGCCCGCGCCCGCGCGGAGGCGGCCGCGGATGCGATCGCGTGGGAGGGCCTCCAGCGCCGCCGCGACATCGCCCGCGACGTCATGGGGGCAGGCGGCGCGGGGGACGTCGCGCTCGGCGCCCGGGCTCCCGCCGCACCCGTCGGCGGGGCACCGGCATGATCCGGCGCTACACGCGCCCGGAGATGGGCGCCGCGTGGTCCGACGAGGCGCGGTTCGGGGCGATGCTCCGCGTGGAGCTCGCCGTCGCGGCCGCGGAGGCGGCCCGCGGGCTCGTGCCCCCCGAGGCCCTCACGGCGATCCGCGACCGGGCCCGGATCGACGTCGCGCGGATCGCCGAGATCGAGCGGACGACCGACCACGACGTCATCGCCTTCGTCAGCCAGGTCGCCGAGGCGGTCGGTCCGGAGGGGCGATATCTCCACCTCGGGCTCACGAGCAGCGACGTCGTCGACACGGGCCTCGCGCTCCAGCTCCGGGCGGCCGGCGACCTCCTCCTCCGCGGCGTCGACGCGCTCCTCGCCGCCCTCGTCGCCCGGTCCCGCGCCGAGGCCGCGACGGTGATGATGGGGCGGACCCACTCGGTCCACGCCGAGCCGACCACCCTCGGCCACAAGGTCGCCGGCTGGGCCTTCGAGCTCGAGCGCGACCGGCTCCGCCTCGCCGGGGCCTTCTCCGACGTGGCGGTCGGCAAGGTCTCGGGGCCGGTCGGCACGTACAGCCACCTGGCCCCGGACCTCGAGGCGGAGGTCCTCGCCGACCTCGGGCTCGCCGTCGATCCCGTGAGCACCCAGATCGTCCAGCGCGACCGGCACGCCGCCGTCCTCGCCGCGATCGCGATCACGGGCGGATCGCTCGAGCGCTTCGCGACCGAGGTCCGGAACCTCCAGCACACCGAGATCGGGGAGCTCATGGAGCCGTTCCGGAGCGGCCAGAAGGGGAGCTCGGCGATGCCCCACAAGCGCAACCCGATCGTCGCCGAGCGGATCGCCGGGCTCGCCCGGCTCCTCCGCGGCTACGCCGGCGTCGCGCTCGAGAACCAGCCGCTCTGGCACGAGCGGGACATCAGCCACTCCTCGGCCGAGCGGGTCCTCCTTCCCGACGCGACGATCCTCCTCGACTACATGCTGGCGAAGATGACCGCGCTCGTGGACGGCCTCGTCGTCCGGGCCGACCGGATGCGCGAGAACATCGAGCGGGGGCTCGGGCTCCACGCGAGCAGCCGCGTCCTCGTGGCCCTCGTCGAGGACGCCGGCATCTCCCGGGAGGAGGCGTACGCGATCGTCCAGCGGAATGCGCTCCGCGCGGCCGACGAGCGCGTCCAGCTCCACGGGCTCCTGGCGACCGATCCGGCGGTCGCCGGGCGGCTCTCCCTCGCCCGGCTCGACGCCTGCTTCGACGACGCCGGGTTCCTCGTCCATGTGCCGGCAGTCATCGCCCGCCTCGACGCCCTCGAGGCGGGTCTCCGCGCCCGGGCCGGCGACGCGCCGCCGCCGGGGCCCGCGACGGAGAGGATGGCGATGCTCCACGCCGAGGGGAGGAACGGCGATGCTCCACGCTGAGGGGCTGTTCCTGCGCTCCGGGAAGGTCCGCGACCTCTACCGCCTCGATGACGAGCGGCTCCTCCTCGTCGCATCCGACCGGATCAGCGCGTTCGACGTCGTCCTGCCGACGCCGATCCCCGACAAGGGCCGGGTCCTCACCGGCCTGTCCCGCTTCTGGTTCGCGGGCACGGCCGGCATCGTCGCCAACCACCTCCTCGGGAGCGATCCCGCCGCCCTCCCGCCGGAGCTCCTCGCCGACCCGGCGGTCGCCGCCGAGCTCCGCGGCCGGATGATCGTCGGCCGCCGCGCCGACGTCCTCCCCGTGGAGTGCGTCGTCCGCGGCTACCTCGCCGGGTCCGGCTGGAAGGAGTATCACGCGACCGGCGAGGTCTGCGGGATCGAGCTCCCGCCGGGCCTCCGCGAGAGCGAGCGGCTTCCCGAGCCGGTCTTCACGCCGGCCTGGAAGGCGCCGGCCGGGACCCACGACGAGAACATCCCGTTTGCCGCGGTCGCCGACCTCGTCGGCCACGAGGTCGCCGTCCGGGTCCGCGAGGCGTCGTTCGCCCTCTACCGCCACGGCGCGGCGACCTGCGAAGGGGCGGGGATCATCCTGGCCGACACGAAGTTCGAGTTCGGGATCGACCCCGCGACGGGCGGGCTCCTCCTCGTCGACGAGGTGCTCACGCCCGACTCGAGCCGGTTCTGGGACGCCGCGACGTACGAGCCGGGACGGGCCCAGGCGAGCTACGACAAGCAGTTCGTCCGCGACTGGCTCGAGGCGCAGCCGTGGGACAAGACGGCGCCCGGGCCCGAGCTGCCCCCCGAGGTCGTCGCCGGGACGCGCGCCCGCTACGTCGAGGCCTTCGAGCGGATCACCGGGGCGTCGTTCGCCCGCTATCTCGAGGAGGACGTCATCGCCCGATGAGCACACCCGAGGGCGCCCCCGGCGCGCGGCCGGCCGCCAGCTTCCGCTTCGCCGTCAACGTCACCCCCCGCGAGGGGATCCTCGACCCCCAGGGCCGGGCCGTCGAGCAGAGCCTCCCGCATCTCGGCGTCGCCGGGGTCGGCCACGTCCGCGTCGGCCGGCGCGTGGAGCTCACGGTCGACGCCGCCGACCTCCCCGCGGCGCGGGCCGTCGTCGATCACCTCGCCGCCGCGCTCCTCTCGAACCCGCTCATCGAGCAGTTCGACGTCGAGGTCCTGGGGGCCGCCTCCTCCACCGCGACGGCGGGCGTCGCCCGGTGAGCGTCCGCGTCGGGGTCGTCGTCTTCCCCGGCTCGAACTGCGATCGCGACACCGCCTGGGCCCTCGGCCTCGCCGGCGCGGAGCCGGTCGAGCTGTGGCACGAGTCGGCGGACCTCGGCGGGGTCGCGGCCATCGTCCTCCCGGGCGGCTTCGCCTATGGCGACTACCTCCGCGCCGGCGTCATCGCCCGCTTCAGCCCGGTGATGCGCGCGGTCGCCGGGTTCGCCGCCGCGGGCGGCCTCGTCCTCGGGATCTGCAACGGCTTCCAGGTCCTCGCCGAGGCCGGGCTCGTCCCGGGAGCGCTCCTCCGGAACCGCGGCCTGCGGTTCGTCTGCCGCGAGGTGGCGATCGCGCCGGAACGGCTCGACACGCCGTTCACCCGGCTCGTCGGGGAGCGACGGCCGCTCCGGATGCCGGTGGCCCACGGCGAGGGCGCCTACTACGCCGACCCGGCGACGCTCGCCGCGCTCGAGCGCGACGGCAGGGTCCTCTTTCGCTACGTGGCCCCGGACGGGACGCCCGCGCTCGACCCGGACGACCGGGCGAACCCGAACGGATCGCTCCGCGGGATCGCCGGAGTGACGAACGCCGCCGGGAACGTCGCCGGGCTCATGCCCCATCCCGAGCGCGCGGCCGAGGCGCTCCTCGGCTCGGCCGACGGGCTGCCGATCCTCCGCTCCCTCGTCGCGGCGGCGGGGGAGCGGGCGGCCGGCGCCTTCGTCGTCACCGGGCGGCGGGTCCTCGCCGGGGATGGCGGCGTCGAGGGTGGCCGGCGATGAGCGAGCCCGCGGTGCCGCTCCACCAGGCCCTCGGCCTCACCGACGAGGAGCTCGTCGCGATCGAGGCGCGGCTGGGGCGGGCGCCGAACGACCTCGAGCTCGCGATGTTCTCCGTCATGTGGAGCGAGCACTGCTCGTACAAGAGCAGCCGGCCCCTCCTCCGGACCCTCCCGACCGGCGGCCCCGACGTCGTCGCGGGGCCCGGCGAGAACGCGGGCGTGCAGCGGATCGGGGGCGGCCTCGCCGTCGCCTTCAAGATCGAGTCGCACAACCACCCCAGCGCCGTCGAGCCGTACCAGGGCGCCGCGACCGGCGTCGGCGGCATCCTCCGCGACATCTTCGCGATGGGCGCCCGCCCGATCGCCGTCCTCGACGCCCTCCGCTTCGGCGACCCGGGCGACCCGCGGACCCGCCACCTCGTGAACGGCGTCGTCGCCGGCGTCGGTGGCTACGGCAACTGCGTGGGCGTGCCGACCGTCGGCGGCGAGCTCGTGTTCGACCCCTCGTATGGCGGCAACCCCCTCGTGAACGTCATGGCGATCGGGATCGTCCGCGAGGACCAGATCATGCGCGCCGCCGCGCCGGGCCCCGGCAACCTCGTCGTCCTCTACGGCAGCGCGACGGGGCGCGACGGGATCGGCGGCGCCTCGGTCCTCGCGAGCGCGACATTCGGGGCGCAGGATCCCTCGAAGCGCCCGGCGGTCCAGGTCGGGGACCCGTTCGCCGAGAAGCTCCTCATCGAGGCGACGCTCGAGATCGTCGAGCGCGGTCTCGCGGTGGGGATCCAGGACCTCGGCGCCGCCGGGATCACGTGCGGCGTCTCCGAGACGGCCGACCGGGCGGGGACGGGGATCATCGTGGACCTCGACGCGATCCCCCGCCGGGAGCCGGGGATGGCGCCGTTCGAGGTGCTCATCAGCGAGTCGCAGGAGCGGATGGTCGCGATCGTGCGGCCGGAGCGCCGGGCGGACGTCGCCGAGGTCTGTGCCCGGTGGGGGCTCCCGTGCGCCGTGATCGGGCGGGTGACGGCCGACGGCGACGTGACGGTCGTCGAGGGCGGCCTCGACGGCGAGGGGCGGCCGCTCCCCGGCGCCCGCGAGCTGGCGCGCGTCCCGGCGGCCGCGCTCACGTCCGACGCGATCGTCTTCGAGCGCCTCGCGGCGCCCCCGCCGCGCCGCCGTCCGGCCCCGGCCCCCGGTGTCCGGCCGGAGCCCGCCGAGCTCCTCCCCGAGCGGGGGATGGACCCGGGAGCGGTCCTCGTCGGCCTCCTCGGCAGCCCGAACCTCGCCTCGCGGCGCTGGGTCTACGAGCAGTACGACCACCACGTCCAGACGAACACCGTCGCCGGCCCCGGGCGCGGCGCGGCCGTCCTCCGGGTGAAGGGGACCCGGCAGGCGCTCGTCGCGACGACCGACGGCGACCAGGCCGTCTCGGCGCTCGACCCCTACCTCGGGGCCGCGCTCTCGGTCGCGGAGGCGACGCGGAACGTGAGCGTGACCGGGGCGCGGCCGCTCGGCGTGACGAACTGCCTCAACTACGGTGACCCGACGCGGCCGGAAGCGTTCTGGCAGCTCCGGGAGGCGGTCCGCGGCCTCGGCGACGCCTGCCGCGCCCTCGGGATCCCCGTCACCGGCGGGAACGTCTCGCTCTACAACGAGGCGCCCGGGAGCGCGATCGCCCCGACGCCCGAGATCGGCGTCGTCGGGCTCGCCGACGACGTGGACCGGCTCGTCGGCCCCGCGTTCGGCGCCGCCGACGACGTCGTCCTCCTCGCCGGGTGGGCCGCGCCGGGCCTCGGGGGCTCGGCGTACGCCGACCTCGCGGGCGGTGGCGACGACGATCCGCCGCCCCTCGACCTCGCGCGGGAGGCGGCCCTCCAGGGGCTCCTCCGCGCGGCGATCGGGGCCGGCCTCGTCGCGGCGGCCCAGGACGTCTCCCGGGGCGGCCTCGCCGTCGCCCTCGCCGAGATGGCGATCTGGGGCGGCCGCGCGGGGCACTTCCGGGTCGCGGTCGCGGGCGCGCCCGCCGTCGCCCTCTTCGGCGAGGCTCCGTCCCGGGCCCTCCTCGCGGCGCGCCCGGATGCCGTCACGCCGCTCCTCGCCCTGGCCGCCGAGCACGGCGTCCCGCTCGCCGACATCGGGACGACGGGCGGCGACCGGCTCCTCGTCGAGCTCGTCGGGGAGGGGGCGACCGGCGCGGCGGAGGAGCGCGGGGCGCGCGTCGCGGACGCGATCGACCTCGACCTCGGCGACCTGCGCCACGCGTGGGAGCAGGGGCTGCCCCAGGCTCTCGGCGGGGAGGGATAGTCCGTGTGCGGCGTGTTCGGCGCGGTGACGCTCGACGGCGATGCGGCCCGGATCGCCGCGGTCGGGCTCTTCGCCCTCCAGCACCGCGGCCAGGAGTCCGCCGGCCTCGCCGCGTCGGACGGGGAGCAGATCATGCTCTACAAGGACCTCGGCCTCGTCGCCCAGGTCCTCGACGAGCGGCGGCTCCCGAGCCTTCCCGGGCAGCTCGCGATCGCCCACTGCCGCTACTCGACGACCGGCTCCACCGTCTGGGAGAACGCGCAGCCCACGCTCCGCCTCGGGCCGCGGCGGGCGCTCGCGATCGGGCACAACGGGAACCTCGTGAACACGCGGGAACTCCTCGAGCGCCTCCCCGGAGGCCGCAGCCGACTCCCCGCGAGCACGGACACGGAGCTCCTCACCGCGCTCCTCGCCGACGAGCCGGCCGCCGACACGGTCGACGCGCTCGTCCGGGTCCTCCCGCACGTCCGTGGCGCCTACAGCCTCGTCGTCCTCGACGAGCGGCGGCTCGTCGGCGTCCGCGACCCGCACGGCTACCGGCCGCTGGTCCTCGGGCGGCTGCCGGCCGCGGACGGCGCGGCCGGCAGCCGGGACGGCCCGCACGCCGACGCGGGCTGGGTCCTCGCCTCGGAGACGGCCGCCCTCGACGTCGTCGGCGCGGAGCACGTCCGCGACGTGGAGCCGGGCGAGATGGTCATCCTCGAGCCGGGGGCCGCCCCACGCTCGGTGCGCTTCGCCCCGGCCCGCCCCGCGCTCTGCGTCTTCGAGCTCATCTACTTCGCCCGGCCCGATTCGACGATGGAGGGCCGCAACCTCTACGAGGTCCGCCGCCGGATGGGGATGGAGCTCGCCGCCGAGCACCCGGTCGAGGCCGACCTCGTCATGCCGGTGCCCGACACCGGGGGGCCCGCGGCGGCCGGCTACGCCGAGGCCTCGGGGCTCCCGTACCGCGAGGGGATGTACCGGAACCGCTATGCGGGCCGAACGTTCATCCAGCCCTCCCAGGCGATGCGCCATCGGGGCGTCACGGTGAAGCTCAACCCGCTCCGCGAGGTCGTCCGCGGCCGCCGCCTCGTCGTCGTCGACGACTCGATCGTCCGCGGGACGACGACGCGCTCGATCGTCGGGCTCCTCCGGCGGGCGGGCGCGGCCGAGGTCCACGTCCGGATCAGCGCCCCGCCGATCGTCCACCCCTGCTTCTACGGGATCGACACCCAGATCGAGACCGAGCTCATCGCGGCGAGCCAGTCGGTCGAGGGGATCCGCGACTTCATCGGCGCGGATTCGCTCGGCTTCCTCTCGATCCCGGGCCTCCTCCGGGCCCTCGACCTCCCCCCGGCGGGCTTCTGCTTCGCCTGCTTCGACGGCCGCTACCCGGAGCCGGTCCCGTACGACGCCGCGCGCCGGAAGTTCGTCCTCGAGGAGGCGCCGGCGGCCCGTGGCTGAGCCCCGCGGAGCGAAGGAGGCTGCCCCTCGGGAGGCGTACCGCGCGGCCGGCGTGGACGTCGCAGCGGGCGAGCGCGCCGTCGAGCTCATCCGCGAGGCCGTCGCCTCGACCCGCCGCCCGGAGGTCGTCGGCGGCCTCGGGGGCTTCGCCGGGGCGATCGGGATCCCGGCGGGATACGGGCGGCCGCTCCTCATCGCCTCGACAGACGGGGTGGGAACGAAGGCCGCCCTCGCCCGCCGGGCCGGGCGCCTCGCCGGGCTCGGAATCGACCTCGTCGCGATGTGCGCGGACGACGTCGCCTGCGCCGGCGCGGAGCCCCTGTTCCTCCTCGACTACGTCGCGGTCGGGCGCCTCGTGCCGGAGGAGGTGGCGACGGTCGTCGCCGGCGTCGCGGCCGGCTGCCGGCTCGCCGGGTGCGCTCTCCTGGGGGGCGAGACCGCGGAACACCCAGGGGTGATGCGCCCCGACGACCTGGACCTGGCCGCGACGTGCGTCGGCGTCGTGGAGCGCGACGACCTCCTCGACGGGAGCGCGGTCGCCGCCGGGGACGTCCTCGTCGGACTTGCCTCGTCGGGGCTCCACAGCAACGGGTTCAGCCTCGTCCGGCGGATCGTGGCCGACGCGGACCTCGACCTCGAGGAGCGGTACGCGGACGTCCTCCGGCGAGCGGCGCCGGGGGTCGCCGCCGAACCGGAGCACGCCGACGCTCCGCTCGCCGACGTCCTCCTCGCTCCCACCCGGGTCTACGCCCGGGCTCTCCTCGCGATCCGGGCCGCCGTTCGGGCCGCCGCACCGCGCGCGGACGTCCACGGGATCGCCCACGTGACCGGCGGCGGCCTGCCAGGCAATGTGCCCCGGATCGTCCCGGACGGGCTGGCGGCCCGCCTGGATCCCGGGCACTGGACCATGCCGTCGGCCATGCGGCTCCTGGGAACCCTCGGCCGACTCGACGACGTGGAGCTGCGGGCGACGTTCAACGGCGGGCTCGGGATGGTGCTGGCCATGCCGCCGGGCGCGGCCGTGGAGGCGGCGTTGGCGACAGCCGCGGCCCACGGCATGGCGGGCATCGTTGTCGGGGAGGTGGTGCCGGTCGCAGCGACCGGCGGGCGGCGGTACGTGGAGGTGCGCAGATGAGCGGACGGATCGCGGTCGGGGTCTCGGGGAGCGGCACCAACCTGCGGGCGCTCACGGCGCGGATCGACCGCGGCGCGCTGGACGCCGAGATCGCCCTCGTCTTTGCCGATCGTCCCTGCGCCGCCCTGGGCTGGGCGAGCGAGGCGGGGATCGACACGGCCCTCATCGAGGACCTGGGAGCCCGCAGCCTGGACACCCGCGCCCTCGCGGACTGGAACCTGACCGAGACGCTGAAGGCGCTCGACGTCGATGCGGTCGTCCTCGCCGGCTTCATGCGCCTCCTCGGGCCGATCCTCCTCGATGCCTTCCCCGGCCGCGTCCTGAACGTCCACCCCTCGCTCCTGCCCGCGTTCCCGGGCGCGCACGCGGTGCGCGACGCGCTGGCGGCCGGGGCCGCCGCCACCGGCGTGACGGTCCACCTCGTCGACGCGTCCCTCGACGGGGGCCCGATCGTGCTGGCCGAGGCGGTGCCGGTGCTGGCGGGCGACACCGAGGAGGCCCTCCTGGAGCGGCTTCACGCGGTCGAGCACCGGATCCTGCCGAGAGCCGTCGGGCTGCTGCTCGCGGGCGCGCTGCACGTCGATGGCCGGCGGGTGACGATCGACGCGGGGATCGCCGCCCGGGCGCCTGCGCCCCGGCGCGCCCTCCTGTCCGTCTCGGACAAGGCCGGTCTCATCCCCTTCGCGACAGCCCTGGTCGCCTGGGGCTTCGAGCTGGTCAGCACGGGGGGAACCGCGCGGGCGCTGCGCGACGCGGGGCTGCCCGTCACGGACGTCGCCGCGGTCACCGGCTTCCCCGAGATGCTCGACGGCCGGGTGAAGACGCTCCACCCGCGGGTCCACGGCGGGATCCTCGCCGACCGGCGCCTGGCCGCCCACCGACAGCAGCTCGCCGCGGCGGGCATCGAGCCGTTCGAGCTCGTCGTCGTCAACCTCTACCCGTTCGCCGCCGCCGCGGAGCGGGCGCTGCGGGGCGCGCTCGACCTCGACGGCCTCGTCGAGGAGATCGACATCGGCGGCCCGTCGATGGTCCGCGCCGCCGCGAAGAACCATGCCAGCGTCGCGATCGTGACGGATCCGGGCCGGTACGATGACATCCTCGCGGCCCTCGACGCTGAAGGCACGGTCCCGGCCGGCCTGCGATCGGCGCTCGCCGTCGAGGCGTTCCGCCACACGGCCGCATACGATGCCCGGATCGCCGAGGTGCTGCCTCAGCGGATGGCGGCCGAGGGCGTGATCCTTCCCGACGAACCGGGGATGCCCGGCGCTGCCGACCCGTTCCCCGCCCGCCTCACCGTCACGCTGGAGCGCGTGGAGACGCTGCGCTACGGCGAGAACCCCCACCAGCCGGCGGCCCGCTACCGGCGCCCCGGCGCCACCGCCGCGGACGGCCCGTTCGCGACCGGCGCCCCCCCGTTGCAGGGCAAGGCGCTCTCGTACAACAACGTCCTCGACGGCTCCGCCGCGGCGGGGATCGGCCGGCTCCTGCGCGGCCCCGCCTGCGTGATCGTCAAGCACACCAACCCGTGCGGCGCGGCCGAGCGCAACACGCTCGCCACTGCCTGGGACGACGCCCTCGCGGCCGACCCCGTCTCGGCCTTCGGTGGCGTGGTGGCTCTCACCCGGCCGGTCGACCGGGAGGTCGCGGAGCGGCTGGCGAGCATCTTCCTGGAGGTCGTCGTGGCGCCCGCGTTCGAGCCCGCCGCCCTCGAGGTGCTGGCGGCGAAGCCGAACCTGCGCCTCGTGGTCGACCCGGCGCTCGGCGCCGACGCTCCGCTCCCGGCCCCGAGCCCGACCGGCTCGCTTCGGAGCTCCGGCGGCGCTGTACTCGTCACCGCGCCGGACACAGCGCCCGACGACCCCGCCAGGTGGACCGTGGCGACGAAGCGGGCCCCGACTGACGCAGAGCGGCGCGACCTGGACCTCGCCTGGCGCCTCGTCCGCGGCGTGACGTCGAACGCGATCGTCCTCGTGCGGGACGGGATGCTCATCGGGATCGGCTCCGGCCAGACCAGCCGCGTCGACGCCGCCCGCCAGGCGGTCACGAAGGCTGCTGCCCTCCTCGGGGCGGACCGCCTTCTCGGCGCGTCCTGTGCCTCGGACGCCTTCTACCCGTTCCCCGATGCCGTCGAGGTCTGTCTCGCGGCCGGCGTCACCGCCTTCGCCCAGCCGGGTGGCTCGGTCCGCGACGCCGACGCGTTCGCCGCGGCGGACGCGGCGGGGGCGGCGATGCTCATGACGGGCGTCCGGCACTTCCGCCACTGACCCGATCAGGGACACCGGCGGACGCCCGCCGAGGCACGTCAGATGGTGACCAATGCCCCCCCCGGGGGGCCGAGTGGTCTTTGGTCAGGCGGAGATGCACGACAGGATCAGCCGACATGCCATTGGCGTTGGAGGCGACCTGAGGTGGATCGCGTCCAGCCCCAAGCCGGAGGTGACCCGAGATGAGTGCTCGCCGGAGACTATTCGTCGCAGCCAGCGCGGCGGTGATGGCCACCTCGTCACTTATCGCAGCGTTCCCGCTGGCGACCCTAACTCTGGCGGCCCTTCCCGGGGCGCGAGTGCTGACAGCGGAGCAGCAGGCCCTCGCACTCGAGGGCATGCCCGCCACTGAGCGAGAGCACACCGCGGCGCTCTGGGCGGATCATGCTCACGTCCTCCCTGTGGCCTACGTGCGTGCCTACTTTGCTCTCGAACGCGACGAAGATGGGTCCGAGCGGTTGGTTCAGGTCGGCGGCTATGACGTTGGCCCAGCCGACTCAGCCCTGCGCCTGCCGAACGTGAAGACGGCAGGTTCGGGCACCGGCGGCAGGTACGACATGTACATGTCGGTGTCGATCTGGCGCACGAGCAACAGCGGCGTCTACGAGTGGGGCATTGAGACGTACTGCGACTGGCGCAAGGGCGCCAACGGGGCTGACGCCCTCTGCAATCAGGTCGAGGACACAATCTCGACGTCGTGGGCCGGCGACCTGTATCTCTACTCGGACTCCGGGAGCGGGCGGTGCAGCAGCCTCCTGACGCCGATCTACATGTATCGCTCTGACATGACGCCGAACGAAGGGGTTGGCTGGTCGTACAAGGAGTGGATGTCCGTCCAACCGGCATGCTTCCTCGAGGACTACGCTCGCTTCGCCGCGTACATCCGGGAGTCGACCTGGAAGAACCGAACAGACAACGTCGCGTCGCAGTACCTTCATTCGAAGGGCGGCACGGCTGAGTACACGCTCTCCTACAAGGACGCCTCGTTCACGATCGTGCCCGCGAACTCGAACCAATGGTCCGCCGCAGCGTACACATCGTTCACCCATTGATCAGGCGACGATGGGCGGCGGCGCTCGCCGCCGCCCTGGTCGCGGCCGCGTGCTCTTCGACCGCGCCGTCGCCGGTGGGCCCGTTCGGCGCCGTCGTCGAGATCCCGCCGGACCGTGCGGCCGTCCAGGTATCCAACGGCGTGGTCTCCGTCGTCATCATCGAGCCGGGTCGACGCCCGGGGGCAATCACGGCGTCGAGGGCGGCTCCGGGAACGAACAGCGGGCACCTCTACAGCTTCGACGGCAATACCGGCCTCGAGTGGAACACCTTCTTCTATGGGACGGCCGCGTCGGACGTGGCGCGGGTCGAGATCGACCGGCCAGGCGCGGTGGGCGGGACCGTCGCCGCGGGCACGTGGCTCATCGTCCTGCGTGACAAGGGAGTCACTCCGGACGATCTGCACTGGCGCTTCCTGGACGCATCCGGCGTGGTGATTGCGTCCGGCACCGGGGTGTTTCCACCGGAGGCGTGATCGGGGCACGTCAGCCGGGGCG
>JAJZRQ010000139.1 GCA_021802585.1 Chloroflexota bacterium
GCGCGTACTACTCGGTCATCGACATCTTCGTCGTCCCCCGCACGAACGACCGGGTCTCGCAGCTCGTCACGCCGCTCAAGCCGTACGAGGCGATGGCGATGGAGCGCTGCCTCGTCGTGAGCGGGGTTGGGGCGCTCCTGGAGATCGTCCGGGAGGGCGAGACCGGCGCCTCGTTCGAGCCCGAGGACCCGGTCGCCCTCGCCGACGCCGTGGAGCCCCTCCTTGCCGACCCGGCCGAGCGGGCGCGACTCGGCACCAACGCCCGGGCCTGGGTCCTGGAGCACCGGACGTGGGCGCACAACGGCGAGCTGTACCGCGAGCTCTACGAGCGCCTCGGGGCCGTCTGAGCGCGGGACCCGACCGAGGGAGGCGGACAGACCGAGGGCGGCGGCCGCCGGTCGGTGCTACCCTTTCCCGCTCGTGAAGACCTCCCTGGGGACGGCCGTGCCGGCCGTGCCCCCTCGTGCCCGCCGGCGGCCGTTCGGCACGCTCCGCGAGGGGATCCACGACCTCACCTCACGGATGCGGCTCATCCGCTTCCTCGTCGGGGCCGAGATGAAGCGGACCCACGCCGACACGGCGATCGGGATGCTCTGGTGGATCCTCGACCCGGTCCTCCAGATGTTCGTCTACTGGATGCTCGTCGCCGTCATCTTCCAGCGGACGACGCCCGACATCCTCCTCTTCCTCATGTCGGCGATCCTGCCCTGGAAGTGGCTCGCCTCGACGCTGTCGGAGGCGTCCACCTCGATCACGTCGCGCCAGTCGCTCATCCGCCAGCTCCAGTTCCCGAAGCTCGTCCTGCCGACGGCCGCCTCGGTCGCCGCGCTCGTGAGCTTCGCCTTCGGCCTCGTCGCGCTGGCGTTCCTCTACCTCATCTACCCGCACCGCCTGTCGCACTGGATCGTCGCCCTCCCGGCGATCGCCGTCGTCCAGTTCGTCTTCACCCTCGCCCTCGGGGTCCTCCTCTCGGCGCTCAACGCGTTCTTCCGCGATGTGCAGAACATCCTCCGCCACATCATCCGGCTCTGGATGTACGTCTCGCCGGTCCTCTACTCGCTCCAGCAGATCGAGGGCCAGGACACGGCGCGCCAGATCCTCGGGCTCAACCCGATGGCCCCGATCATCGAGAGCTACCGGCTCGTCCTCTACGGCACGGAGAAGTCGGGGCACGGAATCCAGCCCGAGTGGCTGCCCCTCCTCGCCGTCCTCGGCCTCTCGCTCATCCTCCTGGCGATCGCGATCGTCCTCTTCAAGCGGGCCGAGCCCTCGTTCGCCCGGATCCTCGCGTGAGCGGGCTCGCCGCCCCGGGCCGGCGCGACCTGGCCCTCGACGTCCGCGACCTCGGGATCCGCTATAACCTCAACTTCACGAAGCGGACGACCCTCAAGGGCTCGCTGGGGACGATGCTCCGCCGCAGCCGCGAGGCGACGACCCACTTCTGGGCCCTCCGCCATCTCTCGTTCTCGATCGAGCACGGCGAGTCGCTCGGCGTCATCGGCCCGAACGGCGCCGGGAAGAGCACGCTCCTCCTCGCCCTCGCCGGGATCCTCGCGCCGAGCGAGGGCGCGGTCGACGTGCGGGGCAAGGTCTCGACGCTCCTCACCCTCGGCGCAGGCTTCGAGCCGGAGCTCAGCGGGCGCGACAACGTCGACCTCGTCGGCGCGTTCCTCGGCGTCGGCCGGAAGGAGATGGCCGAGCTCGCGCCCTCGATCGTCGACTTCGCCGAGCTCGGCGCCTTCATCGACGCCCCCGTGAAGACGTACTCGCTGGGCATGAAGGCCCGCCTCGGCTTCTCGATCGCGACCGCCGTCCAGCCCGACATCCTCCTCCTCGACGAGGTCCTCGGGACGGGCGACCAGGTCTTCCGGGCGAGGAGCCAGCAGCGGATCCGGGAGCTGATGGTGAACGCCCGGGCGATCGTCCTCGTGACGCACGACCTGACGTACATCACCGAGTTCTGCAACCGCGGGATGCTCCTCGAGCAGGGCCAGATCGTCTTCCAGGGCGACCCCGCGGAGACGGTCGAGCTGTACCGCGAGCGGGCGGCCGACCGGAAGCTCCTCGCCGCGAGCGAGACCCGGCGCTTCTCGGAGGAGCCCGCGCGCTGACGCGCCGGGCCCGTCAGCGGCGGCGGGCGAGCCGGGCGAGGGCCGCGATGAGCCCGAACGCGATCCCGACGGCCAGGCCGCCACGCCAGTCGAGGAGGACCCGGGCCTCGCCGTCGATCCGGCGGGCCGCCGCGACGAGGATCCAGGTCCCGGGGCCGGTCTCGAGGTGGTTCGCCACGACGGAGCGGACGAGGGACCGTTCGACGTGGGCGTTCCCCGCGAGCATCCCGCGGACGACGCCCTGGCGGACCGTCGCCTCGCGTGCAGCGAGGCCGCCGACGATCCCCCGTTCGACGGACACCCGGCCGGCGGCCACGCCCCCGAGGGCCGCGGTGCGGGCGACGACGTCGCGGGCGCGGACGCGCCCGATCGCGCCTCGCTCGACCTCGAGGCGGTCGACGGCCACGGCATCGAGGGCGCCCGCGGCCTCGAACGACGACGCGGCCGGAGCGGCCGCGGACGGCCCGGGCGCGGGGGCGGGCGCCGCATCCTCCACCGGCGCCGCATCGGCGACCGGGGCGGAAGCCGGCACGGGGGCCTCGGGCGCGGCCTCCGACGCGCGGCGGCGGCGCGGGCGGGCGGGCAGGGCCGGGTCCGGCGCGCGGCGATGACGCGGGCGCGCGGGACGGGTGGGCTCGGGAGGCGACGGATCGGTCATCGGCGTTCCCTCGGCACGGTCGGCGGGGCGTCGCCCGGCCGGTGGAGGGGCCGGCGCGGCGACGACCGCGCGGTTCGCGTCCCAGCCTAGCGCGTCCGCGGCCGGGGCGTTCCGCGT
>JAJZRQ010000140.1 GCA_021802585.1 Chloroflexota bacterium
CTGGCGCCCCGGACACGGCTGGCGTCGATCGTCATGTCGAGGACGTCGGCGATCGAGTGGCCGCGGTAGTGGACCTCGAGGGCCTCGCGGTTGTACCGCTTCCCCTTGCAGACCTCGCACGGGACGTGGACGTCGGGGAGGATCTGCATCTCATCGCGGGTGATGCACTCCGGCGCCCGGGCCGGGCGCCGTTCGCGCCGCCGTACACTTGGGGCGCGGACATCGAGGGTGTTCGGTCCGGACCCACGTCGCGGGCCCGGACCCGGGAGCAATCGTGGCAACGTCGATCGAGCTCCGACCTCTCCGGCACGGCGAGGCTGGCGGGCTGAGCCGCCTGCTCTGGCGCGCGTTCGAGCACGATCCCCTCTTCCGGCATCTCTTCCGCTCGCGCTGGTACGCGGGCAGGGTGGTGCCCCTGCTCTTCGGTGCCCGGGTTCGAGACGCCCTGCGCCACGGCTGCATCGACGTCGCCGGGGCCGGCGGACCGCCGCTGGCAACGGCGATCTGGCTCTCGCCGGGCCACTTCCCCCCCACGGCCCGGCGGATCCTGGCCGGGTTGCCGGCCTACCTGGCGGTCGCAACGCTCTTCCTCGACCGCCTGCCCGACCTGTGGCGGTTGACCGAAGGCACCGCGATCGTGGCGGACGAGCCCCACTGGCATTTGGAGTACCTCGCCGTCGATCCGAACCGTCAGGGCCAGGGAGTCGGCAGCCGGGTGCTGAACGCCGGGCTCCGACGCGCCGACGACGCCGCCTTCGCCTGTGGGCTCACGACATCGAACGAGCGCAACCTGGCCCTGTACCGGCGCTTCGGCTTCGAGGTCCGCGACGAATCCCAACCGTTCAGGGACGGGCCGCCGATCTGGTCGATGTGGCGGCCGGCTGCTGCCCTGCGGGCAGATGCTGGACCCGAGCCGGGCGCTCCCGGGGAGAACCGGCCGATCCGGTCAAGAGGCAGGTGATCACGATGGGCCGCCGCGAGATCGGCCTGGTCAGCAGCACGCTCCTCCTGCCCGCGGCGCTCTTCCTGGCCGTCACCGGCCTCGTCTCGGACGCCCTCGATCTCAACGAGTTCGTCCTCCACAAGTACGTTGGCTACACGGCGGCTGTCCTGGCGCTCGTGCACGTCGGCGCCCACTGGCCGTCGCTCGTCGGCTTCTGGACGGGTCGGGGCGGGCGCCGATCCCGGGCCGCGACCGCGACGACGGCTGCGGCCGGGGACAGGGATTCGGCCGCGGACATGGCTCCGGCCCCCGGCACCGAACCGGCATCCGAAGCGGAGGGGTCCTCGCCCCGCGGCATCCCGCGGCGCGCCGTCCTCGCCGCCGCCGGCGTGGGGGCGACCGGGTTCGCCGCCGGATGGCTGGTCCGCCCGGCAGACGTCGGGCGCCTGCCCGGGGAAGACGTCGGCGCGCTCTATCACCGGGCCAGCACCCCGGGCATCGCCGACGCCCTCGGCGCCCTCGTCAGCTGGGGGTCACAGCCGGCCCGGACGAAGGAGTATCCGGGTGCCGCACGGTTCGAGCTCCCACCGGTCACCGTACCCCCCGAGCTCTCGGTCGCCTCCGCGATCGAGCGGCGGCGCTCGCTGCGCGACTACGCGGGCCGCCCGCTGACGACCGGCGAGCTGTCGTGGCTGCTCGGCGCGGCGAGCGGGATCACCGGCCCCGGCGGCCTCCGGGCGGCGCCGTCGGCGGGGGCCCAGTACCCGATCGAGACGTACGTCGCGGTCACCAAGGTCGACGGCCTCGAGCCGGGGATCTACCACTACGCCCCTGCCGACCATGCCCTCGAGCGCGTCCGGGGTGGCACGTTCGGGGGCGACCTCGTGATCGCCGGGCTGGGCCAGGAGTTCCTCGGCCAGGCCCCGGTCGTGGTCGTCCTGAGCGCGATCTTCCAGCGTCTCCGCTGGCGGTACCGGGAACGCGCCTACCGCTACGCCCTGATCGAGGTCGGGCACATCGGCCAGAACGTCTACCTGGCCGCGGAAGCCGCCGGCTTCGGGGCCTGCGCCGTCGGGGCCTTCCTCGACGACGCGGTCAACGGGCTGCTCGAGATCGACGGCGTGGAGGAGGCCGCCCTGATGCTCCTGCCGGTCGGGCCCCGCTGATCAGCGCCGCGGCGGCCTCCGGCCAGTCCGGCGCCGCACGTTGGGCGTCACGCGGTGGTCCCAGGTCGGCCGGTCCAGCCACCGCGCCTGCCAGCCGCCCTCGTCCTCGTGCTCGTCGCGAAGACCGGGCAGCCAGTCGGCAGCGGTGCCCTCGGCGACCGCCGGCTCCTCCCCGGCCGGGACGACCTCCACCGCGGTGACTTCGAGCACGGGGGCCGCCGGCTCCCCGGGCTCGCGGGCGCCGCGCCCCCCCCGGCCCCCGCCGCGCCGCGCGGATGGCGGCGCGCCGCGCCGGGCCGCCGCCTCCGCGGCCCGCCCGACGACGACCGACGCGTCCTCCTCGAGGACCCGCAGGCGGATCTGCTGGATCTCGTCGCGCAGGGCCGCCGCCCGCTCGAACTCGAGCTCCCGCGCGGCGGAGCGCATCTCGGTCTCCAGGCGCGCGACGAGCTGCTCCACCTGGGCCTTCGACGCCCCCTCGAGGTCGCGGCCGCCACCCGATCCGTACGGGGCGCCGACCTCGGCGGCGACCCGCAGGCGGTCGTTGATGTCCCGGATCTCCTTCACGATCGTGAGCGGCGTGATCCCCTTCTCCGCGTTGTGGCGCGCCTGGATCCGGCGGCGGCGATCCGTCTCCTCGATCGCCGCCCGCATCGACTCCGTGACGGTGTCGGCATACATGACGACCTCGCCACCGATGTTCCGGGCCGCCCGCCCGATCATCTGGATGAGCGACCAGGCGCTCCGCAGGAAGCCCTCCTTGT
>JAJZRQ010000141.1 GCA_021802585.1 Chloroflexota bacterium
GGAGCGGATCTGCACAAGCGGTCGCACACGGTGGTCGTGATCGACGCGACGGGTCGCAGGCTCGCCGAGCGCCGAGTGGACGCGACACCCGAAGGCCACCTCGAGCTCCGCCGCTGGGCGGCCCAGTGGCCCGAGCGGCGCTGGGCCCTCGAGGACTGCCGCCACCTCAGCCGGCGACTCGAGGCCGACCTCCTGCGGGCCGGCGAAGCGGTCGTCCGGGTGCCGCCCCAGCTGATGGCCGGCGCCCGCCGCTCGGTGCGTGAGCCGGGAAAGAGCGATCCGATCGACGCCCTCGCCGTCGCCCAGGCTGCCCTCCGCGAGCCCGACCTGCCGGTCGCCACGCTCGATGGCCCAGAGCGCGAGCTGCGGCTCCACGTCGACCATCGCGAGGACCTGATCGGCGAGCGGACCCGCCATGAGCAGCGCCTGCGCTGGTTCCTCGTCGAGCTCGGCATCGCCGAGCCCGCGCCGCGGTCGCTCGGCCGCACCGTCGTCCAGACGGCGCTCGAGCGGGCCCTGGTCGAGCGGACCGAGCCCGTGGCCCGCTTCGCCCGGGACCTCCTCGCCCGCATCCGCGAGCTCACCGGTGCGATCCGGATCCTCGAGCGCGAGATCGAGCGCCTCGTCCGTGACCTGGCGGTCACGCTGCTGGCTCTGCCGGGCTGTGGGACCCTGACCGCCGCCAAGATCGTCGGCGAGACCGCCGGCCTCGGTCGCTTCCGCTCGAAAGAGGCGTTCGCCCGGCACAATGGCAGCGCGCCGGTCCCGGTCTGGTCCGGCGACACCACCCGCCACCGCCTCAGCCGTGGCGGCAACCGCCAGCTCAACGCAGCCCTCCACCGGATCGCGATCACTCAGATGCGGATCGATGACCGTGGCCGCGCGTACCTCGAGCGTCGGCGCGCCGCCGGCGACACCAAGACCGAGGCCATCCGGGCCCTTCGTCGGAGGATCAGCGACGAGGTGTTCCGCCGACTCCAAGCCGATGAGGCGACCAGGTCGACAGGCCTGGCCGCGGCGGCTTGACATAGGAGCAACGCATGATGATCGGTGGCGGACCCGGCGGACGCGAGCGACCGGCCCGCATCCTCCTCGTCGACGACGACCCGAACCTCCTCGTCGTCCTCGCCGAGCAGCTCCGCGACGACGGGTACGACGTGGCGACCGCGCGCGACGGCGTGGAGGCGATGCGGCGCCTCGACGCCGGCTGGCCCGACCTCGCGATCCTCGACATGATGATGCCCCGCCGCGACGGGCTCTCCCTCGCCCGCGAGATCAAGGCGCGGGCCGACCTCCCGATCATCGTCCTGTCGGCGATCGACGCCGCCGACTCGAAGGCCGAGCTCCTCGACGAGGTGGCCGAGGACTACGTCACGAAGCCGTACCACTACCCGGAGCTCCGGGCCCGGGTCAACCGCGTCCTCCGGCGCCTCGGCGACCGCCTGCCGGGCCAGCGCGTCGTGCTCGGCCCGACTCTCACCCTCGAGCTCCACCGCCGCTCGGCGACCGTGAACGGCACCCCGGTGTCCCTCACGCCGACGGAGTCGCGGCTCCTCTACGCGCTGGCGGCGAACCTCGGGCAGACCGTCGCGACGGAGACGCTCCTCACCCGCGGCTGGGCCGACACGGAGGACGCCGACCCGTCGTACGTGTGGGTCACGATGCGCCGCCTGCGGACGAAGCTCGAGCTCGACCCGAACCGACCGCGGCACCTCATCACGGTCCGGGGGATCGGCTACCGGCTCGAGGCGGAACCGTCGTGACGGCGGCGCAGGTCCCGCCGCCGGGCGCCGCCGGGAGCGCGGGGGGGCGGCCGTGATCGGCGGCGGGATCCGCGCCCGCATCACCGTCGCGGTACTCGTCGCGGCGGTCCTGCCCGTCGCCTTCTTCGGCCTCCTCCTCGTCCTGAACGGCGGGACCGGCATCGTCTCCCTCGTCCTCACGGCCCTCGTCGTGGCCGCGCTCGTCGGCCTCGCGGTCGGGGGGTGGCTCGCGGGGACGGTCGTGGGACCGCTGCGGGCGCTCGGGACGCGCCTCGACCGGATCACGGCCGGCGAGCGTCCGGGGCCTCCGCCGCCACTCCCGGACGACGAGCTCGGGCGCCTCGCCGACCGCCAGGAGGAGCTCGCCGCCGACCTCGACCGGCGGAACCGGCAGGTGGAGCGGGCCGTCGCGGCGATCACCGCCTGGGCCCCCGGCGACGGGATCACCCGGCTCCTCGAGCAGGCCGCCCACGACGCGCGCGAGGGCCTCGGGCTCGTCGACGCCCGGATCGTCCTCGGCGATCCCGCGGCGGTGGATGGGGAGGAGCGCGTCCCCGGCGAGCCCCGGCCCGTCCGCGCCGAGATGCGGACCGGCCGGGACGTCGCGGGCGTCCTCGTCGGGCACGCCCCGGCGACGACGCGCTGGGAGCCCGCCGACCAGGACCTCCTCGAGCTGTTCGCGGCGAGCGTCGCCGTCGCCCTCCGCGACGCCGACCTCCTCGCCCGGGTCGAGGCCCACAACGAGCGCCTCCGGACGCTCGACGAGGAGAAGGACGACTTCCTCCGCGGCGTCTCCCACAACCTCCAGACGCCCCTCGCGCGGATTCGGGCGAACGCCGACCAGCTCGCCGGCGAGCGGGCCGCCGCCGGGGACCCGGATCGGCGCCTCGCGATCATCGCCGAGCAGAGCGACCGCCTCTCGCGGATGGTCCGCCAGCTCCTGACGGTGAGCCGCGTCGATTCGGGCGTCCTCCGCCCGGTCGCCGAGGTCTTCGCCCTCGGCCCGCGCGTCCGGCGCGCCTGGGAGGCGCTCGGCGCCGGCGGCGTCCCCTTCGAGCTCGTCGACGACGCGGGTGGCTGGCTCGCGGTCGCCGACCC
>JAJZRQ010000005.1 GCA_021802585.1 Chloroflexota bacterium
GCTGTCGTCGGCCATCGTGGTGTTCTCCGTGTCGTCGGTTTCTCAGTTCCAACGACGCGAGGATGACGCGGTGGCCGTTTCCATGCCCGGCCAGGTCCGCTGTTACACCAACTCTAGGGACACGACCAGCCAGCCGAACGGGCCGCTGCCGAAGGTCATCATCGCCGCCTATCTTGCCGCAGCTCGCGCGACGCGGCCAATGAGCCCGTCCCGGGGCGGCCCGCCGTGCACGCGATCTCCACCCAGAATCCGCCCCGCCTCCATCGAGATTCCACCCAGGGAGGCGAGCCTGATCCCAGCAGACAACCGTGCCGGGACTCCGGAACGGACCGATGACAGCAAGCGCCGGGCAGGAACCCGGCCCAGGATCAGGAGGTGTGCCATGCAGAAGTCCATCGCCGCGATCGTCGGTGCCGCGTTGGCCGTGCTCCTCGTAACCGCCAGCGTCGCCGCGGCCGACCCGTTCGGCTGGCGAACGAGCGGCCAGAGCACGTACGGCAACGGCGCTGGATCCAGCTGGAACGGCAACAACGCCGGCAACGGCTGCTGCACGAACTGGACGCCCGCCGTGACCGCGATCCCGACGGCCAGCCAGCCGGCGGCGACCGCACAGCCAACCGCCCGCCCATCGGCGACGAGCACCCCGACCCGTCACCAGGTCAGCAGCGGCTCGTCCGGGACGCAGAACCGCATGACCCAGCGCCAGACGACGCAATACCAGGACCACCACGGCTCGGACTGGTGCGACGACTACGGTCGCGACGACCACGGCTCGTCCTGGCACTGAGCCGCCCGTGAGCTGGAGTTCCCCTGATGGCCGGGCCAATCGGCCCATTCGCAAAGGACGGTCGGCCGTCGAACGGCGGCCGACCGTCCGATACGGTGGCCACCATGGAGGCGAGCGTCCTCGTCGCCGACGACGAACCGCACATCGTCGACGTCGTCCGAGCCTATCTCGAGCGCGACGGCTATCGTGTCGCGACCGCCCTCGATGGGGCGGCGACGCTCGATGCCGCCCGCGCCGCGAAGCCTGACCTGCTCGTCCTCGACGTCATGATGCCCGGCGCCTCGGGGTTCGACGTCCTGCGCACCCTTCGTGCCGAGGGCGCGACCTGTCCGGTCATCTTCCTCACCGCCCGCGACCACGTCATCGACCGCGTGGCCGGTCTCGAGCTCGGCGCCGACGACTACGTGACCAAGCCCTTCGAGCCGCGCGAGCTCGTCGCCCGGGTCGGCGCGGTGCTGCGGCGGGTGAGGGGCGCCGCCGAGGCGCCCGCCGTTGAACCGACGGCATCGCTGACGCTCGACGATCTCGTGATCGATCGGCTCGCCCGCAGCGTCACCCGCGACGGCCAACCGCTCGAGCTCACCCGAACCGAGTTCGACCTGCTCGCCCGCCTCGCTGAGCGCCCGAGCCAGGTCTGGACCCGGGAGCAGCTCGGCGAGGCCGTCTTCGGCCAGGCCTTTGACGCCTTCGACCGGACGATCGATAGCCACGTCAAGAACCTGCGGCGCAAACTCGACCCGGCCCCTGGCGGCGGCAGCTACGTCGAGACGGTGCGCGGCGTCGGCTATCGGGCCTGGCGGGAGGCACCTGCGCCATGATGCTCCGGACGCGCCTCGCCGTGAGCTTCGCCGTCATCGCCCTCGGCACGTCGGCAGCCGTGGCGCTGGCAGTGCCGATCGTGGTCGGCCAGGGCTTCCAGCAGCTCGAGACGCAGATCCGCAACGAGAGCCCAAGCCCAGGCCCGAGCGCGCAGCCGACTCCGGCCGCTCAGCCGAGCACGACGCCGCTTCCGACGGCCAGCCCAGCAGCCAACCCGACACCACCGCCGACTCCGCGACCGTCGAAGCGACCCTCGCCGACGCCGAGCCACGACTGGAATGACCCGTGGGATCACTGGAACGACGGTGGCTGGTCCGGCAGCGTCGACATGTCGGTCGCTGATGCCCTGACCGCGGAACGGGCCCAGCCAGCCACCGCGGTCCTCGCGGTGGCGCATGTCCCGGTTTCTGACGCGACCAGGTCATCCAGCGGCGGATCGGTGACGGCCGATGCTGGCCCGGCGAGCAGCGCCAGTCCGGCGGGCGCGACGACCGCTGCGTACACCGACATCGCCACCGACACGATCCTGAAGGTCATCCTCATCGCCGTCGGCGCGGCGTTCATCGCCTCGCTGCTCGGGCTCGTCGTCGCCGACCGGCTCGTGCGACCGTTGCGCAAGCTCCAGGAGGCCGCCAAGTCGGTGGCCACGGGCGAGCTCGACGCGCGCTCGGGCCTCGCGGCTCGCACCGACGAGATCGGCGAGCTGGCCCGCTCGTTCGACGCCATGGCCGGCGCCCTCCAGGCCTCCGAGGTCGGCCGGCGCCGGTTCCTCCAGGATGCCGTCCATGAGCTGCGCACCCCGCTGACGGTGATCGAGGCCACCGCTTCGGCAGTTATCGACGGCGTGTACGCCCTCGAACCGCGGCACCTCGAGACGATTCGCGCCCAGGGAAGGCTGCTGGCGCGAGTGGTCGACGACCTGCGGACGATCAGCCTGGCCGAGTCGCACGCCCTCGAGCTGCGACCCGAACCGATCGATGCCGGCGCCGCCCTGCGCGACGCCGCCAGCGGGTTCGGTGCGCGCGCCGAGCGCGATGGCATCCAGATCGACCTCGACGCCCCGGAGACCCTGGTCGCGGAGGCCGACCCCGAGCGCCTGCGCCAGATGCTCGGCGCGCTCGTAGACAACGCGATCCGCCATACGCCGGCCGGCGGCTCGATCATCCTCGCTGGGACCGCCACCGACGGGGTCGTCCGGTTCGACGTCCGGGACAGCGGCCCGGGGGTCGCGCCCGAGGACCTGCCGCACGTCTTCGAGCGCTTCTACCAGGCCGACCCCTCGCGCGACCGGGCGCGCGGCTCGAGCGGTCTCGGACTCGCGATCGTCAAGGCGCTGGCCGAGGCCCACGGCGGCGCTGTCGGCGTGGCGAACGCCGCGTCGGGCGGGGCCGACTTCTGGATCGAGATCCCGGCGGCCTGAGCCCGGCGCGAGGACAATGACCGAAGACTCGACGAACCGGAGGCACGCACGATGATGTACGGCTGGGACATGGGCGGCGCGGGCTGGCTGTGGGGGATCGGGGGCCTCATCGTCCTCGTCGCCCTCGTGGTCCTCGTCGTCTGGGCGGTGACCTCGATGAGCCGCGCTGGCCGGGCTCCCGAGGAGCGCCGCCCGCAGCCACTCGACATCCTGCGCGAGCGTTACGCCCGGGGCGAGATCACCAAGGAGCAGTTCGAGGAGGCCAAGCGCACGCTCGGCCTCTGAGCAAACCTGGCCCGGCCGCGGGCGCGGATCGCGAGGGACCGTGGAGGTGGGCCAACTGGCCCGGCGTCAAGGAGCCCTGAGTCACGACATCAGGTTCCCTTGATCCCTTGGGACGCTGTCTTCTCGTTTGGTTCACTCGGAGCATGACGATCAGCGGGCTGCGAGTGACCGCCGGGAGTCTCGCCCCGGCCTGGCCCGCCACCCGCGTCCGGCGTCTTCTGCGAGTGATTGGCCCGGCCTGGATCGTAATGCTCGCCGACGTCGATGCGGCGAGCGTGCTGACGGCGGCCAAGGCCGGCACCGACTTCGGCTACGCGATGCTGCTGCCGATCTTCGCGCTCGTGCCGATCCTCTATCTCGTCCAGGAGATGACCGCGCGGCTCGCGATCGGGACCGGGCTCGGCCATGCCGAGCTCATCCGAGAGCGCTTCGGGTTGCGCTGGGGCGTGGTCTCAGTCACCTCGATGGTCATCGTCGACATGCTCGCCTACGTCGCCGAGTTCGCCGGCATCGTCCTCGGCGCTAGCCTGATCGGCATTCCGGCGGCACCGGCAGTTCTCGCGGCGCTCGTCCTGCACACCGTCATCGTCCTCACCGGCAGCTACCGCCGGTTCGAAGTCGCGACCCTCGCCCTCTCGCTCGCCCTGTTCGCGTTCGTGGCGCTCGCCTTCACGGCCGGACCTGACCCATCGGCCATCATCGGGGGCTTCTCACCGGCTCAGCCGTTCGACAGGCCCGGCTACCTTGACCTCGTAGTGGCCACCGTCGGCGCGGTGATCATGCCCTGGATGCTCTTCTATCAGCAGGCGGCGACCGTCGAGAAGGGGCTCGGCCCCGAGGACCTTCGGGGCGCCCGATGGGAAACATTGATCGGCGCAATCGGCAGCGAAGTCCTCATGGCGGCGATCGTCATCGCGGCGGCCGCGGCCGTCGCCTCGGGGGCGGCTGGCGAGGCGATCGCCGGTGGGGTCGAGCTGCCGGCTGGTCTTGCGGCGCTCGCCCAGGGCGTTCCGGGCGTGCTGATCGCCATCGGGATGATCGGCGCGGGCCTGCTGGCGGCGGTTGTGATCTCGCTCTCGTCAGCGTGGGCCTGGTCCGAACTGCTCCATTGGCCGCATAGCCTGAATCTGTCGATCCGGCGAGCGCCCGGCTTCTACATCCTCTATCTCGTCGAGGTTGTGCCGGCGGCGATCATTGCCCTGGTCGCGGAGGATCTCGTCTCGGTCGTCATCGACGCGATGATCCTCAACGTCCTCGTGCTCGTGATCCCGCTCACGTTCCTCGTCCGGCTCTCGGGCGACCGGGCGCTGCTGGGGCCGCTGGCCGCCTCGCGCCGCTACTCGGCCATCCTTTGGGCGATGACCGCCGGATTGCTGGCGCTCGGGCTGACAAGTGTGGCGGGCGTGGTCGGCCGGGCGGTCTGAGGGCCGGGCCGAGGGCGGTCGAGGGTATTTGGTCAGCGATCCGCTTCGAGAGCCGCGATTGCCCGCTCGAGCCGCGCCTTGGCTTCCTCGGCGATCGGCTTGATCGCCGGCTCCTCCACGAGGCCAAGCACGGCCAACGGGTCCAGGGCCTCGACGATCGTCTCCGGCCCGTCCTCGCGCAGCACGACGTTGCAGGGCAGGAGCGCGCCCACCGAGGGGTCGGCCTCGAGGGCCCGATGGGCGAGCGGCGGGTTGCAGGCCCCCAGGATCAGCAACGGCGGCCGATCGATGCCGATCCTCGCCTTCATGGTCGCCTGGACGTCGATCACGGTGAGGACGCCGAAGCCCTCGGCGGCCAGGGCGGCCTCGACGCGAGGGCGGATCTCCCCGATCGAGCCCGCGAGATGGGTGCCGAACGTATAGCGGGTGGTGGTGGTCATGGTTACCCTTTCCCTACTTGTTTGACGGCTCTGGCCAGTTGTCGGTGGTCGCCCCAGACAGGAACCCCATCCGGCGCGCCCGATGAGCATGAGGGCCTTGGGCTCCGTCGGGGCCCTGTACACCTCAGCGTGGAGTAGGTAGCGCTCAAGAGTAGCCCTGCTGATGCCGGTTCCCGGCCGTACGGCCGGGGTTGCCCCGGCCCAGTTGGGCGTTGTTCCGGAGCGGAGAGGGAGTCCTGCTACGAGTCCCGCTGCCTTCTCGTCTCCCCCTGCGCAGCGCGTCCGCAACCCCGCCCGCATCGACCATCGTCGCGTCAAACCCGGCGCCCGCGAGAAGGCTCGCTCCGATCGCCGCCCGATGCCCGCTCCGACAGATCACCCAGACGGGCCGATCGGCCGGTAGCCAGGTCGCCGGGTCGCCCAGGTCGGCGACGAACCGCAGCACGGAACCCGGGATCACGCCGTCCTCCCATTCGGCCGGCTGCCGGACGTCGAGCACGAGCGGCGGGTGCGCACCGCCGAGCTCACGCCGAAGCTCCGCTACCGACGCCCGGCCGATCGACTGGAGCGGTCGCGCGTCGCTCGCCCAGCCGTCGAGACCGCGCAGCACGCCGCGGACCCGATCGAACCCGATCCGGGCAAGCTGTCGGACGGCCTCGCGTGCGTCCTGGCTGGGATCGAGCACGAGCGCGAGCGGGCTGTTGAAGGGCAGCAGCCAGCCGATGTAGCTCGCGAATGCTTCGTCGAGCTCCACGTTAAGGGCACCCGGAACGTGTGCTTCGGCGAATGCGGCGCGGGGCCGCCCGTCGATGACGGGGATGCCGGCGGCCGTGAGCGAGGCGAGCTCGTCCGGCTCGAGTTCCTGCGGCGACACGATGGCACCGAGGGGCCGGGGGCCCGAGCGGTTGATCGGCGCCATGTGCGCGTAGTAGGCGGGGAAGCGGAGGAGGCCACGGAGCTGGCGCCGGGCGAACGCGAGCGGGTCGTCGTCGAGAAGCGCCGAGTTCGTCTCACGCTCGCCCGCGATGGTCCCGACCCCGTCCCCGGGCCGGGAGGCCGCCGTGCAGAACGAGCCAGGCCCGTGCGTTGGGTGGAGCACGGTGTCGCCGGGCAGGGTGGCGAGGCGGCGGACGGACCCGAATTGGGCAGCCGTGAGGCGATCCGTCCAGCTCGGACCGGCGAGATCGGTCCGCCCGGCGGATCCGGCGAGGAGCGAACCACCGCTGAACAGGAGGGCGGGCTCGCCGTCGCCCCGTTCCACCAGGTAGCTCGTGTGTTCCGGCGTGTGGCCAGGCGTGTGGAGGGCGTGGATCCGGAGACTCCCGCTCTCGAGCAGGTCGCCATCGCGCATCGGGTGATGCGGGTACCGCGCGCCGCTTCCGTCGGGCAAGGCGAGGGTCGCGCCCGACCGGCGGGCAAGCTCGAGGCCGCCCGAGACGTAGTCGTTATGGACGTGGGTCTCGAGCACGTGGGTCAGGCGCACGCCGTGTGCCTCGGCCGCCACGAGATACGACTCGACGTCACGTTGGGGGTCGACCATGAGCGCCCGGTCGCCGGCCGCCACGAGGTACGAACGGTTGCCGAGTCCCCGGGCGAGGAAGTCCACGACCTGCAGTCTCCCGGGTGGGGCGGTCGCCGGCGCCTGGCCCGGCTCCCGCAGCACGTCAGGCGGCACGCGCCGGTCCCTCCTCCAGTCGGCGGCCCGACCGGGCCCACGCGCTCGTGCCCCCGGCCACGGAGGCCGCACCCTCAAAGCCCTGGGCGCGCAGGAAGTCGGTGGCGCTCAGGCTCCGGTTCCCGAACTGGCAGATGACGACGATCCGCTGGCCGCGCGGCAGCTGGCCGACGCGACCCCGGAGCTGACCGAGCGGGATGTGGATCGCGCCGGGTACGTGCCCCCGGCGGTACTCCCAGTCCTCGCGGACGTCCAGGACACGGGCCGCGGGGTCGTGCAGGAGCCGATTGAGCTCCTCGACCGAGATCTCGGGCGTGGTGCGGCGCAGGAACGAGAACATGCGGGCGGGGACCTCCGAGCAGGGAGCCTGTGGACGCTTCGGGCGCACACGCTGGATGCTCTGATGGATGCGATCCGCGGCGAAAGGTGACAGGCCGTCCGGCCCGAAACGGCGAGACCCGTCGCACAATGTCCCGGTGACTTCCAGACCCGTTGGCGCAACGATCGCCGCCAGACCGCGAACGCGCGAGGATCCGCTCGTGGAACGGCTCAGGGCCGGCGATCCCGACGCCTGTCGGGAGATGATCGAGCGTCACGCGGCACGGATGTTGCGGATCCTGCTCCGCCTCCGTGGCGACCGCTTCGAGGCTGAGGACCTCCTCCAGGAGACCTGGATCCGGGCCTGCCAGGCTGCCCGCGAGTTTCGCGGCGAGGCGTCGCTGCGGACCTGGCTCGACCGGATCGCTCTCAACGCCGCGGCGATGGCGGAGCGGCACCGGCTCACCATTTCGCGTGGGTCCGGCGTGGGCGAGCTCCGCCTCGGGCGCCCGCTGCCCGGTGACGAGCCGGGTGGGGTCGAACTGGTGGAGCCCGCCGCGTCGACCGACACCGAATCGGCCGTCGTCTGGCGGGAAACATTCGCCGAGCTCGGCGCGGCCGTTGCAGCCCTGCCGGCCGGCCTCCGCGACGTGCTCATCCTGCGCGACATCCAGGGCGCCTCCACCCGAGAGGCCGCCGAGGAGCTCGGGATCAGCGAGGTCGCCGTGAAGCAGCGGCTCCACCGCGCTCGAGGCCGCCTTCGACGGGCGCTGCACCAACTGGCTGCCGAACCTGAGCTCCACCGAGGCTGATCCGCCATCGGGGAGCGGTCCTGCGCTTAGCGCCTCGGACCCCGTATGCCGCCATGTGGTGGTATCGTTTCAGTGATGAATGAACCGATGTCGACCCCCACCGGTCGCCTCACCGGCCGGTTCGGTTGGCTCGACCTACCCACTCCGTGGCCCCGAGAGACGCCGTCCACATGCGACACGGCGCCGAGGCCGACGAGCGGTCGTCCATGAGGCCTCCGGCCGATAGGGCATGGCTTCGCCCGGAGCGAGTCGGATCCGTCGCCGATCGGTCGCTAGCAGTGACTGAGGCAGACGCGCTGGCGTCAGCGGTCGCCCTGCTGGTCGATCCCACGCGCCTACGAATGCTCCATGCCCTCGCCTGGGCTGACGAGCTGTGCGTCTTCGACCTGAGTCTCCTCCTGGATCTCGCTCAGTCGACCGTGAGTCGCCAGCTCCGTCTGCTCCGAGAACGTGGCGTGGTGACTCGACGGAAGGATGGGCGCCTGACCTACTACCGACTCACGGAGCCGTCGCTCCGAAGGTTCCTGCGCGCCTTCGACGAGCGCCTGCGCTCGCCAGGCGTCAACTTCGAAGCCTCACCCTGGTCCCTCCTGTGTCCGGAGGCAAGCGGTCCGGTCAGCCTCTCACCCGAACCCGGCTGGTGACAGAGCGGCTCCGAGGCAGGGGCGGGAGCGAGGAGCGATCGATCCGCAGGTCTTGCGCCGGCACATCGTAGTCAAGCGCGCCGGAGAGGAAGCTCAGGGCCACCTTCATCAGCCGCGTCCCTCTGGATCGGGACCTTGCCGATGTCCGGGTCGAGCGTGCTGACCAGGCTCCCGCGCCTTCGCCGGGCGGCAAGTACCGCGAGATCATCCCGCTACAGTCGTCGGCTCGGCCGTAGCGGCCGTTGGCCATACGGGCAGAGCGGACGGCGACGGCAGAAGGGGGAGCGGTTCAGTCGCCGAAGTCGAGCAGATCTCCGAGGAACCCGCCGCGTCGTCCCCGCCGCTGCCCAGGCCGTCCCTGACCGCGGTCATCCGCCCGGTCGTCCCAATCGACGCGATCGTCGCGGGGCCCTCGACCCGCGTCGGGTTGCCCGGCTCCGTAGTAGGCGCCCTCGGCGTCGATCAGGCGTTCGAGCTCGCCGCGGTCGAGGAACACGCCCCGGCAGCCAGTGCATACGTCGATGACCACGCCGCTCCGTTCGAGCGGTCGCATGGCGCTGGCGCACTTGGGGCAGTCGAGGCTGGCGGCGTCACTGGTCACGGCGGAAGAACCTCGTCCTTGGATTGGATATCGCGGGCCATCCGGGCTGGAGGGCGTCGCGACCCTGTTTCTGGAAGTCTACGTGCATTCAGGTAAACGTGAAACGACGGCGGTCGCGCGGCCCTACCGTGCATGGGCACGCCATCCTGAGCGGGTTCCCGTTCGTCACTGGACCGACAGGCGCCGGGACGGGCGATCCGGTCGTCGGGGCGTGCTTGGTGGGAGCGGCGCTCACCGGGACGATGGGCGAGTGCGCCGATCGCGCCAGACCGATCCCGCGATGAGGAGGAGGATCGCGATCGAGATGGCGATGTCCCCGACATTGAATGTCGGCCACCGCAGGTCGCCCAGACCCATGTCGACGTAGTCGAGGACCGCTCCGCGCGTCAGGCGCTCGATGAGGTTGGCGAGCGCCCCGCCCAGGAGCAGCCCGAGGGCGAGGCTGATCGCCCCGTCCGCGCGGTGGCGGTGGGCGTACGCGACGATCGCGACCATCGCACCGACGGAGAGGACGACCGGCACCGGACCGGTCCCCTGCAGGAGGCCGAACGCGACTCCGTCGTTGGTCGATGGCGCAAGCCGAACGACGCCGCCGAGGAGATCGCGGGGCGCGTCAATGGCGCGAACGCCGGCGTCGACCAACTGGTCGGCGAGGGTGGCCGCCAGGGCGCCGATGACGAAGGCGGCAGAGACGAATCCAGGGCCTGCCACCCGCTCATGGGCCGGTCGGGCGGTCATGCGTCACCGCCAGGCACGAGCACACGCCTTTCGCTCGGCGCGGTGCCGCCCCGCACCGACGTAAGGCCGGTGGGCACATCCGCCCGCGGCGTGTGGGCCACTGGCGCGACCGCAATGCCGACCCCGATCACGAAATCGCCGAAGAAGCGCTCGACGACCCGGCCGTCGACCGCGATCTCGTGGCGCTCGAGCTCGGCCACGAACTGGCCCGTGCTGAACCGGTCCCGACGGGGATGGTCGAGGAACGTCCGGTACGACCAGCGCGCGAGCGCATGACTCGTGACCTCCTCGAAGAAGAACCGGCCGCCGGGCCGCAGCACGCGCCGGACCTCGCCGACCGCGGCGCGCCAGTTGGGCACGTGGTGGATGATCCCGAAGTCGAAGACCGCATCGAGCGAGGCGTCCGGAGCCGGGACAGATGTCGCGCTGGCGACGAGCGAGGTCACCCGATCGGGCCCGTAGCGGGCGAGGCGACGGCGTGCTAGGGCGACCATCGCCGGGTCGAGGTCGATCGCCGTGACGTGCCGGGCGCCGAACCGCCGGAGCAGGATCTCGACCCCGACGCCGCGGCCGCAGCCGATCTCGAGCACCCGCAGCCCGTCGACCCGCCCGCCGAGCCGCTCCAGGAGCGGCGCCTCGTAGCGCCGCTGGAGCAGCTCGCGGAGCGGGTTGTTCATGAGCGCCTTCTCGACCCGATTGAGCTTCACCGTTCCTCTCCCGTCATCATGCGAGGAGCGCCGAGGCCTGGGCCACGAGTCGCAGCCGGTCGGTCTGGGGCAGCCAGCCGTTGCGCGCGATCCGCAGGGTGCTCGATGCCCGGTGGAAGCGGAAGCGTTCGGCGAAGGGCTCGTCGACCCGCCCGGCGCCCGCGGCGGCGCCGTACGCTGTGAGGATCCGACCGACCGTCGCCTCAGCCTCCTCGGCCGGCCCGCCGTGGCTCCGGATACCGGCCGCGACCTCCGCCGCGAGCCGTCCGAGATCGTCGGCGGGATCGCCGAGGGCAAGGCGCTCCCAGTCGATCGCCACCACACCAGCGGCCGACGGGAAGACGAAGTTGGTCGTCGTTGCGTCACCGTGAATGAGCGTCGGCCCAAAGTCCGTGAGCGAGCTCCGCTCCGACCACGCGTCGAGCCGGCGTCGGAGGCCGGCCGCGATCACCGCCTCACCGGACAGGACGCTCGAGTGGGCGAGATCGTCGACGAACCCGCGCGCCTCGTCGAGGGCGACCCGAGTCGGGGGCTCCCACCCGTCGATGACCGGACGCTGGCCGCGCGCGGTGACGTGCAGCCGGGCGAGCAGGCCGGCCGCGGCCTCGAGCGCCGGCCCGAGGGTGCCCGGCCGGTCGCGGCGGATCGCGATCAGGTCGTCGAGCGTCAGCCCGTCGATGTACTCCAGGAAGAGCACGCCCCGCCAGGCGTCGAACACCCGGCAGGCTCGAATCGGACCGCCGGCGAGGCCAGCCGCGAGCGCGGCGCGGTTTGCGGCCAGCTCGCGCTCCCCGTGGCGCTCCGGGCTTGCGGGCGTCTTGGCAGCGTAGAACTTCGCGAGGTAGCGCCGCCCCGAGGCCGTCTCCCGATAGACGAACGCTGCCTTCGACAGGCGGGCACACTCCCACGTTGCTGGCGGGTCTTCGCCGTCCCAGAGCGTGGCCGCGATCCGGCCGAGGGCGAGATCGGCGGCGACCGCCGGCCACCAGTCGTACAGGTACTCCGGCCCGGGTGGGATCGGGGGCTGGACGGCGGCCGTGGCGCCAGCGCGCTCACCGCCGGCCGGAACGGCCTCGATTTTCGACCCGCCCATCAGCCCGCGCTCCAGCCGGCGTCGACCGGGATGACCGCGCCGTTCACGTTCGAGGCCTCGTCCGAGGCGAGCCAAGAGATGAGCGTCGCCACCTCATCGGGCTCGGCCATCCGGCGACCGGCGGCGTGGATCGGGCCAAGACGTTCGAGATGGACCGGCTCGCGAGGGGCCGAGGTTGTGCCGATGTTCGTCTGGACGCCGCCCGGGCAGACCGCGTTGCAGCGGATGCCGTCGGTCGCGTAGTACCAGGCGATCGAGCGCGAAAGGCCGACGAGCGCGTGCTTGGAGCTCGTGTAGGCGACGCCCGAGGTGCCGCCCCGAAGACCGCCGACCGAGGCGACGTTGATGATCGCACCGGCTCGACGCTCGACCATCCCCGGCAGCACCAGCCGGCACAGCATCAGCGGTCCGCGGACGTTGACCGTCATCACCCGGTCCCAGGTCACATCGTCGACCGCGTGAGCCGGCAGGAAACTGTCGTTGATGCCGGCGTTGTTGACGAGGATGTCGACCCGGCCATGGAGTCGCACTGCCTCGTCGACCAGCCGATCGACGTCGGCCTGGAGGCCGATGTCAGCCAGGACGCCGGTCGCCTCGGCTCCGGCGGCCGCGATGAGGCGCTGCGCCTCGTCGAGTCCGGCCGCGTTGATGTCACTGGCCACGATCGTGGCGCCCTCGCGGGCCAGTCGGACCGCGGTCGCGAGCCCGATGCCCGAACCCGCGCCGGTCACGATGGCGACCTTCGTGGCGTGTCGTTGCGTGTCCACGGTTCACCTCAGCGTCGCGATTGGATCGGGGTTGGTCGGCGCCGTGCCACCACCCCCTCGGTGCCTTGTTTTCGGGGGAACTCGCGCTGCCTTCGATCACCCGCTGTCAGGGCGCAGCTCGTCGACGAGCTGCCGGGCGCCCGCGCGATCGCGGTACCAGAGCGCGTTCACCTCCGTGTAGCGCTGCCAGGCGGGCGGCAGCGACTCCTCGGTGAAGATCGCATTGACCGGACATTCGGGCTCGCAGGCGCCGCAGTCGATGCACTCGTCGGGGTCGATGTAGAGCATCCGGTCAACCCCCTCCTCGAAGTGGATGCAGTCCACCGGGCAGACCGCGACGCACGACTGGTCCAGGACGTTGACGCATGGCTCGGCGATCACGTAGGTCACGGTTTCCCTCCAGTTGGGCTTGCGGGGACATCGGGGCGGTGGCGCGCATCCCAGACGGACCGGAACTTCTGCGACCGCCGATCGCGGGCCGGCGGCGCCTCGTCGCGAACGACGCCAACGCCGGCGATCCCCTGGCTCGCGAGATAGCCGTCCACTCGGTCGGCCACCCGTGCCCAGGTCGCCTCGCGATCCGCCTCGTCGTCGGGTTCGATGCGGACCCGCAGCTCGCCGTCGCCGGTCTGGTAGGCCTGGAAGCGCCGCACGCCCGGCGTCTTCTCGACGACCGTGCCGAGCGCGAGGGGCAGGACCCGGATCTCGCGCCCGTCCACGCCGCGAAAGCGGAGCACGTCGCCCCGCCGGCCGCCGACCTCGATGACCGGGAACGGACTGCCGCAGGCGCATGATGCCGAGCTCACCGTGAGGCTGTCGCCGAGGTCGTAGCGAACGATCGGCTGGACGCGGTTGGCGAGGTTCGTGAGGAGGACGGTGTGGCTCGCTCGATCCGGTGGGGTTGGCGAGACGTCGCGCTCGACAGGCTCGAGGATGACCCAGTCGCTATTGGCATGGAGCCGGCCAAACCGGCAGCTGAACGCGATGCCGGGGAACTCGCCGGCCGCGTACAGGTCGAGGAGGTGGGCGCCCAGTGCGCGTTCGATGGTGCCCCTCGCGTCGGCGGTAAGGACCTCGCCGCCGACCACGACGAGGGCGGGCCGGCCGCGGAGATGGCCCCGGCCGGCCTCCTGGGCGAGCAGGTCGAGCGCGGTCGGATAGCCGATCAGGATGGCCGGATCGAAGGCGTTGAGCTCCGCGACGAGCCGCGGCAGGGGGGTCAGGACGCTGAAGATCCGGATGCGCCGGGCCAGCGCCGGGAAGCGGCGTCGGTTGACGTTGACCAGGCTCGTGCTTACGTGGTGGCCGCCGGTGGCGACGACCGTCGCGATCCGCAGGCCCTTGCCGAGCGCGCGGAGGAAGGCCCCCTCGGTCAGAGCGTGCGTCCGGGTCACCATCAGCGCGTCGTAGACGCCGCGCGCGACCCGATCGTGGACGAACACGCCAGGCTGGCCGGTCGTGCCGCTGGTCGTCCAAGCGGAGAACTCGCCGGCGAAGAGTTCGCCCACCCGGCCCGGGTCCGAGATGAACGCCTCGACGTCCCGGAGCCTCACCCGCGGATCGGTCAGCCAGTCGTCGAAGCGGGCCATGAGCTCCGGCTTCGATACCGGTGGGAGCTCGTCGAGGTGCGGGGCATCCGGCAGGCTGGCCCACCGGGCGCGGTAGAAGGGGCTATGCGCGCGAGCATGCTCGATGATGCCGCGGAGACGTGCGTCCTGGCGCGCGGCGATGGCGGCTGGCCTTTCCCGCGCCGCACGCCGCGTGTCGAGGGCCAGCCGCAGCCAGCTCCGAAGCGGGCGCCGGCGGTACGTTTCCGGGTCGGGCTGGAGCGGCCGATCGCTCATGCCGCCGAGCCGGTCCGTTCGCCGGTCGACTTGCGGTGACCGATCCGCCGCAGGCCGGGGACCTCCTCCCACGCGAGGATGAGCAGGACCAGCCCGGCCAGCGCGATGGCCAGCGCCGGTCGCCCCAGACCGGCGACGACGCCGACCGCCGCGGTCGCCCACATCCCAGCCGCGGTCGTGAGCCCGCGGACCTCGCCGGCGGCGCCGCGCAGGATGATCCCGGCGCCGAGGAACCCGATGCCCGTCACGACACCGGCGATCAGCCGGGCCGTCTCCGCCGGGTAGAGCTCGACGCCAAGCCCGGCGAGCGTCGCCGCGCCGAGACCGACGAGCGCGTAGGTTCGGTCCCCGGCCGGCGACCCGCAGCGCTCCCGCTCCCAGCCCAGCACGAAACCGAGCCCGGCGGCGAGGGCGGCTCGGAGAAGCAGGTCGAGCTCGGACATCGGTCGTCCCGCCCGCTACGCCCGTGCGGCCCGCAGGCCGTTGGCGACCGCAAGCAACTCAGCCCCCTCGTGGACGATGACCACCAGCGCGATCGTGAAGAAGCCGCCGGCGGCGCCCAAGATGAGGAGCGGCAGGATGACCAGCGAGAACGCCAGGTTCTGGCGTGACACGAGGCGCGCTTTGCGTCCGATCCGGAGGGCATAGCCGGCCTTCTCGAGGTCGTCGGCCATGAGCGCGACGTCGGCCGCCTCGATCGCGGCGTCGGAGCCGGCGGTCCCCATCGCCATCCCAACCGTCGCTGCCGCGAGCGCCGGCGCGTCGTTCACCCCGTCCCCGATCATCGCCACCGCACCGTGCTCGCGCTCGAGCTCGCGGATGGCAGCGACCTTGTCGGCGGGCTTCAGGCCCGCCCGGACGTCGTCGATCCCGAGCTCGCGGGCGATCGCCCGCGCCGTCCTCGGGTGGTCGCCGCTCAGCATGGCGACCCGGCGGACGCCGAGGCGGTGGAGCTCGCGGACCGCGGCGGCGGCGTTCGGGCGGACCTGGTCGCGGATCGCGAGCAGGCCGAGGATGCGCACGCCGGCCGTGGAGTCGGCGGGACGCTCGCCGACGAGGACGACCGTCTTGCCCTCCTCGCGCATCTCCTCGAGCAGGGCAGCGCTCGCGGCCGACGTTGCAGCGCCGAGTTCAGCGAACAGGTCGGGGCTGCCGACGTGGACGAGGCGGCCGTCGACATGCGCCGCGGCGCCGGCTCCGGTGAGCGCCGTGAACTCGGTCGCGTCGGATGGCAGCACGCCGCGCTCGCTGGCGGCGGCCACGATCGCCCGCGCGAGCGGGTGCTCCGACAGGCGCTCCACGCCCGCCGCGGCCGCCAGGAGGCCGGCCTCGTCGGTGCCGTCGAGCGGAACGACGTCGGTCACGACCGGCCGGCCGTGGGTGAGCGTCCCGGTCTTGTCGACCGCGACGACCCGGACCGTGCCCAGGTTCTCGAGGTGGATGCCGCCCTTGATGAGGACGCCGTGCCGGCCGGCCGATCCGATCCCGGCGGCCATCGCGACCGGCGTCGACATGACGAGCGCACACGGCGCCCCCGCGACCACGACAGTGATCGCCCGGGTGATCCATTCGGTCGGATCGCCGCCGAGCGCGATCGGGACGATCGCGAGGACCGCCGCGCCGACGAGGACGAGCGGGCTGTAGATCCGGCTGAAGCGGTCGATGAAGCGCTGGGCGCGGCCCTTCTGGCCCTGCGCCTCCTCGACGAGGTGGATGATCGCCGAGAGAGTGTTGTCGGCGAACGCCTTCGTCGCCTCGATCGTCAGCGCACCCTGGCGGTTGATCGTGCCGGCGAAGACCTGGTCCCCCTGCCCCTTGTCGACCGGGACGCTCTCGCCCGTGACCGGCGACTCGTCGAGGCTCGACCGGCCGGCCCGGATGACGCCGTCGGTCGCGAGGCTCTCGCCCGGCCGGACGAGGAAGACATCGCCGGGCACGAGCTCGGTGGCCGGGATCGTCAGCTCGGCGCCGTCGCGCAGGACGTGCGCCTCCTTCGGGGCGAGGTCGAGCAGCGAGCGGATGGCGGAGCGGGTCCGGGCGAACGTGAGCGACTCGACGGCCTCGGCCGAGCCGTACAGGAAGACGAGGAACGCCGCTTCCTCCCAGAAGCCGAGCGCCGCGGCCCCGACGGTCGCGACAGCCATCAGGGCCTCGATGCCGACCTCGTGCTCGTGGATCAGCTCCTCGAGCCCCTCGCGCATCCACCAATAGCCGCCGAACGGGATCGAGGCGAGGTAGAAGACGATCGGCAGGGGTTCGGGCAGGACGCCGCTGACCGAGCCCAGCCAGCCGGCAGCCAGCAGGACACCAGAGACGATCGCGCCAAGGATCGGCGGATAGGTCCACCACGGACCCGTGTGGGCGCCCTCGTGCTCCTCCTCGTCGTTCCCCTCGTGCTCCTCGCGCTCTCGCTCGGCATCCGGTTGCATCGATCGTCCTTTCCCTCGCGGCGGCATTTCACGCGCTGCTGAAACGATACCGCACTTGAGCCTCGAGCGTGATGGGCCTCCATGGACCGAAAGGTCGGGCCACATTTCACTTGTGGATGAAACGTCGTGAGCCGACCATATGGGCGACCGGCGGCGAAGCGGCCCACCGAATTGGGACCGGCCGTCGCGCCGGGCCGGCATTCGGAATCGGAGGTGCTCCGTGGATATGTTGGGAATCGCCATCCTTGTCGTGGGCGCACTGGTCGTCGGCTGGCTCTACCGCTACGTGGGCGAGAACCAGGAGGGCTGGGGCTGGCTGATCACCGCGATCGGTGCCGGCGTCGGCGGCTTCATCGGCAGCGAGTCGCTCGGTGGCGCGAGCACGTGGGGGCCGGAGACCGGTGGGATGTTCGTGCTGCCCGCCCTGATCGGCGCGGTCGTCGTCGGCGGTGTCGTCGAGTGGGTCGTTCGGCAGGTGACGCCAAAGGGTCAGGCTCGCGGGATGCATGCGTGACGATCGCGTCGGGGCGTGCCCCTCGTCGCGCCGACTGAGAGGCGCTCCCCGGTCTCGCTTGACGGCCCGGCGGCTTCGTCCGCCGGGTCGTCCACGCTGGCGCGTCGTGAAGAGCGCGGACCGCGAGGCCTTGGCCGCGAGCCCGAATGGCACGCGGCGACAGGCCAGTGTTCACTGGTCCATGAACCGTCGTCAGGCGTAGGGTCGAGGTCGTCAGCAGCGCTCAGGAGGATCGCGGACGATGGGCTACGGCTCGTGCCATGGATGGGACGGCGCTCTCGGTGGCGGCTGGATGGCGGGCGGCTGGCTTGGGCTGCTGCTCTTCGCCGCGGTCGTCGCGCTCGTCGTCGGGATCGTGCTCGCGATGCGTCCACGAGGAGGATCGCCGGGCGACCCACTCGAGATCCTCCGGGCGCGCTTCGCCCGCGGCGAGATCAGCGCCGAGGAGTTCCAACAGGCCCGCCGAGCACTCGGCGTGTGAACCACGACCGCGTTTGAGGGTTACTATTCAGCCATGGTAGAACCGATCGCGCTCGACAGGCGGACGCCGCTCGAGATCGAGACGAAGCTCCACCGCGGTCTCGCCGATCCCTCGCGCCTGGCGATCCTGCGGGAGCTGCGCCGGGGGCCGCTGACCGCCGGCCAGCTGGCGAGCCTCGTCGGCCTGAGCGCGCCGCGTGCCTCGAACCACCTGCGCTGCCTGCTCGAGTGCGGGCTCGTCGCGATCGAGCCGCGCGGCCGGTACAACGTCTACCGCCTCGCCGATCCGGCGGTCGGGCGGTTACTTGACGCCTCGGCGCGCCTGCTGGCCGAGGTCGCGCCGCTCATCGAGGCCTGTCTCAACTATGGTCCGCCGAACCGGCGCGGCCTCCGTCCAGGAGCCGCGGTGGTCGAGTTCGCCGCCGGGGGTGACGGCCCGGCCTGGGAGCGCCAGGTCCGGCGTCTCGCGGACTCGCCCGCGCTGAGAACGCGTCGTTAGGATTCGACGGCCTAAGCGAGCGTCGATGAGCGCGGCCGCCCGGCGCTCGGAGACGCCGTCGCCCGAGACGAGCTGACCCGGGCGTTCAGGCTGGTGGCAGCGTGCCCTCGGACAGTAGTGCGAGGCCGCGACCGCGTCCCGACGTAGGATTCGGGGAGCGGCACCCGCCGAGCCACAGACCGCGCGCGTCGAGGATCGGCGGGCCACGTTCGACGTCGATCCGGGCGCGTTGAACGCCGTGCTCGGCCACCTGACCCGGTTCGACGTGCGCGGCCTCACCGCCTCGCCGCCGACCCTCGAGGAGCTGTTCCTGCGCCACTACGGCGCCGACGACGGCCCGGCCGAGGTGGACGCGGCGCGGTGAGCGGCTTCGCCGGCACCGGGCGCCTCGTCCGCCTCGCGCTGCGCCGCGACCGGATCCAGCTGCCCGTGTGGCTAGTCGTACTCGCCGGACTGCTCGCGGCTAGCGCCGCGGTGACGGCGGGCGAATAGGCCACCGCCGAGGATCGCCTGCTCGCCGCCCAGCTCATCGCCAGCAGCCCGGCGCTGCTGTTGCTGCGCGGTCCGGCCGCCGACGCCAGCCTCGCCTCGCTGATGATGGCCGACGTGGCCCCGATCGTCACCGCATTGGGCGCGCTGATGAGCGCGCTGGCCGTCGTCCGCCACACCCGCCAGAACGAGGAGACGGGGCGCGCGGAGCTGGTGGGCTCGGCGGCCGTCGGCCGCTCGGCAATGCTGGCCGCGGCCCTGGTGGTGGCCGTCGGCGCGAGCGTGATGCTGGGAATCCTGTTCGCCACGTTGCTGTTCGCCAACGGCCTGCCGCTGGATGGCGTGCTGGCCGCCGGCGCCACGATGGCGGCGCTCGGCGCGGTCTTCGGCGGCGTCGCCGCGGTGACCGTCCAGCTGGCGGCGACGGCGCGCGCGGCGAGCGGGCTGGCGATCTCGCTCCTTGTCACCGCCTATCTGCTGCGCGGGATCGGCGATCTGGCCGGCACGCCGTCCGTCGACGGCACCACCGTGACGCCGGCCTGGCCGGTGTGGCTGTCACCGTTCGGCTGGGCAGAGCAGGTGCGCCCGTTCGCCGGCCCCGACTGGTGGCCGCTCGCGCCGGCGGTGGTGCTCTTCCTGATCGCCGTCGCGGTCGCCCTGGTCCTGGCGGCGGGCCGCGACGTGGGCTTCGGGCTCATCCCCGCCTCGCGGGGCCCGGCTTCTGCCGCCCGCGGGCTGCTGAGTCCCCTCGGCCTTGCGTGGCGCCAGCAGCGCGGCCTGTTCGCAGCGTGGGCACTTGGCCTGGCGATCACCAGCGCGGTCTTCGGCTCGCTCGGCCAGCAGGTCGGGGCGATGGCCGGCAACGAGCAGTTCCGGGCGATCCTCGAACAGCTGACCCGAGGCCGGGGCGGCGACCTCGCCGATCTGTTCTTTGGGTTCGCGATGGGCATCATCGGCCTGGCGGCCAGCGGGTACGCGGTCCAGGCGCTCCTAGAGCTGCATACCGAGGAGGCGGACGGACGCCTGGAGCCGATCCTCGGCACGGCGGTCAGCCGCCTGGCCTGGAGCGGGAGCCACATCGCTTGTGCGGTGCTCGGCACGTCAGCGATCCTCGTTATCGGAGGGACGAGCGCCGGCCTGGTCTATGGCCTCGTGGCCGCCGATCCCGGGGCGCGGCTGGCGGAGCTCGTGCCGGCCGCCCTGATCCAGGCGCCGGCGGTGCTGGTCCTGGCCGGGATCGCGGTGGCGGCCTTCGGGCTCCTGCCCACCCGGGCGCCGGCCGTCTCCTGGGCAGCGGTCGGCGCCGCATCGTTCGTCACGTTCTTCGGCGATCCGCTCGACCTGCCCGACGCGGTGCGCAACCTCTCGCCGTTCAGCCATCTGCCGGCGCTGCCCGCCGAGGGCATCAGCGCCGGTCCGATCCTCGCCCTGCTGGTCATCAGCGTGGCGCTCGCCGGGATCGGGCTGGTCAGCTTCCACTTTCGCGATCTCGCGGTTCATCCATAGGTCAGGACTGTGGAGGCACAGGCATCAGTCGTCGCCCTTCGCCGCGCATCAGTACATGGCGGGCTTGGGCCGGCGCCGAGGACCCTACGGTCATCCATGAACAGCCACCTTAGGGCGCGCCACCGCAGCTCGCTGGTCGGCGTGTCGAGATACCGCCCCCCTGGGGGTGCGAAGTCGGCTGCTTCCCGGTGATCCCAGTTGACGCAGGCCTGACTCGATCCAGCGGACGATGCGACTTCCGTCAGCTCGCGGACGTCGACGCCGGCTCGACCCAGATGAGCCGGCCGATCGCCGTCCCGATTGGTCGGATCGTCCCGCCGACATCGACCGGGATCGCCTGAAGGCTCGCGTCCGCGATGGCCACGGCGACGGCGGCGCCTGTCACCAGCCCATAGGCGTCGAGCTGGCGCAGCAGGTCGGGCGCGTCGTGCTCGGCCACCTCGCTGACGCGCCGCACCCGCGCCGGCGTGTCGGGCGCCAGGTCGGCGAGGGCGACCAGCTGGCCGTACGGCGCTTCGCGGCCGGGGATGAGGTTGCCGTGCGGGCAGGTCGCAGGACGATTGAGCGACTCGTCGAGCCGGTCGGCGACCAGCTCCGAGACGCCCGGCGCGAGGCGCTGCGCCTCTGCATCGGCGCTCGCCCAGTCGAACCCGAGCACGTCGGTGAGCCAGCGCTCGAGCAGCCGATGCACCCGCACGACGCGCTCGGCGAGGTCCTCCCCGCGAGGGGTGAGCGAGACGCTGCGGTCGGTGTCGATGGCGACCCAGCCGTCCCGCGCGAGGCGCTGCAGCGTGGCCGTCACGGTCGGGGGGCGGACGCCGAGCCAGTCGGCCAGCCGCCCGGGTCGGACCCGACCCTCCTCGAAGCGAATGTAGAAGATCGTCTCGGCGTAGTGGCGCGCCGTGTCGGACGCAGCGTGATCGTCCTGAGCGTCGTGGCTGGGATGCGCGGCGGGCGGGGCCATCGAACGCATCGTACCGGGCTGCGCCGGCCGGGTATCGACGGTTGACGCTTCGACACGTCTAACTCTACGATTTCCGAGCGCTAAGCTCGGAATTCGGAACAGGAGGATGCGTCCCATGCTGCCCACGTTCGTCATCGGCCTGCGCGAGGGCCTCGAGGCCTCGCTCATCGTGGGGATCATCGCCGCCTTCCTCGTCCAACGCGGCGAACGCGGGGCCCTGCGGCCGATGTGGGCGGGCGTGCTGCTGGCGGTCGCCCTCTGCGGCGCGGCGGCCGTAGGCCTGTACGCGGTCGGCCAGTCGCTGCCGTTCCGACAGCGGGAGGCACTCGAGGGCAGCCTCGCGCTCGTGGCAGTCTTCGGCGTCAGCTACATGGTCGTCTGGATGCGCCGCCACGCGCGCGAGCTCAAGCGCGCCCTCGAGACCGAGGCCGCGCACGCTCTGCTGACCGGGTCGGTGCTGGCCCTGGTGGCGATGGCCTTCCTGGCCGTCCTCCGCGAGGGGCTGGAGACCGCGATCTTCATGCTGGCCGCCTTCCAGAGCTCGCTCGATCCAGCGGCCACCGGGGCGGGTGCGCTGCTCGGAGTTGCCGTCGCGATCTTCTTGGGCTACCTGCTCTACCGCGGCGGGGTGCGGATCAACCTCGCTCGGTTCTTCGGCGTGACCGGCTTCGTCCTCGTGCTCGTCGCCGCGGGACTCCTGGCGACCAGCGTCCACGAGTTCGCTGAGGCCGGGGTCATCACCGCCGGGCAGGGTCGGGCGCTCGACCTATCTTGGCTCGTCGCCCCGGGGACGGTCCAGGGTGCGCTCCTGACCGGGATGTTCGGCTTCCAACCGACCCCGACGCTCGCCGAACTTGGCGTCTGGCTCGCCTACGGGCTGCCGATGGCCCTCTACGTGTTGTGGCCGCAGCGGCCACAGCCACGACGGCCGGCCCCAAGCCAGGCCGGGATCGCCTGACCGGCGCCGCGCCCGTTTCCGATTCCCACATTCGACGTAGAGGAAGGGAGTTCTGATGCTGTCCGTCGCTCGCAGCGCCGTGCTCGCGCCATTGGTTGTTCTGGGCCTGTTCGTCTCGGCCTGTGGAGGCGGTCAACAGCCCGCTGGCGACATCCAGGTCACCCTCAAAGACTTCGCGATCGAGTCCTCGACGACGACGGTGTCGGCCGGACAGATCCGCCTCGCGATCAGCAACCAGGGCCCCTCCATCCACGAGATCGAGGTCTTCTCACTGCCGACCGGCGTTGAGCCGGCAGCCCTCCCGGTGAAGGACAACGTGGCGGACACGGACAGCGTCGGGTTGACGGCGCTCGACGAGGTCGAGGACATCGCGCCCCAGACGGCGGCGACCCTGACCGTCAGTCTTCAGCCGGGCCGGTACGCGCTGATCTGCAATCTGCCCGCCCATTACGGGCAGGGGATGTACGCCCTCCTGACCGTCCAGTGACGCGCGGGTTGCCCACAGCGGTCAGGCGGGCGCACGATGCCAGCGCCCGCACGCATCGCAGCTGAGGAGTAGGACATGTCCCAGTTCACCGACCAGCTGAACGAGCAGGTCGCGAACGAGTTCGCGGCCAGCCAGCAGTACGTCGCGATCGCCGTCTGGTACGACGGCCAGACGCTGCCGCAGCTGGCCCGGCACTTCTACCGCCAGGCGGTCGAGGAGCGGAACCACGCGATGATCATCGTCCAGTACCTGCTCGATGCCCGGAAGCCGGTCACAATCGCGGCCGTCAGCGAGCCGCGGAACGACTTCGGCGACGCGGTCGAGCCGGTCCGCCTCGCCCTCGGTCAGGAGGAGCAAGTCACCGAGCAGATCCAGGAACTCGCCAAGCTGGCCCGAGGCGAGGGCGATCTCGTCGGCGAACAGTTCCTGGCCTGGTTCCTCAAGGAGCAGCTCGAGGAGATGTCGTCGATGGCCGACCTGCTCCGGACGGTCGAGCGGGCGGCCGAAACGAACATCCTCCTTGCCGAGGACTACCTCGCGCGGACGACGATCGGCGACCGGGGCGAGTCGCCGAGCGCCCCGCTGGCCGCAGGCGGCGAGTTGTAGCGACGATTCTCGTGAGTCTTCCGGCGCAGCTGGCGTAGTTCGGGTTTCAGGTCAGCTCGGCAGCCGGAATGCGAGGCAGGGTTTCGGCTATGTCGGCGCTGGCCCAGCGCGGGAGCCACCTCGGCACCCGCTCGCGGTACGCCTTCCATTCGGCCCCGAACTCGTCGGCGAGCGTCGCCTCCTCGCGCCTGGCACGGACGGCGACCACGCGTAGCGACACGACGAATGCCAGCGTCGCCCACGTCCGGTAGAGGAGGAGCCCGCCGACGGCCGCGACCGCCAGCCCGGCGTACATCGGGTGACGGACGACCGCGAATGGCCCCGACGTCACGAGGCGCTGACCTTGATGGAGCCGGGCCCCGAACGTCGACGAGACGTCGTACGCCGGTCCGAGTGCGGACATCCCCGCGAGATACAGCCCGAGGCCGGCGAGCAGCGCGGTGGCTCCCGCTCCCGCAGCGAACACCCGCGCACGCGGCCCGGGGGCGATCGGAAGGTCGCGCCACAGGAGCGCGCTCGCGCCGAGGAAGCCGGCCGTGGCCGCGGCGAGCGGAACGGGTCCGCCCAAGTCCGGCTGCCCAGCCGATCCACGGCGAGGACGCCGGCGACCACGCGCGATGCCGGCGACGGCCGCGACGAGGGCCGCGAGCGCCGCCAACGCGCCCACCAACCGGAGGACGCGCTCGGCCCTGTCGAGCGCTGAGCCCGTCGCGCTCACGGCCCCGGCCAGCTCGATCCCTGGTCGGCCGAGCGGAAGAACTCGGTCTCCTGGCTCACGACCGCCACCGTAGCGCCTTCCGGCGTCGTCGCGACCGCGAACGCGGACCCGCGGTAGCCGGTCGGCGACCAGGTCCGGCCGCCGTCGTCGCTCCGGAACAGGCCGTCGGGGGCACCCGCGTAGACCGTCCGGCCGTCGGGCGTGGCGGCGAGGCCGGTCATCGGATAGGCCGGCGGCGCCCCAAGCGTTGTCCACGTCCGGCCGCCGTCGGCGCTCATCACGAGCCCCGTCGCATCGACGCCGAGGAGCCGGGTCGTCGACCCGTCGCGCACGGCCAGCGGGTAGGCGACGTTGTCGGCGCGGACCTCGGTCCAGTGGGTGCCGAAGTCGGTGCTCTCCCACAGCCCGCCGATGGCCAGATACGCCCACATCCGGGCCGGGTCGGCCGGGTCGCGGGTGAAGCCGTGGATGTCGAGGCTCGGCAGGTCGGCCGGAATGGAAGACCACGTCGCCCCGCCGTCGCGACTCGCGGTGAAGACCTCGTGCCCGGCGATGACGATTGAGCCGTCGTCGGCCGGCGCCATGCTCATCGCGTCGTCACGGACCGGCAATGACGACCAGGACCGCCCGCCATCGGACGACTCGAGGAGCCCGCCGTGATGACCGAAAAGGACGTGGTTCGGGTCGCCGCCGACGAAGACGAGCGAGTGGACATCGGCCGTGTCGAAGCGTGCCCAGGCGGTCTGCCCGTCCCGGGGCAGCGAATTGACGACCAGGACCGCGCCGACACCCACGACGACGACCGCGGTAACGGCCGGCAGCAGCCAGCGCGGCATCGTGCGCCGGGCCGGCGCCGGCCGCCGCTCCTGCCGTGTTCGCCGTCGCTTCGCCATCGGATTCGCGAGGCTATCAGTCGTGGTCCTCCTCGCCCGCCCAGGCCTCACGGGCTTCGCGGACGAGGAAGACGGCGATCACCAGCGCGGCAGCGGGATCGGCCCACCACAGGCCGACCACCGCGTTGAGCGAGAGGCCTGCGAGCGTCGTGACCGACAGGTACCAGCACGCGTACGTCTGTTGGCTGTCGGCGATGAGGGCGCCGCTCCCGAGCGCCTCTCCGGTCTCGCGCTTCGCCCGCGCCAGCCAGAGCATGACCCCGATCGAGACCGCCGTGAGTACGATGCCGATCGGACTCGCGTCGGGCCGGTCCCCGGCGGCGAGCGTCCGGATCGCCTCGAAGGCGACGTAGGCGGCGAGGATTGCGAACGAGACCCCGACCAGGCGCTCTGCCCGGCGTTCGACCTGCTCGATCCGCTCCTCGTCCGCGCCGCCTTCTGACTCCGCTCGGAGGCGCCATAGAAGGATCGCGCCGGAGATCGTCTCGACAGAGCTGTCGACGCCAAAACCGATCAGCGCGATGCTCCCGGCGGCGACGCCAGCGCCGACGGCCGATGACTCCTTCGGCGACGTTCCAGCCCACGGTCAGGTACTCGAGCCGGATGCCACGCATGAGGAGCTGGGGGCGCGTCGCGGCGGTCACAGCTGGGCCTGCTCCGCCCGTGCTTCCCATTGGACGTGTTCTGGCGTCTCGAGCTGGAAGGTCGAATGCCTCACATCGAAATCGTCGGACAGACACATGCCGAGGTGGTCGAGGATGTCACCCGACTTGGCATCCTCGGCGAGGACGACATGGGCGCTGACGACGTTCATACCGCTCGTGATCGTCCACGCATGCAGGTCGTGGACACCGACCACCCCCGGGGCCTCGAGGATGTGCTCCCGCACGACATCGAGGTCGATTCCCTTCGGGGTGGCCTCGAGCAGCACATCGAGCGCCTCGCGCAGCAAGGCCCACGTCCGAGGAATGATGAGCAGGCCGATGGCGACGGAGGCCAGCGCGTCAGCCTGAGTCCAGCCGGTGACGGCGATCACGATGGCGGCGACGATCACAGCAACGGATCCAAGTAGGTCGCCCATGACCTCTAGGTAGGCGCCTCGCATGTTCAGGCTGTGCCCCTGCGCATCGCGCAGCAGGTACAGCGAGACGCCGTTCGCGGCGAGGCCAAGGACCGCAACGGCGAGCATCAGGCCGGACGCCACCTCGGGCGGCTCGGCGAGCCGCCGCCACGCCTCGTACAGGACGAAGGCCGACACCCCGAACAGGAGCAAGGCGTTTCCGACCGCGGCCAGGATCTCGAGGCGCAGGTAGCCGAAGGTGCGCTCGCTCGTCGCGGGTCGACCGGCGAGCCAGATCGCGGTGAGGGCGAAGCCGATCCCGAACACGTCGGTGAAGACGTGCCCGGCGTCGGCCAGGAGTGCGAGGCTGTTCGACAGCAGGCCGCCGACGAGTTCGAAGGCGAAGATCGACAGGGTCAGGCCGAAGACGGCGATGAGACGCTTCCGGTGGCCCGCCGCGGCTGAGTGGACGTGCGGCATCAGCCGACGCCCTCCGCGACGTGGACTGCCGCGTCGAGGACGAGCCGCCGGAGGTGGTCGTCGACGAGCCGGTAGTAGGCGATCCGGCCGGCCTTGCGGCGGCTGACAGCGTCGCGCTCGCGGAGCGCGCGGAGCTGGTGGGAGAGGGCCGACACGCTCATGCCCAGGACGAGCGCCATGTCGCAGACGCAGAGCTCGCGCTCGCTGATCGCGAGGAGATGGAGGATCCGGGCCCGCGACGGATCGGCCAGGACGGCGAAGAGGTCGGCGACCGCGCGCGATCCGTCGCCGCCGAGGCTCCGCCCGAGGACCGGGCGGATGACGTCGGGATGGAGGCAATCGATCTCGCAGCGGTCGGCGTCAATCGCCGAGGCGAATACTTGAGCCACCGCTCAAGTATTCCATGCCCAAGTCTCGTTGTCATCCGTGCGTCCTCCGCGTGAGCCTCACGTACAGGGCGGTGGCGACCGCCGATCCGAGCCCGATTGCGAGCACGACGAGAATCGCCGTCGCCGGATCCCCGACGAAGCCCGGGCCCTCACCGCTACTCCGTGGGTCACCGCCGGGTGGCGCCGCCGCCGACGGAGAGGCGGCGCGGAGCACGGTGGGGAGAACGAGATCGAGGGTCGTCGCGACGACCGTCACGGCGGCGAGGCTGAGCACCCGGAGCCGGACAGGAGCTCGTCTCAACATGCGTTCGGCTCAGGCGCTGTCGCCTCGATGGAGCGGCTCGCGAAGTCGCGGGCAGCGGTCTCGTCGAAGGCGTCGAGGAGCAGCGCCCGGTCCCAGGCGAGCAGGGCGTACGGCGACGAGAGCTCGTCGAACCGGGCGACGAGTACCTTCGAGCGATAGCCGCAGGCGGCAGCAGACTGGGTCGGCGGCCCATTCGCCGCGAACGCGCGCAGGGCCGAGAGTTCGGCGTCGGACGGGCACGCGCCGCCGGCGCAGCGGTAGAGGGCGACGACGTAGCCGTGCTCGAGGTTGTGGACCCAGCCGCCGGGGCCGGCGTCGGCGTCGGGACCGTAGAAGCCGGGCCGGAGCGGCCCCGCGCCGGCGGCGTTGTAGTGGCCGCCCGACGTCGGCGGGCAGAAGTCGTAGCTGATCCTGGTACCGACCCCGACGTGCTGGCTGCCGAGCGATTCGGTCGCGAAGCCGTCGGTGCCTGAGGCGTCGGGCGGGGCGGTCAGCTGTTCGGCGCACGAGTAGTCGCGAGCGGTCGCGCCGCTGAAGAAGGAGAGAGCCACAAATCCGGTCACGCCGACGACGGCGATCCCGATGATGACGACCCGCAGCGACGGCAACCGGCGACGCTGGGGCTCGGGCGCCGGGCGTCTCGGGCGGGCGGCGGCCGGCGCCACCGAAGCCGCGCGCGAGGCGCGGCGGCGCTTAGCCATCGGAGGCCTCCCCCATGATCGCCGCCGGTGGCGTCTCGGTCGGCTCCTTGACGACCGTCTGGCCGAGCGACCAGAGGGTCGTCGCGGTGAGCCCGACCATGAGCGCCGCGAGCGGCAGCTGGCGGAGCCGGACGTCGGATCGCGCCGGGGCGTCGCGGACGGCGACGACGTGGCCCGACCAGGCGCCCAGGACATGCCCGCCGACCACGGCGGCGAGCATGACCGTCCAGAGCAGCGCCGGCGGGATCCAGGCCGTGCCGGGCTCGTAGAAGGCGGTCCCGAACAGGTCCCAGCCGAGCTGGAGCGGGTCGGAGAGCGCCACGACGATCCGCTGCCCGTCGCCGAGCAGATACGTCAGATAGTGGGCGACGAGGTAGCCGACCGCGATCGGCACGAGCCCCGCCCCGACCGCAGCGAGCCCGACGAGCCGGCCGACCGCGAGGGCGAGCCCGACGACGAGCCCGAGAAAGCCCAGGAGCAGCAGCGTCGCCAGCGGCAGACCGGGCAGCCCGAACAGGTCGAACCAGACCTGCGTCTGGGACAGGCCGTCATAGAGGATCGAGGCCGCACCGATCGTGACGAGGACGACGTGGGCCCGCGTCCAGCCGGGCGCGAGGAGCCCGGACGCGAACGGACGCCGCTCGACGGTCCGACGCTCGGGCCCGCTTGGGGCGCCGAACGGGGCCAGCCGGTTGAGCGCCCCGAACCAGACCGAGAACGTCTCGCCGCGCTCGCGCCAGGCATCGCGCCCGAAGTTGGCCATGGCCAGGAGGGTCAGGGCCGTGTAGCCGAGCAGGACGACGCCGAGCCCGCCGCCGCGGTAGACGAGCTCGAGCCACACGACGAAGACGAGGCCCGCGACGGCCGGCCAGGCGCCGAGTCGGGCCGGGTACGGTACGGGGTCCCAGCCTTTGACGTTGAGCCGACGGAGGGCCGCGGCACCGAGGTCGAACAGTGTCGTGAACGGATCGAGCCAGGTCCAGATCGGGCCGACGAAGGCGGACACTGCCGCCACGCCGACCCAGCCGTAGACCCACAGGAACAGCGACGAGACGTCGGCGTCGGACGAGCCGCCGACGATCGTCTGGGCGACGATCCAGGTCCACGCGACGAGCCCGATCGCCCGCAGGCCGAGGGCGAGCGGCAGGGGTACGTCGACCGTGCGGGCGGGCGGGTCGGCCGGCGCGCGGACATCGCGGAGGATGACGAACGCGAACGAGAGCGCGACCGCCATCGCCGCGCCGGCGAGGTAGACCGCCAGCGGCAGCGGCGACTCGAGCCGGCCGACGAGGCCGTGGGCGAGCGCTGGCGTCGGGACCGCCAGGAGCGTCACGAGCGCTGCGAGCGCGACCGACGCGCGCCTCATGGCTGCAGCCATGTCGCGTCGACGAGCCGGTACGCCACCCGCTCGCCGCTCTCCTCGCGGTATGCCACCGCGACCGGCTGGCTGAGGGCCATGTGCTCGCGCAGGTGGCCCGCCGGGAAGGCGCCTCCGTCGAGCTCGAGCGGACCTACCCGGAAGACGAGCTCCTGGCCGTCCTGGGTCCGCAGCGTGAAGCTCTGGATCTCGGTCAGGCTCGTGCTCTTCACGTCGATCACGAACCCCGCCACCGTCTGCGGCGCCGGGCCGCAGGCCGCGAGCGCGATCGCGATCAAAAGGAGGAGCGAACGGATCGGGCTCACAGCGCATCGAGCGTGCCCCGCAGCTCGTCCTCACCGAGCACGCCCTCGAACTTCGCAGCAACCGTCCCGTCGGCCGCCACGACGAACGTGTACGGCTCGGACTGGAGCCCCCAGGCGTTTGTCCAGTCCGTCGGCTGGAGCTGGTTGTTGGCGTCGAGCTCGGGCTGGAGGCTGCCGTCGCTGAACGCCATCTTGTAGGGCTCGACGTTGATGAACGTGACATCGGTGTAGTCCCTGGCCACGCGCTTGACGGTCTCGAGCGTCGGCCCGCACAGCCGGGTCTGGCAGAAAGCCGGGGTGGCGAACGTCACGACGAACGCGTCGCCGGCGGCGAGCGCGTCGGCGATCGAGGTCTCGTAGAACCGCGGATCGGGCGACTGGTCCGTCGAGAGCTTGGCCAGATCGCCGCCGACGTCGGCCGCGGTCGGCGTGTCGATCGACGGCGCCTTCGCCCCGATCGGTGGCGTGGTGCCCGACTCGGCGACGTCGTAGTCGGCCCGGACGTTCTTGACCGCCCCGTCGGGAAACGTCGCCTCGAACTTCGTGCCCCAGCGACCGGCGTCGGGGAACGTGACATCTGTGACGTACAGACCCTGCTCGCCCTCGATCGCCCACAGAAAGCGGGCGTCGCCCTCGAAGACGACCGTGTTCTCGGCCGTGTCGACGTCGTAGTAGAGGAGATGGACCTTGACGTCGGGCGCCGCGACGAGCTTGTTCGCCCGGTCGGTCAGCGAGAACACGAAACGGTTCGGGCCCTTGAGGATCTCGGAGTTGACGAGGATCGGAATGATCTCCGGTCCGCCGGATCCGGCGGCTGACGGACTCGCCACGGCGGGCCCGCTGGCGGCTGGGGGCGGCGACCCGCCGCCCGAGCCGCAGGCGGCCACGAGCAGGGCGCCCGAGACGAACAGGACCGACAGGACGCGCATGGGTCAGGACTCCTTTCGGGACAGGGCTTGGCGCTCGCGGTCGAGCCGGGCGTCGACCCGCTTCGCCTCGGCCTCCTCGTGGCGCACCAGCGCGAGGAGGAGCGCAGCACCCGGGATGAGGAGGGCGAGATCGCCGGTCAGCCACATGAGCGAGCCGGCGATCCGCTGGTCGGACAGGGCGTCGATGCCGAACGCGTCGGTCCGTCCGAGGTAGGCGGCGTAGAGGGGAGCGGCCGCGCCGATGATCGTGACGGCGAGGAAGCTCATCGGCGGCATCTGGGCCAGCAGCGCGATGAGCTTCGCGCCTGGGTGGAAGCGCCAGCGGAGCGGGTCAGGACTGAGGAGCGGCCACCAGAACAGGCAGGCCGCGCCGAGGTAGAGCAGGTGCTCTACCGCGTGGACCCCGTCGTCGAGGAGCGCTGCGTTGTACAGCGTCGTGAAGTGCGAGCCCCACATGACGCCGGCGAAGGCGACCCAGCCGACGACCGGGAACGTCAGCGAACTCACGACGCGGCTGTGGAGGAACGGCAGCAGGTACCGGTTCCGGACATCGGCCGACGCCGCCCGGAGGGCGAGCGTCCCGATGCCGCTCAGCGCGAACAGGGGCGCGGCGACCGACACGAGCAGGAGGTGCTGGACCATGTGGACACTGAGGAGGTCGTCGGACAGGGTGTCGACTGGCGAGAGCAAGGCCAGCCCGACGGCCGCCACGGCGGTGAGATAGGCAACCGTCCGTCGCGTGGGCCAGGGGTTCGCCCGATGGGCGAAGCTGACCGAGCGGGCAGCGGACACGTACGCGGTGACCGCCACGGCGAGCGCCAGAATCAGCGGAAGGTCGAGGTGCCAGGCCAGCGCGATGCCGAGCGGATCGGTCGGTGGCGGTCCCTGGGCAGCCCCGTGGGCGAGTGCGGTCGCTGGCGCCACGAGAGGGACGACGAGCGCGGCAAGGACCGCACGTGCGCGTCTCACGTCGCCCGCCGCCGGAGCAGCCAGACGCCGATCGCCCCGATGACAAGGCTCGCGGCCAGGATCGGAAGGAGGACAACCCCGTCGCCGGCTGCCACGGTGTCACCCGGGACCGGCGTCGCGCTCGCGAGTGGCGACGGCGTGGTTGGGGCCGGGGTTGGTGAGGGCGATGCTGGTGTGGATGGCGCCGGTGACGGCGATGGCGACGGGCTCGGGGCCGCGACGACCGTGAACGTGTACGAATCGCGGGCGAGCTCGCCGTCCTCGGCCGAGAACGACGTCCAACGGACTTCGTACCCGCCGGGTGGTAGCTCGGGCAGGGCGAGGCGGAACTCCCGAGGCCCATCGCCGAGCTCGCCGCCGCGCGCAACGGTCGTGCCGGATGCGTCGCGGACCTCGAGTGACGTCCGCGACGGGTCGAGGTCCTGGTTGAAGGTCGCGACGAGCTCGGTTGGTGAGCCCTCGACCTCCTCGCCTGGGCCCGGCAGGGCGGAGACGAGTTCAGCGTGGGCGAAGACGGGAGCGGCGACGAGCGACAGGAATGCCGCGGCAACGACCGCGCAAAGAAAGGGGCGCGCCAATGAGGCACCTCCGGAAGGTGATCACACCCTCCGGCAGCGAGGCTGGTGGGTGGGATCAGGCTGGCTGAATCAGCCCGAGCGGTGGCGCCCGGACGCCGTTGCGGCGTCCCTCACGGCGACTGGCGGGCCGGTCGACGGCCAGCGCCGGGCGCAGGACCGCGACGACCGCCCGGAACCGGCGCCGCGCGGCCGCGCGGATGCGGGCGAGCAGAACCTCGCGACGCCAACCGACGAGTGCACCTACAGCCGCGACGGCAAGGCTGACCGCGAACAGGACCGGCAACGCGATCATGTGCTCACCGCCGAGGACGCCGAGGCCAGGCAACGGGGCCCCGATGCTCGCTGTCTCGATGTTCTCCTGGATCAGATAGGCGGCAATCGTGCCGGCGGATACCCGGAGCCAGAGCGGGCCGAGGAGCTCGAGGAATCGGTCGAGGCCGCCGCCTTGGAGGCGCACCGTCCCCGCCTGGACGTCGGCCGCGAGTCGCCGAAGTCGCCGCCACTGCGCCGCCGCGACGACGCCCAGGCAGCCGGTCACGACCAGAACGATGAGGACGAAGCTCGTCCAGTAGCGGTCGTGCCCGCTCTCCTGCATGGCCCTCGCATAGCCCTCGCCGAAGCCGTGGGCGAGCAGGTAGATCAGCTCGTGGCCGAGAGCCAAGGCCGCGAGGACCAGGGCGCCGGTGATCGTGAAGGCCCGGAGGCCATGACCGCTCACCGCATCAATGTACCGCGACGGCCGGATGAAGCCTCGCCGAGGGGCAGCGGAGCCTGACGACGGCGTTGGCATGTCGCGAACATCCAGCGGGGCGTCCTGTCAGCGCAGTAGATCGCCGCCCATTCAGCGGAGTGCCGCCTCGATCCACTCGCGTAGCGGGATCCGCGCGAGTCCCCGGTCGGTCGGGTAGACGCGGCAGCGGGGCGTGTAGTCTCCCGGATCCTCGAATCCGGGCTGGACGTCGCGGCCGTCGATCCGAATCGACGGCGAGCCAGCGAAGCGGAGCCTCTCGGCGACGGCTGGGTCGGTCGCCTCGATGTCGCGGATTTCGGAGCCCGGTGACAACTCCGCGACGACCTCCGCGAGAAGTTTCCTGGCCGCCGGATGGTTGGGGCAGTCCGCGAACCACAGCAACTCGATGTCGTGTCGTCCTGTCACCACTCGCCTCCAGCGCGGTTCAGTCGGCGGTATCGTACGCTCGTATACGGCATCGCGTATGAGAACCTGTCAGCTGCGATGCGATCGATTCGGAGGAGCCACCGGTGGCAGAAGCACTCGACACGGGCAGGCCGAACCTGGTAGCCGCGGATCTGCACGCGCGCGTCCGCGAGACCGCCTTCGCTCTGCTGATGAGGTCCGGGCGGCCGGTCCCGGCCGAGGAGATCGGCACCATAGCCGGCGTCCCGCTGAGCGGAATCACGCCGATGTTGGACGAGCTCGCCGGTGCCGGCTGGATCGACCGCGATCGTGAGGGTCGCGTCACGGGCTCGGGCGGCCTGAGCCTGACCGAAGGCCCGCACCGGCTCGCGATCGGCGGCCAGGCATTTCGCAACTGGTGTGCCTACGACTCGTTGGGGATCGCGGCCGCGCTCGACGCGGACGCCGTTATCGAGACAACCTGCCCGGTCTGCGGCGGGCCGGTGCGGGTCGCAACGGTCGGAGGAGAGCCACCCACCGAGCGACCCGAGCGACTCTGGCTCGCCGACGGCGGCACGGATCTCCGAGCGGACTTCTGCGCCCCGACGGTCATCCTCTGCTCACCCGAGCACGCCGACGTCTGGGCCGGGCGACAGGGTGGCCGCGGCCGCGTCATCGACCTCGCCGAGGGGGCGTCACTCGGACGGGAGGCCTGGGCAGGCTGCGCTCGGGCGGTCGCCCGCGTGGCCGGAGCGGCGTGATGACGAGCAACCTGCCCGTCGCGGCGGGCCGGCCGACCCTCGAGCGGTCCGCGGCGTTGGCCGCGTTCTTCCAGGGCATGTCGGATCCAACCCGGATGCGGATCCTCGAGCTTCTCGCGGAGCGGCCGCGAACCGTGACCGAGCTCGTCGACGACCTCGGCCTCGTCCAGGGTCGGATCTCGTCGCACCTCACCTGCCTCCGCTGGTGCGGCTTCGTCCGGGCGGACGTCGAGGGTCGCTTCAACCGCTACCGCTTGGTCGACGATCGGATCCGCGACATCCTCCGCCTCGGCGAGGCGATCATCCGCGACAACGCCGATCGGCTCACCTCGTGTCTCGTCCTTGCCGCGGAGCACGCTGGCGGAGAGGGTGACTAGAGGCCAGCGGTTGGATGCTGCCGCTGAGGCGAGCCTGGCGGGCCGCCGCGAGCGGGTGGCCTACCACCCTCCCCGGTGTGTCGGGCGGCTAGTCCGCTCGTTCGCTGGCTTGACATTGAACCCGACTTCAACGTGTAGGGTCCGGCCATGAGCCTCTCGATCACGGAGATCTCCCGCCGGGCGGGCGTCTCGACCTCGACTCTTCGCTACTACGACCGCCTCGGTCTGCTCCCAAGCGCCGGCCGCGGCCAGAACGGCTATCGGCACTACGACGATCGGGCGCTCGATCGCCTCCGGTTCATCGCGCGGGCCAAGGAGCTCGGCTGCTCACTCGACGAGATCGCCACGCTCCTCACGGCGTTCGACGAAGACTGCGGCGAGGTTCAGACGCCGCTCCGTGAGCTGGTCGAAGGCAAGATCGCGACCGCCCAGCGTCGGGTGGCGGCGCTGGTCGGGCTGACCGCCCAACTCCAGGAGGCGCGCCACGCCCTCAGCGCGGAGACCTCGGCCGGGCCGTATGGTCCTGGCTGTGCGTGCGTCGACGCCGCCCCGCGGACTCAGCCCCCGCTGACCGGCCGGCCGCTGACCGTTGTCCAGCTTGCCGAGTCGGATCCGGCGATCGCCTGCACGCTCAGCCACGACGAGATGGGCGACCGGATCGCCGAGTGGCAGGCCGCTCTCACCCACGTCCGCGACCGGACGCCCGTCGACGGCGGGATTCGCCTGGCGCTCGGGCCGGATGCCGACCTTGCCGAAGTGACCCGGCTCGCCCGGGCCGAGTGGGCGTGCTGCTCGTTCTTCGCCTTCACGCTCACCGTCGACGGCCGTGGGTCCGCGCTCGAGGTGCGCGCGCCCGAGGCCGCCAAGGACCTGGTGGCGTCGGTCTTTGGAGTCGCCGCGTGAGGCTCAAGGCCGAGGTGGCCGTCATCGCTTCCGCGTGTGCCGCCTGCTGTGTTCCGCATCCCGACGCTCCAGCCATCGAAGTTCGGCCGCACCTATGCGGCGTACGGCGGCTTCTTCATCGTGTTCAGCCTGCTGTGGGGTTGGTGGATCGACAAGCAGCAGCCTGACCGCTGGGACCTGATCGGCGCCGCCGTTTGCCCTGGTCGGAGTACTCCTGATCTTCTACGCGCCGCGATCTGCCTCGTAGTCCAAGGTCGCCGCGGGCCGGCGAATCCTCGGACTCCTTCCGTTCCGGGGTTCTTCGTGACTGGGTTCGAGCTCGACGCCGTCTCCTTTGTCAAGGGGACACCATGACGAAGGCAGCGGCGAGGGGTGGCTTGGGTCGTGCACGGGCCAAGTCGACTACACAACATCATACACCGAAAAGTACTTCACAAACGCCGGAGCGGGCGCTAGGGTCTTCGTAGGCGGCCTGGGCCAGAGACGAGCGTCGTACCTCGCACGGACCCGGCCGCCGCCATCGCCCAGGTCGGGCATGGAGGAGCCCTCCGGCACGGGCTCCCGCGGCGACAGCCGCGATCTGGCCATAGCCGGCGCCGGGATCCATAGCGGTCCGTGGCGACAGCCGCACCTTTCCAACCACACATAGACGCTGCTAATCGCGCTTCTCTCGATGCGCGATCGATGGCGAGGCGCGCCGACCGCTCAACCGAGCGGGCGGAGCTCCGGCCGGGCCTGAGACGACCGTTTCCGAGGACACCTCCTCGAACGATCCGAACGCCGGTCGGCGCTCCGCTCCTCGTGGGCGGTGGCGTGACCGGCTCGGACTCGTTCGGGCTCCTCGTCGACGGCCAGTCCTCGTCCCACCGGGCTTCGCTCGTTCGGGTGGCGGACCTACGTCCGCGCCGGAACGGAGGTGATGTCCAGGAAGGACGACTCTGAGCCGGCGGCGAGCGCGCCCGCCGGTGCTCAACCGCAGTTGCGCGTCGGACCCGGGCCGATCCTCACCGATCGATTCAGAGGCAGCGTGCCGCGACTGCCTTGCCTGCCCGGTTCCGCCTTTGTGAGCGGCACCCCGAACACGGAGGCACCAAGCCATGCAGGCAATGGAAGCAACGACACCAGCGACGAAGGTCATCTACGGCGTGAACGAGCTCGATCTCGATCTCGCTGGGAAGTCCATCCGCGGGATCTGGAAGGTCCTCGAGCAGGTCCTGAACATCCCGCGCGACGCCGCGGTGTCGGTCAACGGCGACCGGGTCCAGGACGACTACGTCGTCCGCCCGGGCGACGAGATCGAGTTCCAGAAGCAGGCGGGCGTGAAGGGCCTGGAGGCCTAGACGCCAGCCAGCGCGGATGCCCGGAGCCGGTGGACCCTCCCACCCGGTTCCGGGCTCCCGCAGAGAGGAGCCCGAACGCCATGCAATCGCGCACGTTCCTGCGCATCGAGGGCGACCTCGTGAGCCTGATCACGGAGGTCATCGACCGGGAGGTGACTCTTCCGGACCTCATGACCGAACTCACGACAGCTCAGGTCGCCATGACCCCTCGGCTGCCGACCGGCTGCCGCTTCTGGCTTCGCTCGGGGACGACCGACCGATCGGTCTTCGTCGTCGAGCAGCCCCCGTCGCGGCGGACGATCGAATACCACGCCAGCCGACGTCACGACAGCGAGCCGACCACCTATCGGCTCGCTGTGCCGTACGTGGTCTTCGTCGTCTGGACGATCGGCGAACAGGTCGAGGGACTAGCCACGTACTTCCGGGCGCAGCCGATCGCGTCGCTCGACGCGACGCTGCTCTGCTCGACCCTGCCGAACACGAACGACGACGGCGTCGTCTGTCTCGGGTCGGTCCGGGTCAGCGGGGCGAGCGTCGGCGAACGGGTCGACGCACTGATCGGCGCGTTCTGGGCGAGCCGCTTCAACCAGGATCTCCGCCGGCACCCGCTGCCCTTCAACGGCGGCTTCCGGGCCTGGGCATCCCGCTCCCGGCGCGATCCGCTCGCGGCCCTGTCCCTGCAATACGACCCGTACTGGCGGACCCTCCGCCAGGTCGTGGCGCAGCTGGCCGGACTCGCGATCACGGATCTGCCGGCCGGGGCACCCTTGCCGGAGGAACCGGCGGAGGCCGAGGTCCTGACCCCGGAACCTATGGCGGACGGAGGTGAGCCCGATGCCCTCGCTTCGTGACCACCTCATCCGGACGCCGGAGGTCCGCTCTCGGAATCTCAGCGCCTGGATGGCTCCCGCTCTCGGCGAACGAGCGACACCGCTGCCCGATCGATTCTTCGAGGAGGCCGCACTGACGGTGCTCGCCCACGTCTTCCGGGATGCGGGTCCCATCCGGGAGCAGCTCGTCTACGAGCGACGCCGCTTCGAGCGGTTGGTCCAACTCATCCACCGCCTGCCCGAACGGGCCGGAGGTGCGTGATGTTTCCGATCCTCGAAGCCGGTCCATCGCTCGAGGGGGCGACCCTGCCGGCCTTCGTCGTCGCTCGCGACGGGCTCTACCTGCGGAAGCGAAGCCTCCTCGGGCTGAGCCAGACGAAGGTCGGCCGGATCGCCCACCTGCCGGAGGGCAGGGAGTTCGTCGACTACGCGCTGCCCAAGGTCCCAGCCGACCTGATGGCGCGCGCGGTCGGCTTCTTCCGCGCCGTCTACCGGCTGCATAAGACCGAGGCGGCCGTTCTCCTGGTCTGGCGTGACGCAGGCTTCGACCTCGTCGTGCCGGCCCAGAAGGTGTCCAGTGTCTCGGTCAAGTTCGACCTGGCGGACGGCGACGTGCCGTCCGGCGGTCGACTCGTGGGGACGATCCACTCGCATGGGGGCTTCGGCGCCTATGCGAGCTCGATCGACGAGGACGACGAGGCGGAGCTCGATGGGCTCCACGTCGTCGTCGGCGACTTCGATCAACGACGGCTCGGCTACTCGGCCGCGATCGTCGTCGACGGCATCCGCTTCTCTCTGAAGACCGGTCAGCTCATCGAGCGGCCTCGGCGCCTCGCCGAGCCACCCGACGACTGGCTCCGGAAGGTGAAGCTGGCGCCGCCGCCCCGCCTCAAGGGCAAGCCGTCGATCAAGGAGTACCTCGCCCGGGGCTTCAAGCCCTCGGACGAGATCTCGAAGCCAAGTCGACGGGAGCTCGACGACGCGATCGAGAAGGCGAGCAAGCTCGCCACCGCCCTCGGCTACCGCCTCAGCTACTGGCTCGTGCCGGTCTCCGGCTCGAGCGAGAAGGGAGGCACGGCCGATGGCTGACCGGATCGTCCTCGTCGGCTGCGGCGGGATCGGGAGCCAGTTGCTCCCGCCGCTCGTCCGCTACCTCGCGAACCGGCCCGAACCGCGCTCGCTCCTGGTCCTCGTCGACGGCGACGTCTTCGAGCCCGGGAACCGATCGCGACAGGCCTGCTCGACCAGCGATCTGGGCTCGAACAAGGCCGAGGCCCTGGCCCGGGTCGCACGAGACGATGGGCTCGCCGTCCAGGCCATCCCCGAGTTCCTCGACGAGACCAACGTCCGGTCGATCGTCCGCGAGGGAGACATCGTCCTCCTCGCGGTCGACAACCACCGGGCGCGGGCCCTCGTCGATCGACATCTCGGATCGCTCGACGACGCGACGCTCATCAGCGGCGGCAACGACGAGACGGACGGCAACGTCCAGCTCGTCCGCCGCCGTGACGGCTGGTCCGTGGACGGCCATCTGACCGAGATCCACCCGGAGATCGGCATGGCCACTGTAGAGGAACCGCGCGGCGACGGCTGCCAGGCAATGGCGGCCGAACATCCGCAGCTCCTCGTGACGAACCTGATGGTCGCCAGCGCGATGCTCAGCTGCCTCTGGCAGATCAGTGAGCGCGGCAGCGTCCCCTACAGCGAGGTCTACCTCGACGCCATCCAGAACGCGGCCCGCAGCCGCTCCTGGTTCCGCGTCCCGGCCGGCGCGCAGTAGGGAGTGTGGACCCACAGGTGCACAACCCGGCCGAGGCGGCGCCCACCGGCGTCCCTCGGCCGAACGATCTCAGGCGGCTTTGTTACAGGACTTGAAACAATTGTCACAAACGCGATCGACGAACCCGTTCCGACCTGGTAGCGGGATCCTCCCGCCGCTCTTGGCTGGGCGCGAGCGCGAGACGGCTGCCTTCGAGGCGCGCGTTGCGCGGACCCGCGAGGGCCAGCCGCAGCACACGGCGCTGCTCGGCGAATGGGCGATCGGCAAGACGACGCTCCTGATGCACTGGCGACGCCTGCGACAGCAGGCTGGCGACGCCGTCGTCCTTTCGATGGCATACCCGCAGTCGGCGGACGAGTTCCTCGCCGGTCTCGTCACGGCGATCGATGCCGAACTTGGGACGGACTGGCCGCGGCGTCTCGACGTGGAGCTGGGCGTCGATATCGGAATCGCCGACGCTCGGTTCCGCCGGACCGCCCCGAACTCCGAGAGGGAGTTGCGCGCGGCATTGCGACGACTCGTCGAGCACCGCGCGGACGAGGACCGGTCCGTGGTCGTCTTGCTCGATGACGTCGACCTGCTGCGTGAGACCGGGGACGTGCTCCTGCGCCTGCGCGCCTGTGCCCTCGAGCTCTACGCGGCCGACCTGCCGCTCGCATTCATCGTGGCGGCGTCCCCAGGCCTGTTCACGGAGGTGCGATCGGCTCACGAGCCGCTGGTCCGGTTCTTCGAGCCGCTGACTGTCGGTCCGCTCGATGACTCGGACGCCGCGCGAGCCCTGGCCGAACCGCTCGCGGAAACAACCGTTCGATTCGACCCCGACGTGGTCGCCGAGATCGTGGACCTCGCCGGCGGACGACCCTACTACCTTCAGAAGCTCGGCTACTACACGTTTGACGCCGCGGGCAACGGGCGGGTCACACAGGCCGAGTTCGCGGTCGCCTTCGAGCGAGCGTTTGCCTCCGTAAGCCAGGAGATCTTCGCCGCTCGCTGGGCCGGTATGTCCCCGATCGACCGCCAGGTTGTGGCCGTCGTCGCCCGCAGCACCGAGCCGCGCCCCTCGGGCGACATCGAAGCCGAGGCGGCGCGACGCGGAGTGAGGCCGGGAGCCGCCCGGCAATCGCTGCGCCGTCTTGCGTCGAAGGGCCAGATCGACCGGCTCGCCAACGGGCACCGCGGCCGTTACGAGGTTCGGGATCGGCTCTTCAAGCGGTACCTGGAACTGCAGACATGCGAGCCGTAGCCGTCGCAAGCGCTGTTCCCAGACTCGACGAGTTCGCGCTTGCCGACGTCATCTCCGAGTACCTCTCCGCCTTGAAGGTCGCCGGCAGGAGCCCGAAGACGATCAGTTGGTATGCCGACATGCTCTGGGAGTTCGTCCGGTTCATCGAGCGTGAGGGGGTTCGGGCGACGGTCGCGGACGTCGCCCCCGTCGAGGTGCGGCGCTGGCTGCTGGCAATCCAATCACGACGAACGCGAAGCCTTGCCCCAAGCAGCATGGCCGCCCGCGTCCGGACCGTGAAGGCGTTTGGGACCTGGATCGCGAACGAGCTTGATCTGCCGGCGAACCCGGTTCGGGGTGTGCCGGTTCCTCGTGTCCCCGAACTTCTCGTTCCTAGCCTTCGGGAACCCGACATCCTTGCCCTTCTAAGAACCCTCGATGCAGGTTCTCAGCAGCCCGAGCGCGACCGGGCGATCGTCCTGCTGCTGCTCGATACGGGTCTGCGCCTGAGTGAGGCCGCCAACCTTCGAATTCGCGACGTCGACCTCATCGAGGGTCGGTGCCGCGTGATGGGAAAGGGCGGACGAGAGCGCGTAGTGCCAGTTGGCCGAAAGACCCGTCGCGCTCTCCGTCATTGTCTCGCGCGCCGGGGAAGGCTCCTGCCCGACGAGGCTCTGTTCATCGGCCGCGGTGGTCGGGCGCTCGCTCCCCGCGGCATTCAGCAGCTCGTCCGCCGACTGAGCCGCCGCACCACGCTCGCGTCGCGATGCTCACCTCACGTCCTTCGCCATACCTTTGCCCGATCGTTTCTTGCGAACGGTGGCGACGTGTTCTCGCTTCAGCGAATCCTCGGCCACAGCCCATCGTCCCTTCAGGTCACTCGTCGGTACGTCGACCTGCTCGATGACGACCTCCGCGCGGTACACCGTGAGGCCTCACCGGTCGACCGTCTGGGCTAGCTCCAGGCGGATTGGCCCGCGACGCTCGCGCTGAGCCACCGTGTCAGCCGCTTGGGTCCCAGAACAAGATCAGAACCTGGTAGGTCGTATTCACCAGTTCATATTTCACAACGCGGCGCTTGCCCGCTAGATCGATACGAAGTTCCTCGCCACCGACGACCACTGCGGGTTTGGTCAGATCGGCGGCTGAACGAAGCCAGGTCTCGGGCGGGTCGGCAATCACCACAGGCACCTTCGGCGGCCCGAATCGCTCAATCCATGACGGCGACGCGGTGACCTCATTGCGGCGGTAACGAAGGGGTTCGCGACTCAGCGGCGATGGTTCCAGCGCGATCGCAAGCACGGGGCGATGATGAGTCCGTGCAAATGCCCGCAATGTTGCACGGATTGACGCCCCAAAGAGACCCGCGATGGTCACGACCGAGGCCATCTCCAATCGGTGCTGCGCGGCGATGCGACGGATGAAGTCGTGTTGGAACAGCAGAAGCGAGGCGCCCTCATTGGCCTCCCGTTCAAACAAACGCCGGGTCGCCGGCGAGAGATCGACGTCGTCGTCGACTACGACGAGATCCGTCTGCCATGGCGCGATGTGATGGACGACTTCATGAAGTCGATTGAAATTTCGTCGCCCGTGGATCGCGATGGCGGGGTCGAGGTGAATCTCGCGTTCGCGGCGATCGAGCAACGCACGGATCTTGAAGCGAAAGGGAGCGATCGCCGCGCGAAGGTACTGCGGTGCGCGCGAGAGGACGGAATCGGAGAGGACTGACTCGCTGGCCTCCCGCAGGTTGCCGGCGGCCACGATGTCGTCGATAGGGGTCGGCAATCGTCCGAGCGCGCCAGCATCCAGGAGGAGCCGGTGGGTCAACCGGCTAATCTCGTCGGGATGCTCGGCATCGCCGGTCATCCTCAGCCCTCGCGGCTGCGCTCGTGCCGATACCAGGACAGGTATCGGGCCAGCTCTTCCACCTCTGCCGCCGAGAGATCCTCTGCATTCAGGGCATGAGCAAGGATATTCACGGAGGCGTCGCCTCGACCCGCTCGAGGGACGACATGGCCGGCAAGCTCCATTAGGTCTCGATACGGAATGGCCAGTGCTGCCGCCAGGCGATGTAGGACCGCCGGCGACGGTTGCTTGACCTCGCCTCGTTCGATCTTCTGAAGATATGGCGGACTGATGCCCGCCTTCGCAGCCGTGCCGCGGAGGGAAAACTCCTTCAGTTCACGGACTTCGCGCAGGCGTCGTCCGAGATCACCCATCGAATCCTCCTTCTCGTTCACCGACGGCGTGACTGTACACTCCAGTTGACATCTTCGCAACCTCTCAGCTAGCATGGGCCGCGTAACCCGTAGTGAACGGAGGATCCAGTGGTGAACGAACAGGACAAGGTCAGGGACAGCATCAAGGTAACGGTCACTTTCCCCCTCGGCGAGGGGCCCTACCACGATGACGTGCCACCGGACACGACGGTCGGCGATGTCCGATCGGCAGCCATGCGCGGCTTCGGCGTGACTGAGGATCCGGCATTGCTCTTCTACCTCATTCACGCCGGCGACAGGATCGACGACGGTCGGACGATCGGCGACGTGGCCGGCCACGCGGCAGCCGTCAAGTTCACCCTCGCCCGCGAGATCATTCAAGGGGCCTGATGGATATCGAGAGCCAGCTGCGCCTCGACGAGGACGTTGAGGCGGTCGCCTTCTACCTTGACGAGAATGGCGGTCGCCTCGACGCCGATCCGGCTGGCGAGGCCGGCGTTTGGTGGGCCACGATGCGGCCCCGCACTATCCCCGAGGAGCAGTACTACGTTCGGATCGGCTGGCTCCGATACCCGGACGCGCCTCCCTCGGTCAAGTTCGGAACCGCCGTCGGCGGTTCACTTGGCATCACGGCCGCGTGGCCCGTCGTGCCGAGCTATCGGCCAGGCAATTTCGATATCTGCGCTCCGTTCACAAAAGAGGGGTTCGAATCGCATCCGGAGTGGGCCGCCCAGTTCCCGTGGCCCACGACCGGCAACCCTTTTCTGTGGATCGTGGACATCGTCCAGGGGCACCTTGACCGCTCGTACCAGGGGCGATCGGGATGACCGGTCTCGAACTACCGGCGGCTGCGCTGGCGCGCCTGCTCGCCGATGTCGTTCGGTTTGGTGACAACGGCCTCGAGACGGGTGCGGTGCTGCTCTCGTCCCGTCGTGACAGTCATGCCGATGTCCTAGCACTGTGCGGCGAGCACGGAATTGAGCGCCGTCCCGACCAGTTCGTAATAAGTGGCGCCGCCCTCGCCCAACTGTTCGACTGGGCAGACGAGGCAGGGGCCCGGGTTATCGCTCAGGTGCATTCGCATGGCGGACTCGCGCGGATGTCCCCAACGGACCGACGGTTCGGGCTCACCGTCGAGGGCTTCACGAGCGCCATCGTCCCGCACTTCGGTCGACCGCCAAATGATCCGGCGGCATGGGGATGGTGGCGGTTTCAGGACCAGGTCTGGGTGCCCTCCGACCCTGGATCAGCTGTAGCGGCCCCGAGCCGGACGGTCATCTTCGACGAGGAGGGAGTTCGTGCCGGCTGATCACTCCCGCGCGCTTCTCCTCGGGCAGAACGTGACCGACCAGCCGCAGAGCGAGCTCGCTCAGCGACTCGAGGGCGCGAGCGTTTCGATCGACATCGACCTCGGCATTCCCGGTGCTGTCTTGACCGCGTCGATCCTCGTTCGGACCCTCCGGCGCCTCCCTGGGCGCATTTCGATCGACCCCGATGAACTGCCCACCTCGCTGGTCGAGCGGCTCCGCGTCGAGGCCGAGGCCATCGATCCGGATCGACCCATCGCCGTTGGCCGGCCTCGGGCTGGTGACACGATCATCCGAATCGGCACCACGGGGCCGCCCGGGTCATTGCGCGTCATCCCAGATCTGCACGGCTTCCGCCTCTCGTGGGCGAGCAACTCCCTTCAACAGGGGAAACCTGCTTCCGCTCTGGGATCGGCCGCGGCTGCTGCTGCTGCCGCCGCCGAGACCTTCAAGGTGGCGGCCCGCGTAATCGGAGTTCGGGGCCGTCGCCATCGCCGTCTGGCATGGTGCCCGGTCACACTTTCCCATCGGCCCGCTCAAGGCCCGGATCTTCCGCGCGACTGGCAGTTGGACGGCCTCCTCCTCGGGCTGGGGGCGATCGGGTCGGCAACCGCGCTGATCCTCTCCGAGCTGCCGGTTGAGGGGTCGCTCGACCTCGTCGACCCGCAACGGTTCGCACCCGAGAACGTCGGGACGTATTCGCTCGGCGGTGCCAAGGAGGCTCTCGATCAGCCGTGGAAGACCTCCGTGGCCGCGAGCGCCCTGAGACGATTCGAGACGAGGAGCTGGAATGCGGTCGCGGCGTATCTGCCCGAACTCATCGACGCAGGCCGACTCCGGTGGCCCCCGATCGTCCTAACAGGACTCGACTCGCCTGACGCACGCCGCGACTCCCAACGTCTTTGGCCGGATCACCTAATCGATGGAGCCACAGGCGACACGATGGTCGGCCTTCATGCGATTACCGCTGTCGGCCGGCCTTGCCTCGCATGCTTCTTCCCGCCGACGGCGACGCCCACGGTCTCGCCCACGCGGGAGCTGGAGCGTGCGACGGGATTGCCGACGGAGTTACTTGTGCGAGGCGCGGAGATCCTGCTCGAGGCGCATCTCGAAGGTCTCTCGGTGGCGCACCAGGAGCGTCTGCGCCCCTTTGTCGGCAGGGAGATCTGCGGGCTTGCGAGTGCGCTTGGGCTGACGGAGCTGCCCGACGAGGGATACCGACCATCGGTCGCCTTTGTGTCGCTGACCGCCGCGACTCTCGTCGTCGGGCGGCTGGTCGCGATCGCTGCGGGCTGGCGGACTGCATCCAACTTCGTGCAGTACGACACGCTCGCCGGCCCGCGCCAGCCGACGCGCGAGTGGCGGACCGCGCGGCCCGCATGCGATTGCGTGCAGCGCGCAGGCGTCGTCGCGGAAGTGAGACGCCGCCGGGCTGCGTATCGGTTTGTCGACCGACCGCCGTCGATCGGCCATGATCGGATGACGCCAGCGTCGAACGAGGCTTGATCGAGGATGACACTCGCCACCGTCATCAAGGGACCTGAGGGGGTCGTGCTGGCCGCCGAGAGTCGGGTCACGCTGCGCGTCGCGACTGGCGGTCGTGAGCGCGAGAGCACGTTCGATCATGCAACCAAAGTGCTGAGTTTCGGAGCGCCGAACACCGGCTTCGGCGCAGTCACGTACGGGGTGGGCGTTCTCGGTCGTGACCGCACCGCGGCGAGCTTCATTCCCGAGTTCGAGGCGACGCTGCCAGATGAAGCGATCCCTGTTGCGGAGTTCGCAAGCCGACTTGGCGACTTCTTCCGGGTCCAGTGGCAGGCCAACCCGCCGACAGCCAAGCCCGCGGACGCCATGTCATTCCTGGTCGCGGGATTCGACGCCGACGATGCCTACGCCCGGGTGTTCCAGTTGGACGTCCCGATCACGGTCACGCCGATCGAGCATTTCCTGGCGCCCCATCAACCTCCATTCGGGGCGCGCTGGGGCGGTCAGAAGAAGATCGTTGAGCGATTGTTGGCCGGCTTCGATCCGCTCCTTCCCGAGATGGTCCGGCACCGCCTCGGTCTCGATCCGAAACAAATGGACGAAATGCGTGAGGCGGTATCAGCGCTCGAGCTCTCGGTGCCGTGGGAGGCTATGGCTCTGCAGGACTGCATCGACCTTGCGATCTTTGGAATCCGCTCGACCATCAGCGCTCAGGCCCTGTCCCTGGAAGTCCGTGGCTGCGGTGGGGCGATCGACGTGGCTGTAATAACGCGGCGCGAGGGGTTGCGATTCGTACAACGCAAAGCGCTCGTCGGCGACCATCCGAGCGGTCGGACGGAGACCTGAGGCTCCGGACACGATCCCTCGGACGACTGCCTACCGCCCCTTGTTGCCCATGAGCCGATCGGCCGGCGACGCCCCGCGGTGGCGCTCGACGAGGTCGACGTCGGCGAGGGCGACATATCGCTTGACCATGTCGAGCGTCGTGTGGCCGAGGATCCGCTGGAGGCTGAACACGTCGCCGCCGTTGACGAGATAGCTCCGAGCGAACGTGTGGCGGAGCGAGTGCGGACTGAGCCGGCCCGTCACCCCGATCCTCGTCTTCAGCCGACGGATCGCCTGCTGGATGCCGCGGCCGTCGATCGGCCCGCGCCGGCCGAGGAAGAGGGGATCGTCGGCTGCCCCGGGGCCGCGCTGACCGAGGTAGCGGACGATCGCCTGCCGGGCGGTCCCACCGACCGGCACGATCCGCTCCTTCGATCCCTTGCCGCGGACCTTGAGCGTCCCGTCGACCCGCAGGTCGCCGAGGCGCAGCCCACCCGCCTCGGACACCCGCAGGCCGGTGTCGAGCAGTAGGAGGAGGATCGCCCGGTCGCGCAGACCGGCGACCGCGAGCAGCCTCCGCATCGCGTCGTCCCCGACCGGCTCGATGAGCCTCTCGGGGACGCGCGGCTTGCGCAGTGCCCGCAGCGCCGTGGCCCGTGCGAGCTCCTCGGCCGCCAGCCAGTTGCCGAGGACCTTGAGGGTCCGGACGTAGCCGGCGACACTGATCGGCGAGAGCGTCGAGCGGAGCTCGAGCAGCCAGGCCCGCAGGTCGGCCCCGTCAAGGCTGTCGACCGGCCGGCCGTCGCCGAGCGAGGTCACCGCTCGGCGCAAGATCATTCGATACCAGGTGAGGGTCTTCGCGGCGGCGCCCTCGGCGGCCTTCGCCGCGAGGAACAACTCGACCGCCCGGCCGAGCGTCAGGTGCCCGTCAGAATCAGGTGCCCATAGATTCTGAGTGCCCGAATCAGGTGCCCAAAGATCAGGGGAGTCAGGTGCCCAAACCATGTCCGTCGCCTCCTGCGACGGACCACCGTTCGGGGCTCCGACCACGACATCTGGTGCTCCGGGTCCTCATTGACCACAACATCTTGTGGTTTGAGGCGGAGTTGGCTGGCGAGGAAGGATTCGAACCTTCAATCCCCTGATCCAGAGTCAGGTGCCTTACCGTTAGGCCACTCGCCAGCGATGCCGCAGCGGCGCCCAGAGTCTACCGCGTCGGCTGCGGCCGCCTCAACCGCGGGTCGCCGGTCGCCTCAGCCACGCCCACCCTGCGGGGTGTCGTGACGGCCCTGGGCCTGGAGCTTCGCCCACGTGTCCTTGAGGGTGAGCGTCCGGTTGAAGACGAGGCGGCCGGGCCTCGAGTCGGGGTCGGGGCAGAAGTACCCGAGGCGCTCGAACTGCACGGTCGCCCCGGCGGGCGTCTCCGCGAGGTCCGGCTCGACGCGGCAGCCCCGCAGGACGGTCTCCGACGCGGGGTTGAGATCGGCGAAGAGGTCGCCGTCGGCTCCCGGGTCGGGCCGCGAGAACAGGTGGTCGTAGAGCCGCACCTCCGCGGGCACGGCGTGGGCGGCGGAGACCCAGTGGAGCGTCGCCTTCGGCCGGCGGCCGTCGGGGGCGTCGCCGCCGCGGGTCGATGGGTCGTGCGTGCAGCGGAGCTCCACGACGCGGCCGGCCTCGTCCTTCACGACCTCGCGGCAGGTGATGAAGTACGCCGAGCGGAGGCGGACCTCGCGCCCGGGGGCCAGGCGGAAGAACTTCGCCGGCGGCTCCTCCAGGAAGTCGTCGCGCTCGATCCACAGCTCGCGCGAGAACGCCACCGTCCGCGTCCCGGCGGCCGGGTCCTCGGGGTTGTTGGCGACCTCCACCTCTTCGACCTGCCCCTCGGGGTAGTCCTCGACGACGACCCGGAGGGGGTCGAGGACCGCGAACCGCCGGGGCGCCGTCCGATTGAGGACGTCGCGCACGGCGTGCTCGAGCATCCCGATCTCGACGACGCTGTCGGCCTTCGCCACGCCGATGAGGGCCGCGAAGTCGCGGATCCCCTCGGCGGGAAAGCCGCGCCGACGGAGGCCGCTGATCGTCGGCATCCGCGGGTCGTCCCAGCCGCGCACGCGGCCCTCGGTCACGAGGCGCAGGAGGACGCGCTTCGAGAGGACCGTGTGGGTGAGGTTGAGCCGCGCGAACTCGTACTGCCGCGGGCGCGAGGGGACCGGCAGGTTCTCGATGAGCCAGTCATAGAGCGGCCGGTGGGCCTCGAACTCGAGGGTGCAGATCGAGTGCGTGATCCCCTCGATCGCGTCGGACTGGCCATGGGCGAAGTCGTACGTCGGGTAGACGCACCAGGCGTCGCCCGTCCGCGGGTGCGCGGCGTGGACGATCCGGTAGAGGACGGGGTCGCGGAGGTTGATGTTCGGGGAGGCCATGTCGATCTTCGCCCGCAGGACCCGGGCCCCGTTCGGGAACTCGCCGGCGCGCATCCGCTCGAAGAGGTCCAGGCTCTCGGCGGCCGGGCGGTCCCGCCAGGGGCTGTTCTGGCCCGGCTCGGTGAGCGTCCCACGGTGCTCCCGGATCTCGTCCGCGGTGAGGTCGTCAACGTACGCCTTGCCGGCCTTCACGAGGTGGACGGCCCAGGCGTAGAGCTGCTCGAAGTAGTCGGAGGCGTGGTGGAGGTGCTCGCCCCAGTCGAAGCCGAGCCACCGGACGTCCGCCTCGATCGCGTCGAGGTACTCCTGCTCCTCCTTCACCGGGTTCGTGTCGTCGAACCGGAGGTGGCAGCGGCCGCCGAACTCGGCGGCGATCCCGAAGTTCAGGCAGATCGACTTGGCGTGCCCGATGTGAAGGTACCCGTTCGGCTCCGGCGGGAAGCGGGTGACGATCGTCGTGTGGCGGCCTTCGCGCAGGTCGGCGGCGACGATCTCGCGGATGAAGTCGGACCGCTCGGCGGCGGTCGGGGTCTCGGTGCTCACCTGGCGGCGCCTCTTCGGATGCCGGGGGAGGCGCGGCTCGCGGTGGCGCACCACACTCCGGGGGAGTTGGCTGGCGAGCAAGGATTCGAACCTTGAATCCCCTGATCCAGAGTCAGGTGCCTTACCGTTTGGCCACTCGCCAGCGACCGCCGCGCATGATACCCGATGTCGGGAGGGGGCCCGGCCTGGTGGGGCGGGCCGGGCGAGGCGGCCCGCCGGGGCCGCCGGCGCTAGCCTCGGTGGTGGTAGCGCTCCATGACGTCCGCGACGGCGGCGCGCGCCTCCGCCCACTCCGGCTCGTCCCCGAGGACGGACGCCCCCGCGCCCCAGCGCGCGAGCTGGGTCATCGCCGTGACGACGGCGTCGTGGCGGGCAGCCCGGGAGCGGCCGGCGTCGACGACCCCGGTGACGAGATAGCGCCGGACGAGGTCGAACGGGGCCCGCCAGCGGCCGATCCGGACCCGGTCGCCCTCGCGGAGCGACTCCAGCCACTCGTCGTCGCCGACCGGCGCCCGGTCGTGCTCGTGGACGTGGGCGACGACGGGGATCCGCCGGGCCGGGGCGAGGGGCGACGGGATGAGTCCGTCCGGGTCGGCCGTGCGGTAGCAGACGGGGCAGCTGGGGAGCGGGACGTCGTCGCGGGGCGGCGCCCCGAACGGGAGGCCGCAGCGGCCGCAGACGGCGACGCCCGGCCGGCGGGCGACGGTGCCGCACTGGAGGCAGGCCGGGAGGTGGGCGACGGCCACGGCTCAGGACGTCGGGTGGCCGAAGGCCGGCCGGACCAGGGCGAGCGGCCCGCGGGCGGAGGACCCGACATCGTGCGACGCCGCCGCCGCGGCGCGGCCGCGGAACGACGGCGCGCGCATCCCGCGGCGGGCGGGCAGCGTCGGAGGAAGGTGGCGGGCGCGGTGGAGCACGGGCCCGATGCTCGCGCGCGCCGGTGCGCGGGTGCAATGGCCCGGGGGTCCGGGGGACGAAGGTCCGGGTCGGGCGGCGGCCGCCCCCGCCGCGCTCGCGGATGCGGCACCATGGGCGGACCGCAGCCGAGGAGCCCGATGCCCGCGTTCGATCCCACCGCCCTCCGCCCCGAGTTCCCCGCCCTCGCCCTCGCGGAGGGTGATCGGCCGGTCGTCTTCCTCGACGGGCCCGGCGGCACGCAGGTGCCCCGCCGCGTGATCGACGCCGTCGCCGACTACTACCGCGCGTCGAATGCGAACCACGGCGGCGCCTTCGCGACGAGCGTCCGCTCCGACGCGATGCTCGATGAGGCCCATGCGGCGGTCGCGGACCTCGTCGGCGCCGCCTCGCCGGCCGAGGTGACGTTCGGCCAGAACATGACCTCGCTCACGTTCGCCCTCTCGCGCTCGATCGCCCGCGTCCTCCGGCCGGGCGACGAGGTCGTCGTCAGCCGCCTCGACCACGAGGCGAACCGCGCTCCCTGGATCGCGGCCGCCGCCGACGCCGGCGCGACCGTCCGGGAGGTCGCCGTCGACCGGGCGACCTGCACCCTCGACCTCGAGTCGCTCGACGCGGCGCTCTCGGCGCGGACCCGCCTCGTCGCGGTCGGCCTGGCGTCGAACGCGACCGGCACGGTGAACCCGGTGGTCGAGATCGTTCGCCGCGCCCACGCCGCCGGCGCGTGGGCGTTCGTCGACGCCGTCCACTACGCGCCCCACGGCCCGCTCGACGTGGCCGCGCTCGACGCCGACTTCCTGGCCTGCTCGGCATACAAGTTCTTCGGGCCCCACGTCGGGATCCTGTGGGGCCGCGCCGCGATCCTCGACGCCCTGCCCGCGTACAAGGTGCGGCCGGCCGAGGATCGCTGGGAGACCGGCACGCAGAACCACGAGGGGATCGCCGGGACCCTTGCCGCGGTCGAGTACCTCGCCGGGGTGGGGGAGCGCTTCGGCGACGTCCGGGAGGGCGCCGGCCGGCGCGAGCTCCTCGTCGCCGGGATGCGGGCGATCGAGGGCCACGAGCGGACGCTCTCCCTGCGGCTCCTGGCCGGGCTCCCGTCGATCCCCGGCCTCGTGCTCCACGGCCTCGCCGACCCGGCCCGGGTTGCCGAGCGGACGCCGACGTTCGCGATCACGATCGGCGGCTGGTCGCCGCGCGCGCTCGCGGAGGCGCTGGCCGGCGAGGGGATCTACGCGTGGGACGGCGACTTCTACGCGACGACGCTCGTCGAGGACCTCGGCCTCGCCGGGAGCGGCGGCGTCGTCCGCGTCGGGTTCGCCCACTACACGACGGCCGCGGAGGTGGACCGGCTCCTCGTGACGCTCGGCTCGCTGGCGGCGGCGAGGTCATCCGGGCGCTGAGCGCGGCGAGGTCATCCGGGCGCTGGCCCGCGGGCGTCCCAGGCGCGCGCGGTCAGCCCCCCGTCGGACCCGGCGCGGGCGTCGTCGGGGCCGGCGTCGTCGTGCCGGGCCCGGGCGTCGCCTCCGGTGCACCGCCCCCGCCGGGCGTCCCGGAGGCGCGGGCCGCCGCGGCCGACATCCGCTCGAGCTGCGCGGCGAGCGCGAGGAGCGAGCCGCGGATCGCCGACCCGGTCCGGCTCAGCTTCGCCGTCGCCATGACGAGCATCTGGATCGCCGCGAAGTTCACCTGCTGGCCGCCCATCGCGGCCTGGCGGTTGAGGGTCATGAGGACCCTCTGGGATTCCGCGCGGAACTGGCCGAGGGCCGACGAGACGTCCCGCTCGACCTCGCCGGCCTCCGTCTGGAGTCGCGAGAGGAGCGTGACGTCGGCCTCGCCCTTCGCCTCGTGGAGGAGCTTCTGGAGCCGCGCGGCGAGGTCGTCCCAGGCGCTCTCGTCGGGGACGACGACCCCCAGGTCGCGCATGAGCTCCCGGAACCGGTTGCCGTACTTGGCGACCCCCTTGATCGCCCCGACCGCGTCCTCGGTCGCCACGAAGCCGGTCCGCAGGAGCGACGTGGCCTCGGCGTTCAGCTTCGGGAGCTGGTCGAGGAGCGCCGTGTACACGTGCTCGGGGAGCGCCGTCGTCTGGCCCGCGAGGAGGCCCTCCGCGAGCGACACGATCTGGCGCGTCGCCCCGCCGGAGAAGTAGCCGCCGCCCTCCGTCGCGTTGATGAGGCCCTGGCTGTCGCCGATCTGCTGGACGAGCGACTTCTGGGCCGCCTTGTCGCCGCCCTGGATCGCCTGCTCCAGCTGGGTGTGGAGGTCGTCGATCTTCGTGTAGAGGGCGGCCCGGTCGCCCTCGCTCAGCGGCCGGAACGTCGCCTTCGGGACCCCCAGCTGCTCCATCTGCTGCTCGATCGCCCGGACGAGCTGGTCGTTGCCCGCCTGCTGCGCGTCGTGGAGGGTCTTGTTGAGGATCGTCGCCTCGGCGACCTTCTCGGCCCGGGCGCTCACCTCGGCGCGGAGGGCCGGGTCCAGCTGGTCGTAGAGGTGGAGCCGTCGCGGGTCGGTGAAGAAGTCGGCGAGGAGGAGCTCGCCGAGGCGGTCCGGCGTCGTCCCGGCGCGCCCGGCCATGAACGAGCGCACCGCGGACCGGTTCTTCGACGCGTGCGGCCCGAGGAGGCTGACGTCGAAGTCGTTCGTGAACGCGCCCTGGCTGCCCGTCCGCTTCACCGCGACCTGGCCGGTCTCCCGGTCGATCCCGCCGGGCAGCTCCCGGACGAAAGCCTCGATGTCCCCGATCATCCCGTCGCGCCACCGCATGATCGCCTTGCCGGCCGCGGACTCGTTGCCGAGCGTCATCGAGAGGGTCCGCCAGCCGCCGTTCATGTCGAGGACGCGCTTCGGCCCGAATCGCTCGACGGCGAGGGCCGCCACCTGCTCGGCGACGGCGGGGTCGGCCGCCTTCTCCGCGGCGAGGTTCCCGGCGCGCCGGGCGAACTCCGCGGGGCTCAGCTTCAGGAGGTCCTGCGACGCGCCGGCGAGGGCCCTGAGGCGGGCCGCGATCGGCGATTCCTCGCCGACGATCTCGAGGAGCTGGGCGGCGTTCCGCCCGGTCCGGGCCGCGACCGTCTCCGCGCCGAGCTCGGAGACGGCCCGCTCGACGAGTGCCCTGTCCGGCGCCCGGCCGGCGAGCTCGGCGAGCTCCTCGAGGATCCGGCCGCCGGCCTTCGAGCCCGCCGCGAGGGCCGCGCGGTCCACCGCCCCGCTGAGGGCGCGGCCGAGCGGCTTCGCCGCCGAGAGGGCGTCGACGGCGACCATCGCCGTGGCGAGCGCGGCCTCGAAGACCGCCATCTCGGCCTGGCCGGAGGCGAGGAGCTCGGTCCCGCCCCCGGTGGTCGCCCGGGCGGCCTGGGTCATCTCCATCGCCTTGTCCCAGGCGACGGCCGCCTGGCCGGCCCCGATCCCGACGCCGAAGCCGACGAGGGCCGCCGTCGCCATCCCCGCGGTCGCGAACTCGGCGAGGATGAACGCCGCCGCGGCGAGGGTCGAGAGGCCCATCGTCTTCCAGAACTCGGCCGTCGACTCGAGGTCGAGGACCTCCTTGGCGAGGGCCTGGGCGGCGGCGTCCTTCCAGTCCACGCCGGTCGTCCCGCGGGCCCCGCCGAAGAGCTGGTTGTGGATCGGTGTGAGCTCGTAGGCGAGCGATCCGGCGAGCTTCGGCCGGGTCGAGCGGATCGAATCGCGGGTCGAGGTCAGCATCCCGAGGATCGCAGCCCGGGCGGCGCGCGGGTCCTCCGTCGCGCTGGCCGCCTCCATCGGGCGGTCGCCGCCCATCATCCCGATCCCGACGACGGGATAGGCGATCGAGAGGCCCTGCATGATCGCCTCGAGGACGTCCCACTGGGCCTTCACGTCGCGGTACGGCACGGGAGCGAGCGTCTCCGGCGACGCGCCGGCGGCCCGCGCCTTCTCGATGCGGTCGGCCGGCGGGTTCGCGTCCGTGGGGTCCGGCGGACGGGCGGGGTCGAACGTGACCGGGAAGTAGACCGTCCGGTCGGTGAGCATGTAGTACGCGCGCCGGATCCCGACGACGATCGACCTGAGCGACAGCTGGGTCTTCTTGGCGTCCTTCGTGAGCCGCATCGCGACCGAGAGCTCCGTGAGGCGCTGGGCCTGCTCCTCGGCCGACGGCGCCGCCCCGGGCGCCGCGCCGGGGGCGCCGCCCCCGCCCTCGCCGCCACCCTCCTCCGGCACCCCGAGCCGCTTCAGCTCCTCGCCGATGTACTTCTCGTTCGCGTCGAGGTAGCCGCCGGCGATCGAGCGGACGTCGACGAGGAACTTGTCGGCCTGGGCCCTGACGATCGGCAGCGTGTAGAGCTCGGCACCGCCCTCGAGGGAGAGCCGCCACAGCTCGGAGTTCGCCCGCGCCTGGTCGAGGACGCCCCCGCCGAAGGAGCCCCACAGCGTCTCGAGCGCCGTCTCGTCGCCCGGGCCGATCCAGCCCTGGTGGACGAGGATCGAGATGAGGTCGATCTTCTCTGGGCCCTTCGCCTCGCCGAGGTTCCGGATCGCCTTGACGTCGCCGGCGTCCCGCGAGCGGAGGGCGATGTCGATGAGCTCGCGGTTCGTCTTCTCGGGGCCGAAGACCGGGAGCTCCGCCCCCGGGGGGATCCGCTGGAGGACCGCGGCGACCGCCCGGTTGCCGGCGAGCGCGCTAAGCTGGACGACGACGTCCGGCGCCAGCGGCGTCGCCGACCGGGAGAGGTAGGGCTCGAGCCGGTCGTCGCCGGGGAGGAGCGGCGACACGTCGAGCGCCGCCGCGGTGGCCCCCGGGGCGCCGGACCGCGCGACGCGCCCGGCGGACGCCGCCTCCTCGGGCGCCGCCAGGGGTCCCCGGCGGACGGGGGCCGGGTCGGTCACGCGAACTCCTCGTGGGCCGCGGGGGCCGCGGCGGGGCCCGGGACGACGCCCTGATCGTGGCGCGGCCCGTCGCGACGGGGGAGCCCGGACCGGGCGGACGATCGGGCGGGATCGGCTGCCCGATCGGGCAGGGGCCCAGGTGCCGGGCGGGGTCAGACGAGGCGCCCCGAGGCCTGGGCAAGGCCGCGGCCGAGGGCGGCGTGGACCGGCTCGGTCGGCCAGCCGAGGTGTCGCGCGGCCGCGTCCACGAGGTCGTGCGGGGCGTGGCCGCGCGGGTCGTGGCCGGCGGCGCGCAGCTCGGGCCACGTGCGCCGGGCGGTCTCCGCGAGGTACGCGATGTCGGCCAGCTGCGCCTCGACGAACTCGCGGCCCACCGGGTCGCCGTGGCCCGGCACGATGACGGAACCGACGATGTCGAGGAGGAGCCCAAGGGTCCCCGGCCACTCGAGGAGGAACGAGTCCTCGAATCCGGGCGGGGCGCCCTGCTCCACGAGGTCCCCGGCGAAGACGACGCCGCTGTCCGGGACCCGGACGACGACGTCGTGGTCCGTGTGCCCCCGGCCGAGGTGGCGGAGCTCCACGACGCGGCCCCCGAGGTCGAGGTCCGCGGCGGTCGCGAACGTCCGGTCGGGCGGATCGAGCGGCGTCTCGCCGAGCTCGTCGCGGAGGTCGGGGACCCAGCGCACGACGTTCTCGCGCTGGGCCGGCCCGTGGATCTGGAGGGTGTCCGCGCACCCCTCGTGGGCCCAGATCTCGCAGGGGCGGAACGCCGCGTTCCCGAAGGCGTGGTCGAAGTGGACGTGGGTGTTCGTCACGACCCACGGGAGGCGGGTCAGCTGGCGGAGGTCCTCGATGAGCTCGCGGGCCTGGACGGTCGTCGCGCGCGTGTCGACGACGAGGACGCGCTCCCGGCCCACGACCGCCCCGATCGTCTGGTCCAGGAACGGATATCGGCGCACGAACGCGCGGTCGGCGACCTCGCGCCAGGGGTGCATCGGTGACCAGGCAACCTTCGTCAGCCGGCGTGGATCGAGCTCAGCCCCTCGAGCGCCTTGCGGGCGGCCCCGACGTCGCTGACGACGAAGCTGAACTGCGCCTGGTCCCCCCAGCGCCCGATGAACAGGTGGCCGTAGATGTTCACCCCGGCGTCGGCGAGGCGGCGCGCGACCCGGGCCATCCCGCCCGGCTGGTCGTCCACCTCGACGAGGAGGGACTCGCCCTCGATGAACTCGTAGCCGCCGCGCTCCAAGATCGAGCGCGTCGTGTCGTCGTCGGCCGTCTTGAAGATGACGTGGCCCATCTCGCCGATCCCGCCGCCCCCGATCGCGCGCAGGTCAACCCCCGCCGCGGCGAGGTGCTCGGACAGGTCGGCCAGCGCGCCCGGGACGTTCGGGAGCTGGACGACGAACTGGTTCGCCATGGGCGGGCTACCCTCCGATGCGCGCCGCCGACGGGCCGCGGCCGGACTCGTGCCGATTGTACGCACCCGGGGGGAAGGCGCGGCGGCCCTCGTGCGCCGACCTCCGCCCCGGCCCGCGGTCCCGCCCGACGGGCCTTCCATCCCGCGGGGCCCGGGCGGCGGGCACAATGGCACCACGCGCAAGCCCGCACCCGAGGAGCCCTCCCGTGGTCGACACGTACCAGCAGTTCATCGGCGGCCAGTTCGTGGACAGCGCGAGCGGCCGGACGCTCGACGTCGTGAACCCGGCCCGCGACGAGGTCATCGCCCGCGTCCCCGCGAGCGACCGGGAGGACGTGGACCGCGCCGCGAGCGCCGCCGCCGCCGCGTTCGCGAGCTGGCGGAACACGACCCCCCAGGAGCGGTCGCTCCTGCTCCTCCGGATCGCCGACGCGATCGAGGCCCGGGCCGACGAGCTGGGCCGCCTCGAGAGCCGGAACACGGGCAAGCCGGTCGCCGGCGCCATCGAGGAGATGGGCGTCGCCGCCGACCTGTTCCGCTTCTTCGCCGGTGCCTGCCGCCAGATGGAGGGCAAGGCGGTCACCGAGTACCTCGCCGGGCACACGTCGCTGTTCCGGCGCGACCCGGTCGGCGTCGTCGCCTCGATCGCGCCGTGGAACTACCCCCTGTACATGGCCGCCTGGAAGCTCGGGCCGGCGCTCGCGACGGGCAACACCGTCGTCCTCAAGCCGTCCGCCCGGACGCCGCTCACGGCCCTGACGTTCGCCGGAATCGCGGCCGAGCACCTGCCGCCGGGCGTCGTCAACGTCCTCTCCGGGAGCGGGGCGGAGATGGGCGACTTCCTCGTGACCCACCCCAAGATCCGGATGATCTCGATCACCGGGGACACGGTCACCGGCAAGCACGTCGCCCGCCTCGCGTCGGACGGGGTGAAGCGCCTCCACCTCGAGCTCGGCGGGAAAGCCCCGGTCGTCGTCTTCGACGACGCCGACGTCGACCTCGCGGCCGAGAACATCCGGCTCTACGGCTACGCGAACTCGGGCCAGGACTGCACCGCGGCCTGCCGGGTGATCGCCGGGCCAACGGTCTACGAGGCGCTCGTCGACCGGCTCGCCGGCCAGGTCCGGACGATCGCCTGGGGCGACCCGGCCGAGCACGAGTCGCTGGACATGGGCTCGCTCATCGCCCAGGCCCAGGTCGACAAGGTCGCGGGGATGGTGGAGCGCGCGATCGAGGCCCCCGGCGTCCAGCTCGTCGTCGGCGGGCACCGCCCGGCGCGCGCCGGCGCCTACTACGAGCCGACGCTCATCGCGGGGCCCGACCAGGCGAGCGAGATCGTCCAGGAGGAGGTCTTCGGGCCGGTCGTCACGGTCCAGCGCTTCGCCGACGAGGAGCAGGCCGTGGCCTGGGCGAACGACGTGAAGTACGGCCTCTCGTCGTCGATCTTCACCGCCAGCATCGGCCGGGCGATGCGCGTCTCAAAGGCGCTCGAGTTCGGCACGGTCTGGATCAACGAGCATTTCACCCTCACCTCCGAGACGCCGCACGGCGGGGTCAAGGAATCCGGCTGGGGCAAGGACGGCTCGATGTACGCGCTCGAGGACTACACGTTCGTCAAGAACGTCATGGTCAACTGGGGCGCCTGACCGGGGCGCAGTGGACGAGGCGCGGATCCCGATCGGCGAGGGCACCCGGGTCCTCGTCCTGACCGGCGCCGGCATCTCCGCGGAGAGCGGCCTCGCCACGTTCCGCGGCGGGGGCGGCCTCTGGGAGGGCTACCCCGTCGAGCAGGTGGCGTCGCCGGAGGGCTTCGCGGCCGACCCCGAGCTCGTCTGGCGCTTCTATTCGATGCGTCGCCGCGCCGCGGCGGAGGCCGAGCCGAACGCCGCCCACCGGGCCCTCGCGACGCTCGAGGAGGGCCTCGGCGACCGGCTCCTCCTCGTGACCCAGAACGTCGACGGGCTCCACGCCCGGGCCGGGAGCCGGCGCGTCGTCGAGGTCCACGGGACGCTCTGGCGGACCCGCTGCAGCCGCTGCCTGCGCCCTCCGTTCGACGACGCGACCGAGCCGCTGGGGCCGCCCCTCCCGCGCTGCACCTGCGGCGCGCTCCTGCGGCCGGACATCGTCTGGTTCGGGGAGATGCTCGACCCGGCGGCGACGGGCCGCGTCGAAGGCTTCCTCCGCGCCGCGCGGCGCTCCGGCGCTCCGCTCGTGTTCGTCGCCGTCGGGACCTCGGGCAACGTCTACCCGGCGGCGGGCTATGTGCACGCGGCGCGGGCCCATGGGGCCGAGACGTGGCTCGTGAACCTCGACCCGGCCCTGAATGCCACGTCGTTCGACCACATCGTGACGGGGCCGGCCGGCGAGGTCCTCCCACGGCTCCTCGGACTCGACGGCTGACGCCGGGCGCGAGCGCGGGGCGCCGGCGCCCGCGCCCCGGTCACACGCGGGTCGGCCGGTTCGTCGTAGGCTGCAGGCGAGCGCCGGGCGGGAAGCCGCCCGGCCGTCCGGAGGGGCCTCGGTGAGGTCGGGAGGAGACGAGATGCGCCGGCGGTTCGCGATCCTGCTCGTCACGCTCGGGCTCGTCGCCGCGTGCGGCGGCGGGACCCCGACCCCCACGCCCGCCCCGGTCGCGACCCCGGCCCCCACGGACATCTTCGGGGGCTCGCCGGCTCCCACGGAGGAGGCGACGCCGCCCGCGGTCGAGACGGCATCCCCGGTCGCCGGCAAGCGCTACACCGTGAAGAAGGGCGACACGATGTGGGCGATTGCCCAGCGCTATGGGGTGAGCCTGGCGGACCTGAAGGCCGCGAACCCCGACGTCGACCCGCGGGCGATGCGGATCGGGACGGTCCTCGTCATCCCGGGGCAGTAGCCGCTCCGTGCCGCCGCGCCCGCCCCGCGTCCTCGGCGATCCCGGCCGGCCCGCCCTCCGCGCGCTCGATCGCCGGGCCCTCCGCACCGCCGTCCTCGGCTGGTTCGCCGCCCACGGCCGGGAGCTCGCGTTCCGGACGGGGGGCCGCCCGGACCCCTGGGGCATCCTCGTCGCGGAGGTCATGGCGCAGCAGACGCAGATCGCCCGGGTCGAGGAGCGCTGGCCGGCATTCGTCGCCGCCTTCCCGACGCCGGAGGCGATGGCGGCCGCCTCCCCCGCCGACGTCATCCGGGCCTGGCGCGGCCTCGGCTACAACCGGCGGGCGCTCGCCCTCCACCGCGCCGCGACCGCGATCGTCGCCAGCGGAGGCGCCGTCCCGCGCGACCTCGCAGGGCTCGGGGCGCTGCCGGGCGTCGGGCCGTACACCGCCCGGGCGGTCGCGTCGGTCGCCTTCGGGCAGCCCGTCGGGGCCGTGGACGTGAACGTGCGGCGCGTGCTCGGTCGGATCGTCGTCGGCGACCCGGCCCGCATCTCCCCGGCGGCCCTCCAGGCGGAGGCGGACGCCGTCGTCGATCCGCGGCGGCCGGGGACCTGGACGCATGCGCTCATGGACCTCGGGGCGACGCTCTGCCGGCCCGTGCGACCGGCCTGCGGCTCCTGCCCGGCCCGGCCGTGGTGCACGTTCGCGGCGCGCGGGGTCGACGCCGCAGGCCTGGGGGGGCCTGCGCCGCGGCCCCGGCGAGCGACCCCGTTCGAAGGGACGAGCCGCTGGCTCCGCGGAAGGCTCGTGGACCGGCTGCGCGAGGCGCCGGCCGACGCCGCCGTCGACCTCGCCGGGCCGCACGGGGGGCACTCGGCCGAGGCCGTGGAGCGGGCGCTCTCGGCGCTCGCCCGGGAGGGCCTCATCGAGCTCGACGCTCGCGGCGGGGCCCGCCTGGCGGGCTCGGGCGCCGTTCCGGCCGTGCCGGGGTCGCCGGTCGGGCACCGGGCGACGACCGCGCCCGGCGCGCCCGCCGAGCTCCGCTGAGGCGCGCCGGCATGGCGCGGTCGGAAGCCCGCAACCAGGCGATCCGCGCCGAGCCTCGCTCGGTCGGCTCGGCCCGCGCGCGCGACCCCCTCGCCCGCGAGGTCCGCCTCCTCGGGGCGCTCCTCGGCGAGGTCATCGCCGAGCAGGAGGGTCCCGCCGCCCTCGACCTCGTGGAGCGCGTCCGGCGCCGCGCGATCGCGCGGCGCCGGGGAGGGGCGGCTCCCGGGGCGTTCGCGCCTGCCGCGCAGCCCGATCCCGAGCTCGCGGACCTCGACACGCCCCGGCTCGAGGTCCTTGCGCGTGCCTTCAGCACGTTCTTCCAGCTCGCCAACCTCGCGGAGGAGAAGGAGCGCGTCCGGGCGCTCCGGCGCCGCGCCCGGGCGGCCGGCAGGGCTCCCGCGGGCGGCTCGGTGGCCGCCGCCGTCGAGCGGCTCGTGGCGGCCGGCGACGGCGCCGGGGCCGTGGCCGCCCGGGTCGCCGGGCTCCACCTCGCGCCGGTCCTCACGGCCCACCCGACCGAGGCGCGGAGACGGACGGTCCTCCTCGCCCTCCGTCGCGTCTACGCGCTCCTCGACGCGTTCGACGACGCCCGCCTCACGCCGGCCGAGGACGCCGACCTGCGGCGCCGCCTCCGCGAGGAGGTCACCGTCCTCTGGCGGACGGCGGACCTGCGGCTCGAGCGCCCGACGCCCCTCGACGAGGTGCGCTCGGCGATGGTCTTCTTCGACGCCACCCTGTTCGCCGTGACGCCGCGCCTCTACCGGGCCGTCGACGCCGCCCTCGACCGGATGTCGCCCGGCCTCGGGCCGGACGCCGCCGCGCCGGACGCCGGACGGACGGGGACCCGGGCGCCGCGGACTCCCGCGTTCCTCCGCTGGGGGTCGTGGATCGGCGGCGATCGCGACGGCCACCCCCTCGTGACGGCCGAGACGACGCTGGAGGCCCTCCGGATCCAGGCCGATCATGTCCTCCACGGGCACGCCGAGGTCGCGGCCCGGCTCATGGTCGACGTCGCCGCGCGGCCGCGGGGCGGGGCGACGCCGCCCCCGATCTCGCGGCGCCTCCTGGCGGACGCCGACGACCTCCCCGACGCGATGCGGGACCTCGAGGCGCGCTTCCCCCGCGAGCCGTACCGGCGGCGGCTGGGCGCGATCGCGGAGCGCCTCCGCCGGACCCGCGCGCACCTCGCCGGGCTGCCCGGCCCGCGCGGCGGGCGCTACGCGGCGCCCGAGGAGCTCCTTGTCGAGCTGGCCGAGATGGAGGCCGCGCTCGAGGCCGACGGGCTCGGGCGCGTCGCGCACGGCGCGCTGCGGGACTTCCGCTGGCAGGTCGAGACGTTCGGATTCCACCTCGCCTCGCTCGAGGTCCGCCAGCACGCGGCGGTCCACCGGGCCGCGCTCGCGGCCCTCCGCGAGACGCCCGCGGCGCTCGGCCGCGAGGTCGCCCCCGGGGTCCCGGCCGGCGAGGTTCTCGCCACGTTCCGGGCGATCGCGGCGGCCCAGCGCCGCTTCGGCGAGGAGGCGTGCCGCCGCTGCGTCGTGAGCTTCACGGAGCGCGTCGCCGACGTCCTCGACGTCCTCGACCTCGCGGACCTCGCCGCCGACCCCGCGATCCCCGCCGGGGCGACCGGGGGGCTCGCCCCGGGTCGCCCGGCCCTCGACGTCGTGCCGCTCTTCGAGTCGGCCGAGGCGCTCGCCGCGGGTGGGGCGATCCTCGCCGCCCTCGTCGCGGAGCCCCGGTACCGCGCCCACCTGCGCGCCCGGGACGACCGCCAGGAGGTGATGCTGGGGTACTCCGACTCGAACAAGGAGTCGGGGTACGTCGCCTCGCACTGGCTCCTCTACCGGGCCCAGGAGCGGCTCGCCGCGGCGGCCCGGGAGGCGGGCCTGGAGCTCACCGTGTTCCACGGGCGCGGGGGGGCGCTCGGGCGGGGCGGCGGCCCGACCCACCGGGCCGTCCTCGCGGCGCCGCCGGCGGCGCTCGCCGGGCGTCTCAAGCTCACCGAGCAAGGGGAGGTGATCGCCGCCCGCTACGCGAACCCGACGCTCGCCCTCCGCTCGCTCGAGCAGGCGGTCTCGGCGACGCTCCTCGCGTCGACCGCGGAGCACGCGGCGGCCGCCGCCGCGGCCGAGCGCGACGGCTCGGCGGCGATGGACGAGCTGGCCGCCGATGCGTGCGCCGCGTATCGCGCCCTCGTCTGGGACGACGCGGAGCTCGAGGCCGCCTTCGTCGCGGCGACCCCGATCGAGCAGATCGCCGGGCTCGCGCTCGGCTCGCGCCCGGCGGCCCGCGGCGGCCCCCTCGTCGGCGGGCGCCCGCCGACGACGCTCGCGGCCCTTCGGGCGATCCCGTGGGTCTTCGCCTGGACCCAGGCCCGCGCGAACCTCCCCGCCTGGTACGGCCTCGGGGCCGCCGTGGCCGCGTTCGAACGACGCCACGGCTCGGCAGGGATGGCCCGCCTCCGGCGGCTCCACGCCGGGTGGCCGTTCCTGCGCCATCTCGTCGAGAACGCCGAGGTCGCCCTCGCCCGCACGGACCTCCGCTCGGCGGCGGAGCACCTCGCGCTCGCCGGCGCGGCGGGGGAGCGGATCGCCGCGGTGATCGCCGACGAGCACGCCCGCAGCGCCCGGGCGGTCCTGGCGATCGGCGGCCGGGCGGCGCTCCTCGACGGCCTGCCGTCGCTCCAGCGCTCGATCGACCTGCGGGCGCCATACCTCGACCTGCTCGGGGACCTCCAGGTCGAGGCGCTCGCGCGCCTCCGCGCCGCGCCGGCGCGCGGGGCTGCCAACGGAGCGGTGGACGCCGGCCGGCCGGCCGGGCGGGCCGCGGGGGACAGCGCGAGGACCGAGCTCGAGCGGCTCATCGGGCTCACGATCAGCGGGATCGCGGCGGGCGTCCAGGGCACGGGATAGGCGCGCCGGGGATCGTCGGGCGGCCCGGGCGGCGCATCGGCGCCCCGGGGCGCGGCGCGCGGGGCGCCACGACCGACGCGGACACACGGCCGGCGCGGACACACGGGGGCGCGGCGCGGGCCCCGCCGACGCGCTACGCTTCCGACCCGCCGATGCCGACCTCCCCCGACCGTCCCGCGCGTCCCACCGCGGGCTCCGCGCCGCTCCCCGCCGACGACCGGCAGCTCTTCGAGCTCGACCTCGACGGGCTGGCCGCCCGCTGGTCGGATGCGATGGCACGCGCCCCGATGACCGCCGAGGAGATGACCGGCGCCGATGCCCGCGCCCAGCGCCTCGGCGTTCCCGGGATCCGGCTCATGGAGCAGGCGGGCACGGGCGTCGCCGCGGCGGCCCGAGCGCTCGCCGTCGCGACCGGCCGCTGGGGGGAGGGCCCGATCCTCGTCCTCTGCGGAGCCGGCAACAACGGCGGCGACGGGATGGTCGCCGCGCGCCGCCTCGCCGCGCACGGGGCGCGCGTGGCGGTCGCGCTCGTCGCGTCGGGGGCGCGACCCCAGACGCCGGACGCGGCCCGGAACTGGGACCGCCTCGCGCGGCTCGCCGGCGTGGAGCGCGTCCACGCCCCCGTCGCGCGGGACGTGGCGCTCCTCGGGCACGGGGTGGAGCGGGCGGCGATCGTCGTCGACGCGCTCCTCGGCACGGGGGTCCGGGGGCTCCTCCGGGAGCCCGTTCGCTCCGCGGTGGACCTTGCGAACCGGGCCCGCGCGGCCGGCGTCCCCGTCGTCGCGGTGGACTGCCCGACGGCGGTCGACCTCACCTCAGGAGAGCTGTCCGACCCGGTGGTCCGGGCCGACGTCACCGTGACGTTCCACCGCCCGAAGGCCGGGCTCCTCACGCGGCGGGGCGCCGCGGTCGCCGGCCGGGTCCTCGTCGCCCCGATCGGGATCCCCGCAGAGGCGGACCGTGCCTGAGGCGCCGCCGCGGGGCGGCCGCGCACCGGGTTGGCGCGAGGCGCTGCTCGTCGCGGCGCTCGTCCTCGCCGTCGTCTTCGGGATCGAGATGCTCAGTGCGCTCCTGCCCCCCGTGCGGGAGGCCTTCCGGGACTTCCCGGTGACGATCGTCACCCTCGTCGTGGGGACGGCCGGGCTCCTCGTCCTCCTCGCGGTGCGCCGGCCCGGCCGCTGAGCTCCGGCCGCGGGCGCCGCCTGCGCGTCCCTGCCCACGGGAACGCGACGGCCCGGGCGTTGCCGCCCGGGCCGTCGCGCGTGCCGTGCGCCGCCGCCGGCGGCACCGATCGTCGCGGGGCTACGCGCCGCCCTTGAGCGCGGCGAGACGCGCCTCGACCTCGAGGTCGTCGGCCGCGTCGTCGAGGCTCGCGAACTGCGCGTCGAGCGAGCTCGAGGCGACCTCGGCCATCCCCCGCGCCTTCGCCTCCTCGTGGCGGACCTTCTCCTCGAAGCGCGAGACCTCGGACGTCGGGTCCATGACGTTCACGCTCTTCATCGTCTCGGTGACCTGCGCCTGGGCGCGGGCCATCTTCGAGCGCGCGATGAGTTCGTCCTTCTTCTGGACCAGCTCCTCGCGCTTCGTGCGCATCCCGTTGAGGCCGTCCTTGAGCTTGTCGACGAGGACCGCCTGGGTGGCGATCTGCTCGTCGAAGACCTTGACCTGCTCCTCGAACGTGATCTGGCGCTTGAGCGCGATCTTCGCGAGGTTGTCGAACTTGTCCGCCTCGGCGGTCGTGCCGGCCGTGCGGAACTCGTCGGCCCGGCGGGACGCGGCGGCAGCCTTGGCGCCCCACTCGGCGGCAGCCTCCTTCGCCTCCTTCGCATCATCCTCGAGGAGCCGCAGGTTGCCGATCGTCTGGGCGACCGCCTCCTCGGCCTCGCCGATGTTGTTCGTGTAGTCGAGGACCATCTGGTTCAGCATCTTCTCGGGGTCCTCGGCGGAGTCGAGGATCGCGTTGATGTTGGCCCGAACCAGCTGGCCCATCCGGCCGAGGATCGAGGTCTGCGCCATGAGAGCACGCCCTCCGTTCTGGTGCGGCCCCGCTGCCGGCGCCGCGTCATATGGATCAGTTCGCGTCGGACGGCGGGCCCGCGGCCGCGCCGCCGACCGTCATCGTAGCGCGGCGGTCACCATCGGCCGCCCCCGGAACGTCCGCCCGGGGACCCGCCGCCGAAGCTGCCGCCCCCGGAGCGGCCCCCGCCGCCCCAGCCGCCGCCGAGGCCCCCGAGGCCGCCGCCCCGTCCGCCCGGGAGGCCGCCGAGCCCTCCGCCCCCGCGCCCGCCCCCGGCGAGCAGTCCGCCGATGATCCCGCCGATGATCGCCCCCGCGATGTCGCCGCCGCTCCCGCCGCCCCCGCCGCCCCCGCCGTGCCAGGGGTCGTCCCAGCCGGAGTAGTCGCGCTGGGCGAGGGAGAGGGCCTCGTTCGCGAGGCGGGCGGCGGTCTCGGCCTCGCGGATCCCGGCCGCCGGGTCGGCGGCCCCGGCCGCGAC